>JACQWT010000347.1 GCA_016209145.1 Deltaproteobacteria bacterium | reverse complement strand
ACGGACTTACGTCCTCGGCCCGGCTCCTCACGTACAGGAGTCCGCTCCGGGCCGGGCCTCCGGGCGCGCTCGCGCTCGCGGCCGCCTGACGAGCCGGGTGGGAGGGGGCGTGAACGCATACGGCTCGCTGCGCTGTTCGCGCTGCTCGGGTTGCTGCTCTCGCCCAGCCCTACCCGGGCGGACGGCGTGGCGGAGCTGGTCGGGCGCGCGGATCTCGCCTTCCGCAGCAGGACCTCGGCCGCCGTGATCGAGATGGAGGTCAAGACGGCGAGCTACGAGCGCAGCTTCAAGATAGTGGCCTGGGACGACAGTAGGGACGGCGAGCGCACGCTCATCAAGATCCTCGGGCCGGCGCTGTGGCGCGGCTACGGCACGCTCAAGGTCGGCGATCAGCTCAAGCTCTATGACCCCAAGACCAACCACGTCCAGGTTGTCGGCCATTCCATGCTGGGCGACGCCTGGATGGGCAGCCACTTCAGCAACGACGACCTGGTCAAGGAGACGCGCCTGGCGCGCGACTACCGCGTCTCGCTTCTGAGCAAGTGGACGGCCGGCTCCCCCGCCGGCGGCGAGGCCGTGTTCTACCGCGTGCTGCTCGAGCCCAAGCCCACCGCTCCGGTGGTATGGGGGAAGATCGTCTACGAGCTGTGGGAGCAGGGTGGGGCCACCCTGCCCGGGCGGGCCGACTACTACCGCAAGGCCGGCGACGGTGCGCCGGCGCGCTCCATTGTCTTCACGGAGGTGGAACCGCTCGGCGGCCGTACGCTGCCCACGGTGATCGTCTGCACGGTGGCGAGCAAGCCCGGGGAGAGCACGCGCATCAAGTACCGCACCCTCAAGCTCGACGTAGACATCCCCGCGGGCAAGTTCACCGAGCAGGCGTTGCGCCATTGACAGGAAGTCGTGGCCAGCATCCCGAGAATCGCCTGGCGCAACCTCGGCCGCAACCGCCGGCGCACGCTGGTCGCCGCCAGCGCGCTGTGCTTCGGCATCGGCCTGACGGTGGCGAGCTACGGGCTCACGGACGGCATGAACGAGCAGATCCTGCACGCCCTCGTGCGGTTCGATCTCGGACACGTCCAGATCCACGAGCGGGGCTATGCCAAGCGCCGGGAGCTGCGCCGCCCGTTCGCCAACCCCGAGAGCGTGCTCGCCCTGGTGCGCGGCGAGCCGGGCGTGCGCGCCGCGAGCGCGCGGGCCTATGGGTTCGCGCTCGTGGGCTCGCGCGACCGCTCGACGGGCGTCGAGCTCGTGGGGGTCGATCCGCGCTCCGAGCCCGAGGTGACCGAGCTCGACCGCCAGCTCGTGGCCGGTCGCTACCTCGACCCCGAGCCGACGCCCTGGCCGCCCGGCCGCGAGCTCACGGCCGAGGAGCGCGCGGCCGACGAGCGGCTTACGCGCCAGGCCGAAGAGGCCGCCATGGCCGAGATGGAGGCACTTCCCGCGCTGGCGGGCTCCACGGACGGCGCGGCTTCCGCTGCACCCGCCCGCCTTCCGGCCCAGCCGGTGCGCGCGGGCGCCGAGGCGTCACTTGCCTTGGCGCGTGCGCTCTCGCCGCCGCCCGCGCGCGCGCCCCGCGTGCTCGTCGGCGCGAGCCTGGCCAAGGTGCTGGGCGTCGGGGTCGGGGACCGGCTTTTCGCTTCCACCCAGGCCGTGGACGGCGCCGCCGAGTCGGTCGAGTTGGAGGTCGCGGGCGTCCATCGCACGGGCACGCAGCAGCACGACCGCGGGCGGATCTACCTGCACCTGGGGGACATGCAGCGCCTGGTCCACCTGGGGGGCGGCGTGCACGAGATCGCTCTGGTGCTCGCAGCGGCCGGCCAGGCACCGGCCGTGGCAAGCCGCGTGGGCAGGCGGCTTGGCGCGTCCGGCCGCGCCGAGCTCGCGGTGCGGCCGTGGGGCTCCATCCGGCCGGACATCGCCGAGATCCTGCGCCTGAACGACGCCAGCATGCTCATCATGATGCTGGTCATCTTTCTCGTGGCTACCCTCGGCGTCGTGAGCACGATGCTCATGGCTGTGTTCGAGCGCACGCGCGAGCTCGGCATGCTCAGGGCCATCGGCATGTCGGGAACGAAGATCGTGCTCATGATCGTGACCGAGGCGCTGCTGCTCGTGATCTGCGCCTCGGCGGCCGGCACCGCGCTCGGCCTGGCGCTCGATCTGTACATGGTGATCTGGGGCGTCGATCTGAGCCTGCTGACGGCGGGCGTGTCGTTCGGCGGCATCGGGCTCGCACCGGTCCTGTACGGCGCCATCACCGCCAAGGGCCTGTTCGCGCCCGCGCTCGTGCTGGCGGCCTGCTCCCTGCTCGCTTCGCTGTATCCGGCGGCGCGCGCCGCGCGGTTGCCGCCGGCCATCGGCATGAGGGAAACCTGAGATGCTCGCCCTGCGCCTGGGCTGGCGCTCCTTCGTGCGCCACAAGCGGCGCTCCTTCATCACGGCGCTGGCCGTCTCGCTCGGCCTGGCGATGATGCTCGTGTTCGTCGGCATTGCCGACGACGGCCACGCGCGCATGGCCGAGATGGGCATCCGCCTGGGCGCCGGCCACGTCCTGGTACAGGCCAAGGGGTATCAGGAGCAGCAGATCCTCGACCTGCTCGTGGCCGAGCCGGCGCGCGTCATGGCCGCGGCGCGCCGCGTGCCGGGCGTCGCCCACGTTGCTCCGCGCGTGCGCACGAGCGGCCTGCTCGCCGCCGGCGAGCGCAGCACGGCGGTTGTCGTCTCCGGCGTCGATCCCGCGATCGAGCCGCTCGCCTCCGATCTCGCCGCGCCGACATCTACCTCGGCGCCGAGCTCGGCCGCGCGCTCGACGTGGGCCTGGGCGACCGGGTGGTGCTCACGGCCTCCCCGGTGGGCGCGGCGCGGCCCGCCGCGGCGGCGTTTCGCGTCTGCGGCCTGGTGCGCACCGGCGTGGACGAGCTCGACGGCGCGTGGACCGAGATCCCCCTGGACGAGGCCCAGAAGCTCCTCGGGCTGGGCGAGCGCGTCAGCCAGGTGGCGGTGCTCCTGGGCGATCTGGAGCAGAGCGACGCGGCGGCGGTCGCGCTCCAGAAGGAGCTCGGCGCGCAGGGCGAGCTGGAGGTGCTCTCCTGGAAGACGGCGCTGCGTGAGCTCTATGAGGCCATCGTGCTCGACGAGCTCGGCCTGTACCTGATGATGGCCATCGTGTTCGTCATCGTGGCCATCGGGATCTTCAACACCGTGCTGATGAGCGTGACCGAGCGCACGCGCGAGCTCGGCGTCATGATGGCCATCGGCACGAGCCGGTGGCTCCTGGGCCGCATCGTCATGGCCGAGGCCCTGGTCCTTGGCCTGGTCTCGAGTGCTGCCGGCCTGGCCATTGGCCTGGTGCTGCACGCCTGGGTCGCCCGCCACGGCATCGACATCATGGCCATCGCCGGCGCCGAGCAGTACGAGGTGGCCGGTGTCGCTTTTGCCGGCCGGATCTACTCGCGGCTCACGGCGCTCGGCGTAGTCAAGTGGACGCTCGTGGTCATGGCGGTGGTGCTCGGCTCGGCCGCCTACCCCGCGCTGCGCGCTTCGCGCCTGCGGCCCGTGGAGGCCATGCGCCATGTCTGAGGGGCGCCCGCGGCGCGCCCCGGCCGCGGCGGCGGCCGTGGTGCTGCTCGTGCTCGCCTCGCCTGCCCGGGCGGTAGTGCTGGGCGAGGACGAGCTCGGCGAGCGGAGCACCGATCTCGGTGCCTGCGTCCGCAGCTTCGCCTTCTGGCTCGCCGGCGACGTGCTCGCTCCGCCGCTCAGTCTCTCCGACGAGAACCCGACCGGCATTGGCGTGTTCGACGCCCGGCTCGTGTTCGCGCACCGCTCGCCTGGCTTCAAGCTCGCCCTGCACGCGCCCCTTACGGCCAGCGTGCGCTCGCACGCCGGGACAGCGGCGATACCCCTGGGCCGCGGCGCAAGCCCGCCGCGCTGGCTGCCGCTGGAGCACCGGCTGACCGAGGAGCCGACGCTCGATCTGCGCGCCAGCATCGACTGGCTCTACGTGGCCGTCAGCCCCGGGCCGCTCACGCTCACGGCCGGCCGCCAGCCGCTGAGCTTCGGCCGCGGGCAGATCTGGCGCCCGACGGACCGCATCAGCTCTTTCGCGCTGACCGAGATAGACAAGGAGTACAGGCCGGGCGCGGACGCGCTGCGCCTGGACTGGTCCATGGCCGAGCAGAGCACGCTCACGCTGCTTCTCGTGGGGGGGGAGATCGAGCCCGCCGGGCAGCCCGAGCAGGTGGATCTGGAAGCCACCGGACGCGGATCGAGCCTGCTCGGCCGCTTCGCGCAGGGTTGGAGCCGGGGCGAGATCGGCGCGATGGCGGGCCTGGTGCGCGGCGACCTGTGGGGCAGCATCGACGCGGTGCTCGATGCCGCCGCGTTCGACGCCTACGCGGAGCTCACGCTGACGCTTCTTTCGGACCAGAGCCTCGGCTCGCCGGCGATCGAAGATCGCGCCCTGCCGGTGCCGAGCGCGCTCGTCGGGGCGACTTTCAAGCCCATCTCCACGCTGACCCTCGTGCCGGAGCTGTATCTGAATGGGTTCGGCGCCACGGAGCCGGCGGGCTACCTGCGGATCGCCCTCTCCGAGCGGGTGGCCGTGGGCGAGCAGGTGGCGCTGGGCCAGCTCTACGGTGGCCTGAGCGCCGACTGGCAGCTCCACCCCCTCGCCCACCTCGTCTCGGCGGCCATTGCGAACCTGACCGATCCGAGCGCCCTCGTGCTGCTCTCGCTGAGCTACGAGCTCGCTGCCAACGCCGTGGTCGTGGTGGGCGGCTACCTGCCGGTGGGCAGCAGGCCGGTTCGGGCGGCCGGCATCTTGCCCGAGCTCCGGAGCGAGTACGGCTCCTATCCGAGCTTCGCCTTCCTGGAGCTCAAGGGCGCGATCTGAGGGACCTTGACGGCCGCACGGCGCTCCTGGACGCTCGGCGCGTGACGAGCCCACCCGGCGCGATCTGCCCCCGCTGCGGCCAGCGTGCGCCCATCGTGCTGCGCGGGCTAGGGGCGGCCTGTACCGTGTGCGGCGCTCCGCGCACCCCGTTCGCCGCCCCCGCTCTCAACCTGGCCGGCCGGCCGGCCCGCTTCGGCGGATTCGCGGCCGGGATCTTCGGCTGGGCGCTGATGGTGCTCGGGCTAGCCGTTTCCCTCATGCTCGGCCTGGCCGCCCACACGGTGGGCCAGGCCGTCTTCGGCCCCCAGAGCCTGCTCGGCCTGGCCTTCGGGGTGCCGGTCGCGCTCGTCACGCTCGCGCTGAGCACGGTCCTGCTGCTCGGCGGCCGCAAGCTGCGCCGCTCCGGCGACGCGGCCGAGCGCGCCGCGCAGCTCCAGACCATCCGGGCGCTGGCCGAGCACCGGCAGGGGACGCTCACGGCCGCGGACGCGGCCCGGGCGCTCTCGGTCGCGGAAGCCCAGGCCGACGCGCTGCTCACCGAGCTCGCCAAGGATCCCGACGCGGACGTGAGCCTGGAGCTCGACGCTGAGGGGCGCATCCGCTACCTGTTCGGCGCGGCGGAGCGCGACGGGCGCTGGCGCGATCTCGCGGCACGGCAGGCGAGGATCGACGCCGAGGCCGCCGCGCAGCCGCAGGGGGAGCACGAGGCGCAGGCCGAAGCGGAGGCCGAGGCCGCGGCCGAAGCCGAGGGGCGCCGGCGGGCCGGGCGCTAGCGCAGAAGCTGGAAGAGCCCGAGCGCGCCCTGCTCGTCGACCGGCAGCGTCAGCGTCGTGGCGGGCATCCGCGCGAGCTGCTCGGCCCGGAGCGGCTCCTTCCAGTGGAGCGTCAGCCCGCCGCTACCGCCCCGCACCGCGCGCCCGAGATCGAGCGCGAACACCAGGCCCTCGGGGCCGAGCGTGACCGTCGCCGGGCCCGGCCCTGCCGCGCTGAACGGGAAGTCGAGCACCTTATGGCGGCCGACCGTGCCGACGACGCGCCTGTCCGTGACGGCCAGGGCGCCCGAGAGCGCGCGCACCTCGCCGCACACGACGCGGCCGGGGACGCGCCCGGAGCGCCGCAGCGTCGTGGCGACGCCCTCGGCGAGCACGATGGGTCCCTCGCGCTCGGCCGCGGCGTGCAGCGCTGGCGGCATGGCCCCGATGCCGAACAGGCGGTAGCGCAGCGTCTGACTCAAGGGCGGCTCCGAGGTCGATCCTGCTATGCGCGCGAACGCGGTCGGCCCGCGCCGCCAGCCAGCATAGCTGCCGGCCGGGGCGATCCGCCAGGGGCGCCTCGGCGCGGGAAGCCCGGCACCGCTTGCCCGCCGGCTGCCTGGCCCTACGTCGCCGTGACCTCGATCCCGCGCCGGCCGAGCTCGGCCACGAACCGCTCGGCCGGCAGGTCGGTGGCGGGCGAGAGCACGCCGGTCCGGGCGATCTCGCCGCGTGCGACGAGTTGCGCGGCGATGCTGGCGGTGAAGCCAACCAGCCGGTTCATGGCGAATAGGCCGGTGGTGACATGGCACGAGCGCCTTGTTCGACCCGCGGGGGCCCGCCGCCGCGGCGGCGGATTCGCACCGCCGCAGCAGGCCGCAGGCCCAACGCTTCACCGCGGAAGCGTAGAGGAGCGGCCGGGCCGCGTCGACCTGGCCACCGCTCCCGCCCTTGACCGAAGGCCCTCGCTCTGAGATGGTTCGCGGCGGAGAGGTGACCGAGTGGCCGAAGGTGCCTGATTCGAAATCAGGTGTGCTCGTGAGGGTACCGCGGGTTCGAATCCCGCCCTCTCCGCCCCGGGGACGCGCTCAGTTGATCCACAGCAGGTAGCGCAGCTTGCGCTCCATGCTTTCCTCGCCGCGGTCCATCTCGCCCTTCATGCGCTGTAGCCGGCGCACGAGCGGCGAGGGCTTCATGCGCCGGACGTAGTAGTCGCCGAGCACGCTGCGCAGCGCCCCCTCGACGTCGTGGGCCCTGTCCAGCCGCTCCAGCTCCTTGGGCCAGAGCACGATGTCCCGGGGCGCGGCGAGCATCCGCCCGAGGTCGAGGTAGCCCTGCGGCGGGCTCTTCCACTGGTGGTCGCCGAGCTGCGCCAGCTCCGCGACGCTCAGCCCCTCCTCGCCGCGCACCAGGCGCTGCAAGTCGCCGACGACTCCCTCCCAGGTGTCGTACAGGGCCTGGTCCACGGGCAGGGGCAGGGGATGGCTACGCTGGCGTGGGCTTGGCACCCACTCGCGCTCGTCGTCGGTCTCGGCCAGGTAGGCGCGCCGGGACTCGTCGGAGAAGGCCAGGCCGGCGAGCAGGAGCCGGCGTGCCTCGGCCACCAGCTCGGGATGGGCGAGCCGGATCACGACCCTGTCCGGCATCCGGTCGTCGCGCGCGGCGAGGATCTCGTCCAGGCCCTCCCAGTCGTACGCCAACCCGAGATCGAGCGCGGCGCGCTGGAAGCTCACGAAGGCGCGCGCCCAGAGCACGTCGCCGCGATCGAAGCGGAAGGTGGGCCTGCGGCGCGCGTCGTCCTCCGGCAGGGGATTGCCCTGCTCGTCGATTTCGATCTGGAACAGCAGCTCGTCGGCGCGATCGACGCGCCGGTTGTGGTTCCAGTCGATCTGCCAGCAGGCCAGGCACAGCTCGAGCGAGATGTCCGGCGCCGTGGCGGCCACGGCGAGCGAGGCGTCGATCTGTGCGAGCTCCAGCTCGGTCTGCTCCAGCGTGGCGCGCAGGTAGCGGTGGTTGAGGCCCCCGGCCCCCGCGGCGCCGAAGACCACGGTGCGCGCGTCGAGATAGAACAGGTGCATCGCCTGCCGGTAGCGGGCGATCGCCGCCACGAGGTGTGCGTCGGGACTCGACGGATCGCGGGCGAGCACGGCCTCGGCCTCGCGCCGGGCTGCTGCGAAGTCGCCTTGCTGCAAGGCGGCGACGGCGCGAGCCGCATCGCTGCGCTGCTGCTCGGGCTCCGAGGCCGGCTTGGGCCCGAGCGCGCGGAGCGGCCCCGTGGGAACGGGACCGGGCGTGAGCGCGGCGGCCGCGAGCGGCGACTCCAGCCGCAGCGGCGCGGCGGCGGCGCGTGCGCCCCCCGCGGCTTGCGGCGCCGCGCAGCCGGCCGCGAGCAGGGTGCAGAGGATGAGGGCAGGGGCAGGAATGCTCGTCATGGCTCCTCCTTGCAGGCGCCGGCGGCGCGCCCGCACGGCCCATCAGTGCAAGAGCCGGCCCAGCCCCGAAGCCCCGGGCACCAGCCCGGCAGAAGAGGCATCTGTCGCGCTTTCCGACACCGGCCGCCCGGCCGGCGGTGCGAAGCGTACGCACCGGGGCCTCCGGTTTCTCCTCGCCACGTCCGCGACGGCCCGCTAGGCTGTGCGCCATGCTGCGCGAGCAGGCGGGCGACTGGGTACGAGCCCGGATCCTGGCGCGGCGGGCTGCCTTCGTGGCCTCGGCGTTGGGGGGCCTTGGCCTTGGCAGCGTGCCCGCGCGCGCCCAGTCGCCCGAGCCGGACGGCGCCGAGCCCCCGCCGCCGGCGGACGAAGGTGCCGGTGCGTCGGCTGCTGTCGCTGCGCCGGAGCCGGCCGCAGCGCCCGCGGCTGCCGCAGCCTTGGGCTGCCCGTCCGCCGCGCCGGCGAGCGACGAGGTCACGAGGGAGGCCGCCGGGCACTACCTGCGCGGCGTGGAGCTCTACCGGCAGCACCAGTGGGACGAGGCGGTGTCCGCGTTTCGGCGCTCGCACGAGCTAGCGCCCTCGACCGTGGCTCTGTACGCCATCGGCAAGCTGGAGCAGGCGCGGGGCCGCAGCGCGGCAGCGCGCGCGGCCTCGGAGAAGTACCTCGCGTGCACCGCGGGCGAGCTCGACAGCCTGCGGCGGGTCGATCTGGAGAACGAGCTTGCCGCGCTGCGGCAGCGCACGGCGCTCGTGCTCCTCGATCCGGGCCTGATCGGTGCGAACGTTGCGCTCGACGGGGAGGCCGTCGCCACGACGCCCGCGGCCGAGCCGCTCTTCGTCGGAGGAGGCACGCACCGGGTTGCGGTGCTCATGCCGGACGGCCGCCGCATCGAGGGCGAGGTGCACTTCCCGGCCGGCGGTGAGATCCGGCTCACGCTCGATCTCCTTAGGGCGGCAGCAGTGCCCCCGCAGGTGTGCCTCTCCCCGCCGCCGCCTCCTCCTCCCGAGGAGTGCGTGCGGCGGCGCGGCTCCCATCTCGGGCTGGGGGTGGCCCCCCAGCTCGCCTGGGAGGCCCGCGACGGCGGCCGCGCCTACTTCGGCGGCGCGCTCGAGGCCGTGCTCAACGTCGGCCTGTCGCGTTCCTTCGATCTGCACGTCGGCGCTGGCGCGGCCCCGAGCGGCGCAGAGGATGGCCTGCGTCTGCCCGTGGCGGGCGCCCTGTCCGTGCGGCTCACGCCGTTCGAGCGGTTCGCCGTCGCGACGGGGTTTTCGGCCGGCTACCTGCTCGCGCCCGAGCCGTCGCGCGCGGCAGCGGGTGCCTTCGAGCCGGCCTCCGGGCTCTTCGTGCATCCCGAGATCTCACCGCTCTTGGTCCGCCTCGGCGACGTCGAGCTCGATCTGCGCCTCGGGGCGATGCTCTCGCGGCAGCAGGATCTGGGCGAGACACGCTTCGGGCTTTCCTACCTGACGGGCTCGGTCTGGGCCACGTATCTCTTCCTGCCGGAGCACGGGCAATGCCGCTACGAGGAATGAGCCGGCGCGCGACTGCGCTCTGCGTGGCGCTGGTGCTCGCCTCCTCGGCGGGCACCGCACGCGCTCTCGATCCGGAGCCGGTCTTCACGTGCTCGGACGAGTACAAGGGGCCGGCCCTGCTCGGCTGGTGCGGCGCGGGCCGCTTCTACGGGCCGCTGCACCTGGGCTCGCTCGGCATCGTCGCGCGCACCGAGGAGGAGATCTACGGTCTGGCGCAGGTTGCCCTGCTCGCCGTGGCCGGGGACGACTTCTACGGCGTCGCCCAGGTGGGCGGCCTGGCGATCGGCCAGCGCGACTTCGTCGGCGTGCAGGTGGCAGTCGTGGGCTTCGTCGACGGTGAGCTCGCGGGGATCCAGGTGGGCGCCCTGAGCGTCGCCAGCGACGAATCCTGGGGCGTGCAGCTCGGCGGGCTGAACGTGAGCGAGCACCGCTTCGCCGGCGCCCAGATGGGGGCCGTCAGCGTCGCCGACGATCTCGCGGGCCTGCAGCTCGGTCTCGCCAACGCCGTCGAGGACGAGATGTACGGCTTCCAGGTGGGAGGGCTCAGCCTGGCCGACGAGGTGGTCGGAGCCCAGATCGGCTGGGCCAACCTGGCCCGGCACGAGCTCGTCGGCGCCCAGGTGGGCCTGCTCAGCTCCGCCGAGGAGCACATGTACGGCGTGCAGCTCGGCCTGGTGAACTACGCCGGGCGGGCGACCGGCCTGCAGCTCGGCCTCGTCAACCTCGCCGACCACCTCGACGGGATCCAGATCGGCGTCTTCAACATCGCCCGACACGGTGGGCTGCCCTTTCTGCCGGTCCTGAACGCCGACTGGTGAGACCCGGGCCCGGCATGCGCGTCAACCAAGAATCCTGTGATAGCAACGACGGCGGCCGATCCATCCGCGCTGGTCCGGCATGAGCTTACGTCCTTGCGCCGGGCCCTCACGTACAGGAGTACGCTCGGGCCCGGCGCTGCGGGCGCGCTCGGCCGGCGCGGCGCCTCGGCCGCCGGGCGATTGCTTGGCTAATCCGTATGCCCGGACCCGGGCCCATGCCGCAGCAGCCACCGCTTCGCGTCACCATGGCCGCGCTCATCGAGCGCCACGCCGTGCTCCTGCTCGACGCCTACGGCGTGCTCATCACTCATGACGGCGTGCTGCCCGGCGCCCGCGAGCTCGTCCGGCACCTGCGCGCCATCGGCAAGCCATTCTACATCCTGACGAACGACGCCTCCACCAGCCCGCAGGGCCACGCCGCGCGCTTCGCGGGCCGGGGGCTCGACATCGCCGCGGAGAGAATCATCACCGCCGGCATGCTGCTCGGGCCCTACTTCGCCGCGCAGGACCTGGCCGGCGCTCGCTGCGCCGTGCTCGGCCCGGCCGACTCCGCGCTCTACGTGCGCCACGCCGGCGCCGTCGTGGTGGATCTCGGCCAGGAGCCGGACGCGGAGGTCGTGGTGGTGTGCGACGAGCAGGGCTATGCGCTGCTCGAGACGCTCGACGCCGTGCTCTCGCTGCTTCTGCGCCGGCTCGACGCCGGCCTTCCGGTCCACCTCGTGTTGCCCAACCCCGATCTGGTCTACCCCGCCGGCCCTGGGCGCTATGGCCTCACGGCCGGCGCGGTTGCCGTGCTGCTCGAGGCGGCCCTGGCGCAACGCTATCCCGAGCGGCAGGATCTGCGTTTCGTCCCTCTCGGCAAGCCGCACGCGGGGCACTTCGTCGAGGCGCTGCGGCGCTCGGGCACGCGCGACATGGTCATGGTCGGCGACCAGCCCGATCTCGACATCTGCGGCGCGACGCGCTTCGGGCTGCCGAGCGCGCTCGTCACGAGCGGGCTGGCACGCGTGGCCGCCGACGGCAGCGGCCTGGAGCGCTACGGGCCCGAGGCCCAGCCGACGTACCTCCTCGGCTCGCTCCTCGTGTAGGATCGGCGCCATGGCGTCCGGGACCGGCAGGGGACACGTAGTCCAGGGGGTCGCCCGCCCGCGCTGGTTCGCGCCCTTGGGTGCATCCATGGGGCTCGTGGCTCTCGTGGGCGCCTTCGTCGGCTACGATGGGTTCGGCCGGCCCCAGCCGGACGCGAGCGTAGGGGGGGCAGGACTTGGCGTGCTGCTCGCGGCGATCGCGGTCGTGCTTGCCGTGGCCACGGCTACCAGGCGAGAGATCCGCATCGACGGGGAGGGCATCGATGTGCGCATCGGACGCGGCGAGCCGACCAGGATCCGCTGGTCGGAGCCGCACGACTTCTTCTGCCTCGCCGTCTCCGGCACCGTGGCCGCCACGGTGGAGAAGGCGCGCTTGCAGACGGCGGACGGACGTCGCATCGACGTGGACAACTGGCGCCTGCCCGGCTCCCCCGCCGCCGGATTGCCCCGGCTCGTCGAGCAGTACAGCACGGCGGCGAGCTGGCCCAAGATCGAGGCGCGTCTCGATGCCGGCGAGGAGGTGGGTTTCGGCGCGGTGAAGGTGAGCCGCGAGCGGATCCTGCTGGGAGAGCGGTCGCACCCGATGGACAAGGGCCTTGCGCTCCAACTCGACCAGGGCCGGCTGCGCGTGGGCGCTGGTGGCAAGTGGGAGGCATCCGACGTGTGCGTGCGCGACGTGGCCAACTACCCCTGCCTGCTCCGGGCGATCGGGCAGGTGAGCCAGGCCCGCCCGCCCGGATAGCCCCCATTGCCACGCGCGCGGGCGCCCGGGCGCCCAGCGGGTGCCTACCAGAACCGGGGAGCGCCGCCGGATGAACCGCCAAGACGCCAAGGTCGCCAAGGAGATAATCGGTTTCTTGGCGTGCTTGGCGCCTTGGCGGTTCGCTTTTCCGCCCGCACCCCCAATTCGGTTAGACACCCGCGCCCCGCGATGCCCTTGACGGCCGGGGCCGGCTCGTGGAGGCTCCGAGGGCGATGCCTCGATGCCGCTTTGTCCCGGTTCCAGTGCTGTGCGTCGTTCTGCTTGCCGGCTGCGGCGGTGACGTCGAGACGACCGCGCCACCGGTGCCTGGCGAGCTGGCCGCCTGCGGTCCGGTTGCCTGTCCCGGCAACCAGTACTGCTGCGACCCGGCCTGCGGGCGGTGCGTGGAGCAGGGCGTGGCCTGCCCAGAGCCGGCGTGCGAGTAGCCGCGGCGCAGGGGCCGCGCTGTCGTCCTGCGCGCGGCCGGTTCGTCATGCTACCGTCATGCTATGGTCCCGTCCGGCAAACAGCGCGCCGCTCGTCCGCTTGCCCCGCGCGAAGGGGATGGCGCTTCCCAGGACGGCCAGGACGGCAGGGACGAGGAGCCGTCGCCCGAGCAGACGCTGCTCGGTGTGGACCGAGTGCCGGCCGGAGCGGCGGTGCCGTTTGTGCCGTCCTCCCCCGTGGCCCCGGCGCCTCGAGATCGGCCGAGCTCTGCCGGCGCGCCGCCGGTGCCGGAGCCGTGGGGCGCCGAGCCTGGCGGGACGCTCTTCGGCGCGCAGGCGCTCGTGCCGGGACCGGCCATGCCGTTCGCGGCGCCAGGCAGGCGAGAGCCGGCGGCGGGCGCGGGTCGTGACCTGCCCCCGCCCGCCCGCCCCCCTTTGCCGCGGGCCGCGGTGCCGGCGCCGCCCGTGCCCAGCCCATGGGCGGCGGGCGCCCAGGCCCGCCCGAGCGAGCCCGGCCAGGCCTGGCAGCCGGGCCAGGCGGCCACCGCAGCAGCCACGGCAGCGGCCCGCGGCCGAGCGGCGCAGATGGAGCCGGAGCTTCGGCCGCCCGCACCGTCGCCGCGCGGCGAGCCGGCCCGGGGGCCGGCCGAGGTGCTCGATCTGCTCTGGTTTGATCCAGCCAGCGTGCCCCGCATGCGCAAGAAGGTGCCGTGGCGCCGCTTGCTCGACGAGTTCGACCGCGCGCCGCCAGACCCCGTGTTCGAGGCAGATCCGATGAAGGATCCGCAGCAGCTCGAGGACCACCGCGACGTCTTCGAGATCCTGACGCGAGCCGAGGCGCTCGACGCGCGCCAAGTCGGCGACGCCCTGCCGGCGGCCGTGGGCGCGGGCGGGAAGTTCGCTCCGCCGCTGGTGCTCGTCGCCGGCGAGTTCGTCCTGCTCTTCGACGAGATCGAGACGCTCAAGGCGACCGCGGCCGCGGCCACCGCGTTCGCCGCCGGCGATCAGAGCCTCAAGGATGCGCTCGACAGCGCGACCGAGGCGCTCGGCAGCCCGTGGCTCGAGGGCGCCGGCGCCGTGGCCGAGGCCCTGACGGCGCGCGTGCGCAAGGCCTTCGGCCAGGCGCAGCGGCCCGTGGCCCAGGGCTACCTGGAGTCGACCGCCGAGCGCGTGCTGGTCGAGCGGCGCGCCTATCAGATGCGCACCGTCTTCGGCGCGCGCTCGGTGCGCGCGTTGTTGCTCGGCGCGGGCCAGTCGGTCTCGGTTCCCGTCTACCTGCCGGAGCACGTCGCCAAGCTGCTGCCCATGTGCCCGCGGCTGCGGGCCCGGCTCATCGCCGAGCTGCACGCCCGCCAGGATCACCACGAGGCGTTTTCGGCCGCGCTGCGGGCCGTGGCCATGGCCCGCGTGCTGCCGCCGCTCGGTGGCCGCTAACGCTCGTATCCGGGCCGTGGCCTTTGCGCTAGCATCGCCGACACGCAGGGGGTGATGTGCATGTCGCTACTGGAGCTATCGACCTCGCTGCCGGCGGCCGCGCTCTCGGTTCGTCGCTTCGCCGTGCGCGAGGCGGTCTCGGAGCTGTTCGAGGTTTCGGTCTGGGCCGTGTCCGCCGACCAGGACATCGATCTCGACGCCTTGATCGACCAGCCGGCCAGCCTGCGGGTCACGACCGGCCGCGCCGCACGCTGCTGGTCGGGGCTGTGCTGCTACGCCGAGCAGCTCGAGGCCCAGCCGAGCGGCCTGTCGAGCTACCTCGTGCGCATCGTTCCCGCGCTGTGGAAGCTCGCGCAGCGGCGCAACTACCGCATCTTCCAGCATCTCTCGGTCCCGGCCATCGCCCGGCGCCTGCTCGACGAATGGAGCATCCAGGCCACCCGGGAGATCGACGCGGCTGCCCACCCGAGGATCGAGTACCGCGTGCAGTACGGCGAGAGCGACTATGCGTTCTTGAGCCGGCTTTTCGAGGAGGCCGGGATAGGCTTCTCGTTCAGCGGAGGTGGCGCCGGGGGCTCCGGGCTGGTCTTGAGCGACAAGCTCGAGCAATGCGCGGCGCGCCCCGGCCCGGCCCTCCCTTGGATCCAGAGCCCCAACCAGCAAACGGGAGGCGAGCACGTCACCGCCGTGCGCGTCGCCCGCCGCGTACGCCCGGGCGCGGTGGCGATCCGTGACTTCGACTTCCGCCGGCCGGACTTCGCGCTGCTCGGCGAGGCGCAGGCCGCAGGCCCGGGCGAAGCGCGCTACGAGCGATGCCACTACCAGCCCGGCGCCTTCCTGATCGAGGGGCCGGGAGCCGGGGGCGCCGGTGCGGCAGCGGATGCCGACGCCGGCCGCCACGACCACGGCTGGGGCCAACGCTGCGCCGAGCGTGCCCTCCAGGCCGAGCGCGCCGGCGGGCGCGCCGTCTCGTTTCGTACCAACGCCGTTGACCTTGCGCCGGGCACGGTACTCAGCATCGACCACCACCCGCGCTCGGACCTCGGCGCCGGCCGCAGGCTGCTCGTGCTGGAGCTTTCGGCCGAGGGCGAGGAGGCGGGCGAGTGGACGGTCTCGGCCATGGCCGTGCCTGCCGACGCGCCCTACCGGCCGCCGCGCCGCACGCCCAAGCCGCAGATCCACGGCGTGCAGACGGCTCTGGTCGTGGGCCCCAAGGGCGAGGCCATCCACACCGACAAGTACGGCCGCGTGCGGATCCAGTTCCCCTGGGACCGCGAGGGCCGAGGCGACGAGTCGAGCTCGTGCTGGGTAAGAGTCAGCCAGGGCTGGGCCGGCAAGGGCTTCGGTGCCATGGCCATTCCGCGGGTCGGCCAGGAGGTGCTGGTGGCGTTCGTGGGCGGCGATCCCGACCAGCCCATGGTGGTCGGCCGCGTGTTCAACGCCGTCGAGGCGGTTCCCTACCGGCTCCCCGACCACAAGACGCGCAGCACCTGGCGCTCCGACTCGTCGCCGGGCTCGGGCGGGTTCAACGAGATCCTCTTCGAGGACCAGGCCGGTCGCGAGCTCGTCTACGTGCAGGCCGAGCGCAACCTGCGCCGGCTCGTCAAGCAGGACGAGACCGTGACCGTGGGCGGCAACCGCCAAGCTCTGGTCAAGGGCCACGAAGCGCGCAAGGTTGCCCGCAGCCGCAGCGAGCTCACGGGCGGCAACAAGGTGGAGATCGTGGGCGGCAGCCGCACCGCGGCCGTGAGGGGGCGCTCACAGCGGCGCGTGCGCGAGGACGAGCAGGCGCAGATCGACGGGAGCTTGCGCGCGAAGGTCGGCGGCGACCACGAGATCGCCATCCAGCAGACCGAGCGCACCCTCGTCGCCGGCGACAGCCACCGCCGCGTGCACGGCGACAGCCGCCGGCGCGTCGACGGCACGCGCTCGCTCACCGTGGGCCGGGATCAGCACGAACGCGTCGGGGCCAACCACGCGCTCGAGGCCGGAGGCGAGATCCATCTTAGGGCCGGGGCCTCGGTGGTGATCGATGCCGGCTCCGAGCTGACGATCCGGGCCGGGGGCGGCTACGTGCGCCTCGATCAGAGCGGGGTGACGATCCGCGGCACGCTGGTCAGGATCAACAGCGGCGGGCCCGATCCCGGCGAGGGCCACGGGGCGAGCCCGGTCGAGCCCGAGGAGCCGGCCGTGCTCGACGTGCCCGAGCCGGCCGATCCCGAGCCCGACGACGTCGGCCAGACGGGGCTCGGCCAGTGACCGCGACCTGGAGACGCTGATGCCTGCTGCCGCGCGCATCTCCGACATGCATGTCTGCCCGAAGGTGGAGCCCGGGCCGGTGCCGCACGTGGGCGGGCCGATCCTGCCGGCCGGCGAGCCCACGGTGCTCATCGGCGCCATGCCCGCGGCGCGTGCTGGCGATCCGGCGCTGTGCGTGGGGCCGCCGGACGGCGTTGCGCAGGGCGAGCCCACGGTGCTGATCGGCGGTCGCAAGGCCGCCAGGGTCGGCGACAAGACCGAGCACGGCGGCGCGATCATCGCCGGCTGCCCCACGGTGCTGATCGGCTCCTCGGCCCAGGCCGATGTGCTGCGGGCAGCGGCCCGCCGGGGCTCGCCCTTCTGCGAGAAGTGCGTGAAAGAGCGGCGGCAGCGGGCGCGGCGCTCTGCCGGGCAAGTGGAGTAGCGGCGTGCGGCTGATCGTCGAGGTGATCTCAGGCCGCCGGCAGGGCCACAAGATGCTCGTCGAGCCGGGCGGCAGGCTGCGCATCGGCCGCACCGACCGCGCCGACGAGATGCTGCCTGGCGACCCCAAGCTCGGCGGTGCCCACCTCGAGCTCAGCTTCGACGGAACGAGTTGCCGGGTGCGCGACCTCGGGGCGGCCGGCAGCGCCGGCACGCTCCTCAACGGCGAGGCCGTGGCCGAGGCCGAGGTGCGGCACGGCGACTGGCTCAGGGCCGGGGAGACGAGCTTGCTCGTGCACTACGAGGCGGCAAGCGCGCGTCTCGCGCGGCCGACCGCCCCCGTCAAGGCGCGGGCGATCAAGGCACTACGCCGTGAGCCCGGTCCCCTGTACGCGGTCCTCGACGCGGCCCAGAGCCACCGCGTGCTGGAGCTGCTGCGCCAGTCGCCCGAGCAGGTGCAGTCGCTCTACGAGGGCCCGCAGGCCGAGGCGCTGGCCGACGTCGCCCCCTACCTCGTCGCCCTGCCCCGGGACTGCTGGCTGCTCGACGCCCTGGCCCACGAGGGCTGGGGGGAGGCGTGGGGGATCTACCTCGTCTGCCCCACCCGCTTCGCCCCACTTCGCCGGCACTTGCAGCGCTTCTTGATGGTCGAGGACGAGGACACCGGCGAGGAGATGCTCTTCCGCTTCTACGATCCGAGGGTGCTCAGGGTGTTCCTGCCGACGTGCAGCGAGTGGCAGAAGCGGGAGCTGTTCGGCGAGATCGAGCGCTTCCTGGTGGAAGGCGAGGACGGCGAGCTCGTGCGCCTGGTGCGCGGTGGGGGCGGGGAGCAGTAAGTATGCTTACTATCCGCAGCCACCAGATCGAGGCGCTCGGCAGGGATCTGGAGGTGCGCTTCGAGCAGCGCCTCGCGCAACTCCTCATGCAGCTCTACGAGGACGCCGCGCGGCAGGGCGCCGCCGGCGTCCGGCAAGCCGTGCATGCCGCGGTCGCCAGGGCTCGGGCCTACGGCCTGCGGACCGAGGCCGAGCTCGCCACCTACGCCAATGCGGCATGGCTGCTCGGAGAGGAGTTCGACACGCGCTTCCCGGCCGCCCCGCTCGTCCTGAGCCGCAGGGGCCTTGCGCCGGCGGACAAGGTCGAGTGGCTGGCGGCGTGGACCACGGCGCTGTTCGAGGAGCTGCAGGCGGGGTAGCGGCGATGGCAAGAGCAACCGCCTTCGACGCAAGCTGGCTCGGCGCCTCCGACGAGGCACGGCGGCGGGCGGCCGACATTGTCACCGGGAAGGAATGGATCTGCACGCAGGCGGTGGCTGCGGAGCCGGCGGTGGTGCTGGCGGCTGAAGAGATCACCGCGGCGCCGCCCAGTGCCACGGAATGGGCAGCCGCTCAGTCCGCGCGGGTGGGGACGGACGCTTCGCGTCAAGGAGGGCAGAGCACGCCCGCCGTCACTGCTGGGCCGCAGCCCGTTCTCACCGTGGCGGCGGGCGAGGAGGCCGCGGCGGTGCTGGCGACAGGGGGCCTCACCGGAGCGGCTCCCGATGCGAACGAGTGGGCAGCCGTGCTGGCCGGGCTGGAGCGCGAAGTCCGCGCCGGGAAGAGGGGGCAGGAGGCAGCGGCCGTTGCCAGGGGGCAGTACTGGCAGGTGCCGCGCGCAGTTGCCGCCGCGCGTCCCGCACCGCTCGTCAGGGTTTCCTTCGTCTTGGACCGAGGGCTACTCCTGGGCGTGGAGCCGACCGAGTCCAACCACCCTTGCGAGACTCAGCCGCGCTGCAGGAGAGAACGGGAGGCGCAGCAACCCGTCCCTACGATCGCAGTCAAGAAGAAGATCCGGCTCACGCCCCCCGCGTGCATCTTGGTGCAGGATGTGAAGGCGGAGATCGAACGGCTCAAGAAACGAGCACAGGAAGAGAAGAGCCGGGATGACAAGGACTTCGAGCAGACCGCGTGCGAGGAGTTGCTCGAATTCCTGGACGAGCAGTCTACCCGATCGTCGACGTCCCCCCCATCGTCGCAGGAGCACCTGCGCCTGCAGCAGTGGAGGGCCAGGGTACGGGCTCGCAAATCTACCTTCTGCGGCGAGCTGGAACCGCGCCGGAAGGAGCTGGAGTACTGCCTCAGCAAGGACTACCCGTCGGCCGACAAGCGGCAGAAGGACAGCTACCTGGTGCTGCTGTCCAAGAAGCGCTGCTACTACCAGTCGCCCGCCCACAAGGCCTGGGCGACGGGGGCGAGCAAACGTGTTGGTGGCGGGCTTGACCCGGACTGGTGGATGCGTTTCGACCCGTTCGGCGGCACGGCGGGCCCGGGGCCGAGCGTGCTCTGGTGGGGTACGTGGCCCGGACGCCTGGCGCGGATCGCCATGGCCCACGACACGGACTGGTCCCTCGGCAGGTACTTCGGCGTCGGGCCGCTCAAGGCGCTGCGCGGCCTCAAGCGGTCTGCGGTGACGCTCGGCTGCCTCGTTCCTGGGTTTGCGCTGGGCGGGCTCCCTGGAGCCGTGTTGGCCGGGTGGGCGGCGCGTTGTGGAGGGCTCGGCCTGGTAGGGCTTGTCCCGGTTCTGGGAGTCCCGGCCGACCTCTACACTCTCCCTTGGGGCCACCCCGATTGGGACGTGAGGGGTGGCCCTGGCGCCAGAGGTGGAGGCGCGGGAGGAGGTTGGTGACATGAGCGCTCGCAGATCCGTCCGCCGCCGCGTGCTTCTCGCGGCAGCCGTCGCCGTCGGGTCTCCCGCCTGCGCGGAGATCCTCGGCCTCGAGGAGGCCTCGGTCGACAGCTCCT
>JACQWT010000346.1 GCA_016209145.1 Deltaproteobacteria bacterium | reverse complement strand
AGGACTACCACCTGCACCTGGTGTGCGAGGCCGCGGACCGGCGGGCGCTGTGCCGCGGCGTGCAGGGGCTGAGCGTGCGCCTGGCCCGTGGCCTGAACCGGCTGCTCGGCCGCCGCGGCAAGGTGTTTGCTGACCGCTACCACGCCCGGGCGCTCGGCAGCCCGCGCGAGGTCAGGCGGGCCCTGGGCTACGTGCTTGGCAATCACCTGCGCCACGGCGCGGGGCGAGGCAAGCGGGTCAGGCCCGTGGGCGCCGACCCGTTCTCGAGCGGGCCCTACTTCACGGGCTGGAGCCGGCCGGTGCGCGTAGGCGCGGTGTGGGACCCAGGGGGGCCGGTGGGCGTGGAGCCGCGGACGTGGCTACTGCGAATGGGCTGGCAGCGGGCAGGCGGGCTGCTTTCGCCGTGGGCTGTGCCCGGGCCGGCGCCGTAGCAGGCTGCCGGCGAGCGGCTCGCCCGGAGGCGCGGCGCGCGGGGCGTCAGGCCTCGGACGTCGCCGAGTCCAGACGTGTCCGCAACCCGTCAGGCCAACGGCCGGCACAGCGCCGGGCACCCCCAGGGAGGCGCCACCGAGCGGCTGGACCCCACTGACTGCTGGGAGCAAGCGGACGGCGCCGTCGCCAATCATGCCTGGGGCCAACGCGCGGCTGCGTCCTACAGGCCGCGCGCCCGGGCTAGCCCCAGCGGCTCACCGCCCCGCCGTCGGCTGGTAGGGAGAGCACGGAGTGCCGGCGGGGCACCCCGGCAGCGTCGGCGTGGCCGCAGGCGGAGGACAGGCCCACTGCGACGTGGGAGCGGCGCCCATGGGCGGCTGCGCCGCGGCGGGTCGCCTCATGGTGCCCGCAAGCGTGATCCCTCCGGTCGAGTCCAGGGGCTCGATGACGATACGTATCGCGGGAAAGAACCCGGCGCAGCCCGTGACGAGCGGCAGCGTGCACGTGACGCTGACGACTCCGACGAGACGGCAGAGGCTTCGGTGCCGACGCAGGCCCGAGTCGTCGCGGCGGGGGGCGGTCTTGCTTCTGGTCATGGCTTACCTCTGGTGGTTCGGCGGCAGGCCCGATCCGACCGGCGGGGGCGTCTTCCGGATGCCCGAGTTGCCGATCCGCGGACTGCTCGGCTGACCTTGCACGGCGCGTGCCGACAGCGCGAGCCGCTCGCGCAGCAGCGCTGGCACCCACCGCGTCACAGTAGGATGGGCGCCGCCGCGCGTGGCAGTGATCGCGATCCGCGTGGCCCGTTCGGCGCGGATCGCGATCGCATGGCGCTGGAGCCCTGTGCGTTCGCGCGTTCGGCGCCGCTCGACGGCCCAGACACGCGAGCGTAGGCTTCCGACTCCATGGCGCTGTCGCCGGGCACCCGCGTGGATCGATACGTGCTCGTCCGCCAGCTCGGCGAGGGTGGGCAGGCGGCTGTGTGGCTCGCCAAGGACCCAGTGTCGGCCGACGAGCTGTGCGCGCTCAAGCTGCTCGAGCTCGGCCTAGCGCGCGAGAGCGACGCCGAGCGTGCCCGCCGAGAAGCGCGCACGCTGGCGAGGCTGAGCCACCCCTCGCTCGTCAAGTGCCGCGGTTTGTTCGAGGACCTCGATCACGGCCTGCTCGTCGAGGCGGCAGCGGTGGCTGCCGTGTTCCTGGTGGCTGTCCTCCTGGGCATCCGGCTGATGCTCGGCGGCGCCACGAAGTCCAACGCCCCAGCCGCTCCCTCGTCGGCGCCCTCCGGTCAGGCTTCCGCGCTTCCGAGATTGACCGTCCCGCGGCACTGACACCTGGGCACCGAACGCCGAGCCTCCTCCGTGGCCTTCATCCTCGCGACGACGGCTCCCCTCGCCCTTCGGCGAGGCAGGTCCCGGCCGCCCCGCCCCGATGCCGGCGGCCATGCTCAGCGCCTCGCCACGTAGCCGTCGCCGCTGCACAGCGCGCCGGGCGGGCAGGTCGGCGCCGGGGAGGGCGGCGTGCAGATCTGTTGTCCCGACGGCGTGGGGTAGCAGATCTGCCGCGGCGTGGTCGCGGCGGGCGGCGCGTAGCAGGGCGGCATCAGGCCGGGCCAGGGGTACGCCGGGCCGCCGCCGTTCGGCTGGCTCGCCACGGGCGGGCGGTACTCAGCAGCCTGGGGCCCGATCGCGACTTGGAGTCCGGGCAACCCGGCGCAGCCAGACAGGACCGGCAGCAGGCAGGCCGTTCCGAGGAGCAACGCCAGCCCCCCGTGGCAGCGGCGAGCGTGGCGTGAGAGATGGTGAAGAACGCGGGCACTGTTGCTGTTGGCCATGGCTTGTCTCCGGCAGTTCGAGGGGCGGTCTCTCCGCGGCGGCCGGTCGCGCACCCAGCGCGACGGGGCCGATTCGCGGGCTGCTTGGTTGACCTTGCACGGCGCGTGCCGACGGCACGAGCCGCTCGCGCAGCAGCGCGGGCACTCGCCGCGGCGCCGTTGCACGGGCGCCGCCGCGCACGGCGGTGATCGCGATCCGCGGTGCGCAGTCCCGGGCGATCGCGATCCGCGCGGTCGCCGACCGTGCTCGCGGTTGGCCTCGCGCGGGCCGGCGGGTTTCGCCTGGATCCCGCCGGCTCCGCCCCACGGCTGCGGTGCGGCCGGGAGCCGGCACGGCTGCTGCAAAGGACCGGGGAGAAGACGCGGCAGACCGAGACGTTGTCCCCGCCAGCCTCTCGGACGTCGCCGCGCCGGAGGCCACATGAACCACCCGAGCAACCCGGTCACTCCGCCGCGCGCCGCCGACGGCCACTGCCGCCGCGCGCCGAACCGCTTGCCCTGCCGCCCCACGGCTGGAGGCTGCTTCGGTGTTCGCGCTGCCGCCTGCCCGCCGGCATCGTCGCAGCTCGGGACGGGCAGCCGCGTCGCGGACAGGTACGTGATCCTCGACCAGCTCGGCGGTGGCGCCCAGGGGGCGGTGTGGCGGGCTCGCGACCTGCTGACCGGGGAGAGGGTGGCCCTCAAGCTCGTGCCGATCCCGGGCTCGAGCTCGACCGACCTCGCCCGGATCCGCCGGGAGGCGCGCATCCTCGCCGTGCTGCAGCACCCGTCGCTCGTCAGGTGCCGCAGCGTGTTCGAGGAGCCGAGCCTCGGCGTCCTCGGCTTCGCCATGGAGGTGGTCGACGGGCAGCCGCTCGCCGAGTGGATCGAGGACGAACGGCTCACGTGCCGGCATCGCGAGCTGCTGCTCACCCAGGTGGCGCGCGCCCTCGCGTACGTCCACGCGCGCGGGTTGGCCCACCGGGATCTCAAGCCCGAGAACATCCTCGTCACCTACCGCTTCTGGAACGACCCGGCGGACCCGGCCAACGTCAAGCTGGTCGACTTCGGCATCGCCTGCCCCAGCACGGGCTCGGAGGATCTGACCAGACCCGGCTTCGTGCTCGGCACCCCGCCGTACATGGCCCCCGAGCAGCTCGATCCACTCTTCTGGGGACCCGCCCGCAGCCGCGCGGCCATCGACGTCTTCGCCCTCGGCCTGCTCGTGTGCGCGCTCTTCCGGCTCGGCCACCCCACCGGCCTCCCCGCTTCGGCCAGCATGACGGAGTACGCGGCTGCCTACCGCAACGCCTGGCGCACGGGGGCGCGCCGTCTTGCGCCGAACGCCGGGGGCTCGTCGGTCGAGGTGGTCGCCAGGTGTCTCGCCCTGAGCGCAGCGGATCGGTTCGCCGACGGCGGCGAGCTCGTGGCCACGCTGTGCGCGGCGCGGGCACGGGCTCAGACGGCGGCCCTGCAAGTGGCGCGACCGGCGTGCCGCGGCCCGGCCGCGGCTTGCCGCACCGAGCGCGCCATGCAGCCCTACGCGCACGAGACCAGGGCCTGGGGCCCCGAGGTCACGGCGACCGTGTACTGCCCGCCGCGCTTCAATGCGCCCTGGGCGCCGCACCCAGCACGCGGCAGCGTGCGCGTCGTAGCCGCCGCGCCTAACAGCCGCTCGCCAGCAGCCCGAGGACGGCCGCCAGGACGGCCAGCGCCACCACGGACGCCGCGATAGCGATGGATCGGCGCCTGCCAGATCCCAGCGCTCCCGCCTTGCCCTCGAGCGAGCGATCCTCGATCGTGGCGCTGAGGGTCTCGTCCACCGGCTTGCCCCGCCGCCGGCGTCCCTGCTCCTCGGCCGCCCCAGCAGGCTCCGTCGCGGTCAGCGTTTTCGGCAGGGGCTTGCGCCTGCGGCGGGCCGTCGGCGCGGCATCGGCGTCGTCACCGCGGAACGTCGGCTCCTCGGGCCCGCGGCGCACCTTCGTTGGCTCCGAAGCGGTCTCTGGCGGCTGGCTCTCCGCGGGCACGGCCTCCACCTCGGCCTCCGGCCGACTCGTGACCGCGGCGCCACCCGAGCCCACGACCTTGGTCGGCGAGCAAGCGGCTCCGCCGACGACACCCGGCTCCTGGCCCGAACCATCCGGCTCCGCGCTGGCGTGACCCGCGGGTGCCGTCGGGGCCTCGCTCTCCCCCGGGGCGCGGGCGTACTCGAGGGTGTGCGCCGAGTCGTGGTCGAGCTGCCGCGGGGTGACCTGAGCCCGGGCATCGTCGTCCACCGCCGCGGCCGTATCCCCGCGCCCGCCGCCCGCCGTGCCGCCGGCCGCCGACGCCAGCCACACCGCCGCCATCTCGCGGGTCGCGTCCTCCAAGGGACCGCCGCAGAGCGCGAGCTCGATCTCAGACGACGTCGGCCGGTGCTCGGCATCCAGGCTCAAGCACTGCCTCAGAAGATCCGCCCACTTGTGGTCGAGCGGTCGCACCGGCCACGGCGCCCTTTTGTCGACGACCGCCCGGTACAGGCCGGCGTAGTCCTCCAGCGAGCCACCCCCGGCTCCGCTCGGGTACCCGCCCGCCAGCAGGAGCCAGCCCACCACCCCGAAGGCGAACACGTCGCCCGCAGGTGCAGCCCCCAACGCATCGAAGTAGCCAGGCGCGACCAACTCGGGCGGCATGAACGCCAGTGTCCCCACCACTGCGCCGATCTGCGTCAGCGGCTGCGGGTTCCCCCTCGCCACGGCGATGCCGAAGTCGACCACCTTGACGTTCGACGGCTCCCCGGGAGCCTCCCAGAACCGCCGCGAGACGAGGATGTTCGACAGCTTCAGGTCACGGTGCACGATCCCCTCGCGGTGCACGTAGGCCAGCACCGCCGCCGTGTGCCGGAGCACTGCCTCGCGACGCTCCAGATCCATCCGGGGATCGCCAAACAGCTCGAGCAGCGACTCCCCGTCCACGAAATCCATCACCAGGCCGAGGTGGCCACCGCGCGGATCCTCGACCAGCGCGAAACAGCGTGCGAGCGACGGATGGCTGAGCTGCGCCAGCGCCCTGGCCTCGCGGCGCATGCGCTCCAGATCGGTCGCGGCCGTGCCCGCGACCGGCACGACCTTGATCGCCTTCGGCACGCCAGGCTCGAGCGGGTCATCGGCCAGCCACACTGCAGCCTGACCGCCAGCGCCAAGGCGGCGGCGGAGGGTGTAGCGATCGAGGGTGTCGCCTGCGTTCAAGCGCATTGTGGGGCTATCCTACCGGGGGCGGCGGTCGGACACCGTATTTGAGCGCGTGCCGGATCGCCACACCAGGCGGCGCCGGATCCCTACGGGTTGTTGCACGACGGGTCGCTGATCAACTCCCAACAACCACCATCTTGTGTGCTCCGTCCCATGCAGTCGGTACATGGCTCCGCTCCGAATGTGCAGCCTTTGTCGCCGCAGCAGGCGCTTGCGTCGACGAACCAGTTGCTCGGATCCTTGCACGCGGCGCCCCCGCTGCACTCGTCGAGGCAGTTCGTGCAGGCACACTGGACAACAGCGTCGTACTGCTTCTTCGCCACGCCAGGACAAACGTCCGGGTCTGGCACGCCGGCGCAGAGCGCCTCCGTGCAGGTCGCCAGACACGATGCTCCTCCTTCGCCGCCCGCGGCCCCGGCCCCTCCTCCGCCGAGCGGCTCTCCGCCCGAGCCGCCGGAGCTCGCCGAGCCGCCCGAGCCGGCAGCTCCGGCGCCAACTCCACCGGCTCCGCCGGTGCCCGACCCGCCCGTGCCCGTGGTCGTCGCGCCGCCAGTCCCGCCGCCAGATCCGACATCCTCAACGTCGCAGGCTCCGGCAAGCACTACGCCACCGACCAAGCCGGCCAGAGCTGCCCACATCGTCGCGCGCATGTCCTACCACCTCGTCTTCAGCAACACGCCGTTCGGAGAGCCGACAACGGCGAAGCCCGCGGCCACAGAGTCCTGCCTCGCGCTCGGAGCCGTGGCGTACAGTACGATCCCGGCCACGAGAGCAGCGCCGCCAGCGACAAACGAGCCTATCGCGACGTTTCCGGACCTCTCTGCCGAGCGCTCGATGTCCTGCGCCTGCCTTGTCGTCTGGTCGTTGACGCACTTCACCCTGTCGTCCTGGCACACGTCGTCGATCTCGGAGTTCTTGGAGAAGTGATCCACCAGGAACCCCGTGCCGATGCCGAGCCCCACCAGGCCAGCCGCGCCCAGCACGTAGGCGACAACCCGCTGGCCGCCGCCGTCGGCGGCGTCCTGCGTGGCGACGGACCGGGGTTCCGCCGGCGGGGCCGTCTCACCGTCATGGCTCGGGGGCGGGCTTGCAGGTGTGATCGAAGAGGACCGAGTCTCGAACGATACCTTCCTGCGCTGCTCTCCTGGCACCGCCTCGAGTACTCGCTCCATGGGGCGACTGCCTTCGTGCTCGACCCGAACGGTGTGCTTCCCTGGGTCTAGATCGATCGGCCGCCCGGTGGGAGCGGCCACTCCGTCCACGGTCACGCGAACGCCGGGGATGTCGTTCCCGGTTTCGTCACGAACGGTGATCACGACGCTGGGAAGCTCTGCGTTGATCTCCTGCAGCAGCTTCGCGCACTTCTCAGCGATCTCGGCGACTTTGGTCGGGCAGTCGCGGCCGGCACAGTCGAGGGCGTGATCCCGCGCCTCCCGCAGTCGCGACTCGTTTTTGAGCTTCTGCGCCTGGACGAAGTGGGCGGCACATGACCGCTTGGCGTCGGCGCTGTCTGCCGGGGCGTCGTCGGCGGCGGCGAGTGCCGTGGCGGGAACACCGCACGCCAGTAGGACGACGGCAAGGCCCAGCACAAGCAGCGGCGAACCCATCAGAAGCACTCCGGCTTGGGGATTTCGGTCCTCTTGCCCTGGGCATCGTATGTGACGCGGTACCGCCCCTCCACGGTGGCGCAGTACGCGGGCTGAGTCGGTGTGGCAGCGGCCGTGGCGGTCGCCGTGCCCTGCGAGCGCGCCGCGCCGGTGCTCGCTGCCGCGGGCTGAGGACGTGCCGTCGAGCGGGCAGCCGGGCCTGCGTTGGCCGCGGGCTGCCGGACGGCTCCGCTCCCGACCGAGGACGCCGCTGGGGCCGCGGTCGCGGTGGCATCTCCTTCGGTCAGGACCGCCGATGCAGTAGTCGCGGCCGTGGCAGGCGCAAGCGAGGCATCGGGCCTGGTTGCCGCCCCCCCGTCCGCCGACGCCGCCGGTCCCGCATCCGGCCGCACGAGCCCTCGCCGCGCAGCCAGCAGGCCGACCGCTAGCAGCGCCACAAGCCCCGCGGCCGCGATCAGCACGACCCATCGCCGGGAGCCCTTCGGCTCCGCAACGGCTGCTCCCCACGTAGCGGCGGTCACCGAGCCCGGCGGGGTGGCCGGTGGGGCCGGGGCGAGAGCCACGTCGGCCTTCGACTCCCTGGCCCGCTCCGCGACCCGGGAGATGCGCTCCGGGTAGGCGGCCGCGCGGCTCGGCGCGAAGGATGCCAGGGCCTCGGCAAGCGCGACGACGCTCGGCCAGCGCCGGGCCGGGTCGCGATCGAGGCAGCGCATGATGATCGCGGACAGGCCGGCCGGCAGGTCGCCGCGCTGCTCGTCGAGGCGGCGCGGCGGCTGCTCGAGGATCTGGGCGCAGAGCTCGGTGACCGAGTCGGCGACGAAGGGTGGCATGCCGTTCAGCATCTCGTAGCCGATGGCCCCGAGCGCCCAGATGTCCGAGCGCTCGTCGACGTTCTTGCTCGAGCGCATCTGCTCGGGCGACATGTAGAGCGGCGAGCCAAAGGTGGAGTTCGACCTGGTGAGCGCGGCCATGCCCTCGCCCGTGGGCAGCTTCGACAGCCCGAAGTCGAGCACCTTGATGCAGGGCGAGCCGTCGGGGTTGGCCGTGACGAACAGGTTGGCGGGCTTGAGGTCGCGATGGATGATCCCGTGCGCATGCGCCTCGGCCAGGGCCTCGCACGCCTGCAGCAAGTACTCCACGGCCTCGGCGGGCGGCAGCGTGTCGCACTTGTCGAGCAGGTCGTCGAGGTCCGTGCCCTCGAGGTACTCCATCACGATGTAGGGGGAGCGCGCGCCGTGCTTGCCGCGCTCGAAGGTGCCGACATCGAGCACCTTCGCGACGTGCTGGCTCTTCAGGTGGACCGCCGCGCGGGCCTCGCGCAGGAAGCGCTCGTGGGAGTCCCTCTTGGTCTCGCGGTGCGGGAGCATGAGCTTGAGCGCGACCCTGTGCCCGAGCTCCACGTGCCGAGCGGCGAGCACGATGCCCATGCCGCCCTGTCCCAGGACGCGCTCGACGCGGTAGCGGCTGCCGAGCACTTCCCCTGGCCGCACGGCCAGATCTTCGGCCCCTGTGCCCACGGCCGGCATCGTACAACCAGGCGGCGCAGTGCGCTACGCCTTGCCCAGGAAGCGCCGCAGCTTGCCCCTCGAGACGCCGAGTCGGCGCGCGGCCTGCGCCTCGTTGCCGGCGGACGCGTCGAGCGCGGCCTGCACCATCTCGCGCGAGAGCTGGCCGGGGGGCGAGGGCAGGGACGGCCCGAGGATCCGCTCGACGGCCCAGAGCCGCAAGCCGGGCGCCGGATCCAGGGCCCTGGCTCGGCCGAGGGTGGCGATGAGTCCGCGCACGTTGCTCGGCCACGGGTCGAGCAGCAGTCTCTCCACGGCTTCCGCCTCCACGCCTGGATCGTCGGGATCGAGCGCTATGCCGCTGCGAGCCCCGACGGCCTGGGCCACGGCGAAGATGTCCTCGGCGCGCTCGCGCAGGGGCGGCAACTGGATGGCGGCCAGAGCAAGTCGCGCGTGCAGGTCCCGCCGGAACGTTCCCTGCTCCACCATCTGCTCGAGGCTGCGGTTGGTTGCGGCGACGAGCAGCACGTCCGCGTGCGAGGAGCGCTCGGCCCCCACCGCCAGGATCTCGCGGTTCTCGACCAGTCGCAGGAGCTTTGGCTGGAGATCGAGCGGCAGCTCGCCGATCTCGTCGAGGAACACCGTGCCCCCCGCGTGCGCGGCGATGATCCCGGGCGAAGAACGGCGCGCGTCGGAGAAGGCGCCGGCCACGTGGCCGAAGAGCTGAGACTCGAACACGCCGCTCGCCACGCCCGCGACGTTGACCGCCTGGAAGGGCCGGGGCCGGCCGAGGGCCTCGGCGACGGCCGCAGCCGCGAGCTCCTTGCCCGTGCCGGTCTCGCCCTCGATGAGCACGTTGCCTGGCGCCTGGCGGCGCAGCGCGTCGATGGCGTCCGCCACGGCTCGGAGGCCGTAGGGACCGACGAGCTCGCCGATGGGCGGCGAGGGAGCCAGCGGGCCCTCCAGCCCCTCACGATAAACGAGCAGCGTCCGCCCCATCCGCAGGACGGTGCCGTCGGTGAGCTGGCCTGGCTCGCCAGGCGGCAGTGCCCGGCCGTGGAGCCAGGTGCCGTTGCGCGAGCCAACGTCTGCGACGTGCAGCGAGCGGCGGTCGCCGAGGAGCTGCACATGGCGACCGGACACCTCGTCGTCGGCCGCCCCGTGCTCGGCCAGCCAGTCGCGGCCCACGACCGTCCCCGCGGGCGGCAAGGGCAGCGCGGCCGGCCGCGGGAACGCCACGATCAGGGCCGCCTGCCGTAGAGAACCCGACGCCGGCTGCGGCAGCCGGTGGTTCCGCGTTCCTGCCTCGGCTGGGCGTGCGGCGCACATTGCGGGACAAGTGTAGGGAGACGTGGCCCGCGGTGGCAAGGCCCGGCGCGACGCGCCCGTGGAGCGCCCGGCTGCGCGACCTCGCTGCTCGTGGGTCGTCACCGCGCGAGGCCCGGAGATCGCGATCCGACGCAGTGGGCGGCGGGTGATCGCGATCCGCGTGCTGCTGCCCGGCGGGCGGCGGGTGCGGCGGCGAGCCGCCAACAGTCGCGGGGTTGGCTCGCGCGGGTGGTGGCATGCGCCCTGCAACATGCCGAAACGACGGGCCTGGAGCAGCGGCGCTGGGAGGGGTGCCGGGCACCCGAGCGGCCTCGCCCCAGGGCCAGTCGGACGACATCACCCCCAACGATGCCAGCGCGGCGACAACCAGCGGCGAGGTGGAACATGTTCAGCGCGACGACCGGCTCGACGACGATCAAGATCGGCTTGGCAGCCCTGCTTGTCCTTGCGGCCACGGGCTGCACGCTCCAGCTCGGTCTGGGTGAGCCGCAAGAGGAGGCGGCGGCCGGCCATGGCGACGACTCGGCCGAGGAGACGCCGGCGGCGGATCAGCCCCCCAGGGGCGAAGGAGGAGGCGGCAGCGGTGGGGGCGGCGGGGGCGGCGCGGGCAAGGGCGACAACGCCGGCGCCAAGGATGGCCCTCCCGAGGTCGTGAGCATCCGGCTGATCGACGCGACCGTCCGCCCCTGGGACGGCAGCCAGGAGTGCTGGGACTCGAACGACGTCGTCTCGGCCGAGTCCGTGCAGGCGTTGGCCGTGGCGCTCGGCGCCAGCGATCCCTACGCGGCGGTGGCCGCCTTCATCGCGGGCCTGCTCATCGAGCACTACGCGCCCCCGGATCCGTACGGCTGGGCGCAGATCTTCGTCGACAACGCCTGGCAGCCCGAGCTCGACCTGTGGCTCGCGTCCTGGGAGAACAACTACGAGAACACGGTCACGCCGAGCTGGGGCCCGCCCTACTCCGGCTGGGACCACGTGCCGCTCCAGGAGAACGTCCGCATCCGGCTCTCGCTCGTGGACGAGGACGAGCTCAACGAGGACGACCCGATCGGCGCGGTCGAGCTCGACTACGACGACCTGCTCGCCGCCGTGGACAGCGGCGAGGTGTACGAGGTTCCGGTCTGGGGGCAGGGCCAGGGAGCTATCTTGTTCTTCGGGATCTCCGTGGTGGCGGAGCAGTAACGGGCCGCCGGGCCCGCCGGCTCACGCGCGAGGGAGACGAGCATGCTTCGACACGAGCTGTACGTCTGCTGCTCCGACGCAACCTACCGGCGCCTGGCGGCGTGCCTGGCACGCGCCCTCGGCGTGGACGCCGACGACGCCGAGCGCCACCTGGAGCCCGCGCTTGCGGCCCTGCTCCGTGCCTTGAGCCGTGAGCCGCGCCTGCTCGTGAGGCTCATTCGTCGAGCAGTGCCTCGACGAGCCGCAGCACCTGCCGGCGCCGGCTGGACGACCCGCCGGGCGGCTGCCGACCCGGGCCGCGCTTCTGTCCGCTGGCTCGACGGTGCGCTACCATGACCCCCGCCATGCCGGGGACCGACCAGGGCGGGACAGGCGGGGCCGACGACCCCTTCGGGATTCTGGGCACCGTGCTCGAGAAGCGCTATCGCCTCGACGCGGTCGTGGGCGAGGGAGGCTTTGGCGTCGTCTACCGTGCCCTGCATCTCGGCTTCGATGCGCCCGTGGCCGTCAAGGTGCTGAAGCTGCCACCGGGGCTCGGCACCGAAGCGAGGCAGAAGTTCCTCAAGAGCTTCGCCAACGAAGGGCGCCTGCTGTTCGACCTCGGCAAGCTCCACCCGGGGTTCCGCCAGGTGAGCGACACGGGCGTCGCGGAGGCCGAGGGCCGGGTTCTTCCATTCCTCGTGCAGGAGTGGCTCGAAGGCCAGACGTTGCGCGACGACCTGCTTGGCCGCCGCGCGCAGGGCCTCAGCGGGAGGCCGCTGGCAGAGGTCGTGCAGCTTCTCGATCCGGTGGCTCGCGCCCTGGCCGTGGCCCACGGCCACAAGGTGGCCCACCGAGACGTGAAGCCGGCAAACGTCTTTCTCGCGAAGCGGGACGGCTCGGTCACGGCGAAGCTCCTCGACTTCGGGGTGGCCAAGGTCATGGCCGCGACCGGGCCGGCGGCCCTGCGCGACCCGACGAAGGACGGGCTTGCCGCCTTCAGCATGGAGTACGCCGCGCCCGAGCAGTGGATGCGCAAGTACGGAGCGACCGGCCCGTGGACCGACGTGTACGCCCTGGCGCTCATCTGCGTCGAGCTACTGACCGAGCGGCCGGCGCTCGACGGAGACGACTACCAACAGCTTCTTGGCGCCACGCTTGATCCAGAGCGCCCCACGCCCAACCGCCGCGGGGCGTCCGTTCCGGAGGCGGTGGAGCGGCTATTCGCGGCCGCTCTCGCCATCGACCCTGGAACGCGCCCGCGGCACGCGGGGGAGTTCTGGGACGAGCTCGTCGAGAAGGCGGGCTTCGGGCAGGCGTCGCGGGACGAGCAGCAGACGTGCCGGGATGTCGCGTCGACGACCCCACACCGCCTGGCGCCAACGGTGCCCGCCGAGCCATTCCAGGTGGCAGGCGGGGGCCAACAACAGCAGGCCACCGTCCTGGCAAGCCCTGAAGAACTGCCGCAGGTGCGGACCACGCCGCAGTTCCCGGCCATCGGTAGCGACGCGGGCGCAGCCGGCGCGGGGCCGTCCCCGCGATCTGCTCGGCCGAGTGGTGGCCAGCCGCGGCCATGGTCGCGGCTGCGGGCATCGTGTCCGGCCTCGCGCTCGCCGACAGAGGCTGCGACGCTCCTGCTGCTCCGGCTGGCCCCTCGACTCGTGCGCCGCTGCGGGGGGAGCCCATCCCCGCTCCAGTCGAAACCGCGACACAGGTGGTCACACCGCCTGCCCCGCAAGGACAGCCTGCGCAGCCAGGCTACCAGCCGCCGGTCCAGCCGGCCCCTTCAACCCCGACCGAAACGGCCCGGCCGACGTGGCCTGAAGAGTGTGGCCAGGCCAGGCCGCTCCCGCCCGGGGCGGCGGCCGCGGCCGGGCCGATGCTGACGGCTCTGGCCCAGCGTGAGGTGGCCGGCATGAAGCCGGAGGGCTGGGCCCCCGCAGGCGAGTTCCAGCAGGGGCAGTGCCACGAGCACCCGTTCCAACTCCAGCCCGGCAGGTGCTACGCCGCGGTCGGCGTCGGCATGGGCATCACCGAGTTCGACCTCGAGATCGCGATGCAGCAGGCGCCGTACCTGAAAGTCCGGGACCGGACCCGCGGCAGCCAGCCCGTGCTCGGCGGGACCATGAACTGCATCAGGACCCCGCTGCTCTTTGGCAGCCCCGCCAAGCTGATCCTGAAAGCCACGGCCGGCTCCGGGATGGGCGTCGCCCAACTCTACTCGAGGTAGGCGCGCAGCGCCGCTTGCCGCTTGCCTACTCACCGGCGGTCGGCGTTGAAGTCGACGAGGTAGGCCCGGCCGCCGGGCCTGAGCGCGTGTGCCATCTTCTCTCGCCCGCCGCTACCGATACGCCCGCTCGACGCGGTCGGGGTCGCAGCCCGAGACCCACTCCACCCTGAGATCGCGTCGGACGACGCGCGTGGCCGGGATGGCGCGCCGCATCTCCTGAGGCATCTCCGACGCATGCCGGCCCTCCGGGGTCGCCATCGCCTTGGGATCCTCGACGTCGATGAACACGAACGGGATGGCGCGTCGTGTCAGCTCCTCCTTGAGCTTGCTGCACGGCTGGCACCACTGTGTCCCGTACTCGATCACGCGGGCACGCGGGCTTCCGGCCGCGGGGGAACGATCGGCGGCAAGGTGCTCGGCAACGGGACCGGGGGCAGCAGCGATGGCAGGCCGAGGATCCCGGGGAGCGCTGTCGGCAGGGGTGGCAGGCTCGAGGGCAGGGCAGTGGGCAGCGGGGGCAACGCCGGGATCTGGATCACGAAGGGCGTGAACGGGATCCCGGGCGCAGGGCCCACGCCCGAGGCAGTCGTGGCGGGGGCCGCGGTGGCCGTGGCCGTGGTGGACGGCGCTGAGGTCGGGACGCCCGGCGTGGGCGCCGGAGCCGGACCGGACGTGGCGTGTGAGGTTGGCGTGTCGGCGGCGGCCGAAGGCAGCGGGATCGGGGGCGTGTCGCCGTCGCCCGAGCGATCACAGGCTGGCGCAGCCAACGCGAGCGCAGTGAGGACGACGAAGCCAGCGAGCTGCAAGTACTTCATGACGGCGCTCCCCGCAGAGTCCATGCCCCGCGACCACGAGCAGACTACGGGAAGCGACGGCCGAGGACAAGGTGGCCGGCGCAGCACTGGGTGGACGGGCCAGGACATCGCTTACGCGGAGCTCCGCCTAACATCGAGACCACCCATCGCGCATCGGGATCTCAAGCCCGCCAACCTGTTCCTGGCGGAGAGCCGCGGGCAGCAGTGGCTGCTGGCGGCACACAACCCGGTCGTGCTTGACGGCCTGCCTCTCGATCATCGCGAGGCGCGCCTGTTCGGCGTCGACGGCCATCGAGGAGCAGCGTGGCCGCCGCGCGTGCTACCTACGCCGCTGCAAGGAGCGCCGCGACCGCATGGCCCTGGGCGCGCATGGCCTCGATCTCGGGCTCGACCCTCGATCGCGCGAGATCGGGATCGGTCCCGCACAGCAGGAGCACGACCGGTCCACGGCCCTGCCAGATAGTGAGGTACTTGCGCACCTGACCGATGGCCCGATCGGCGGAGCTGCCGGTCAGGAAGGCCTTCATCTCGATCAGGACGCACTCGCCCACCATCAGATCGATGCGGCCCTTGTGCACGCCGTCGTCCGACCGGATGCTCACCTCGCTCGCCGGACATGCCTCCGGCATCTGCCGCCGCAGCGCGCGCAGCAGCCGGTACTGGTAGTCGTGCTCGTCGCCGCAGCCGCGCGGATGCCAGGTGGCGAGCTGCCCGACGAGGCCGGAGAGCAGCGGGTGGCCGAGCTGGGAGGCGAGCTGCGCCACACGCCGCGCATCGCGGCAGTCGAGCAGCGCCGGCAGCCCAAGCACGGCCGAGGCAACGGGTGCCGACTCTCGGCGATCGACGAGCAGCCCGCGGCGAAGACCTGCCTCCCGGCAGGCCTTGCGCCCCCACATCCACAGGCCGAGACCGCCGAGGCTCGACACGACGCCAAGCCAGAACATCGTGGCGCTCTCGATCCCGACCGCCGCCAGCAACTCGTGAGTCGCGAGCGCGAACAGTCCACTCGCAGCCACGACCTTGCCAGCCATCTCCGCCTTCTTGCCGATCGGGAGCTCGTCGCACGACATCACCGCGTCCGCGGCGAGCTCGGCCAGCAGCACGGCCTGGCGCACGAGCAGCTCCGGGCGCCAGCCCGACTCGTCACGCAGCGTGTCGAGCCGGGCGAGCAGCAGCGCGACCACCACCGCGGCGAACACCGCGAGCGCGATCGGCTGCAGCGTACAGTCGAGGATCCAATCGACCAGCGCAGCCACCACGACCGATGCTGCCGCCAGGCACAGCAAGGCGGCGCGCCAGCCGGCGAGGCGCTCGTCGAGCCAGACGGCCACTCGGATCAACAGCGCGCCGGCTCGGCCGATCGCGGCAGCGCCTTCACGGCCGACGCTCGCGGCCGCAGCGGCGCCGCGCAGGCCCGCGCGAGCGACGTCAGCGGCGCGGGGGTGCCGGCAGGCCGGGCTGGCCGCTGCCGGGGAGGCGACCTGCGCCAGCCCAGGCATGCCAGCTCGGCCGACCTCTCCGTCGACCTCGACGGCGTCTCGCTCGGTGGCTGCGCTCCTCGGAGCCGTCGAAGCAGGCAGATGGCCGGCAGGGGTCAGCGCTTCCGCGCGGGCAAGCCCGGGCTCCGTGAAGCCCACGCGCGTGATCTCGCCCAACGGGATCGCCGGGATGGCCGTGAAGCGATCGATCAGCCGGCCGACCACGTGAGCGCTCCTGCACCGCGGACAGAGCAAGGGAAGATCGAGGCGATCGGTCGGCACGACGAGCAACTGGCCACAGATCGGGCAGAAGCGCTCGATGGCCCGCGCTGACGACATCCCGCCGGCGTCTGGCCCAGGCGCGAGTGCGGGATCCCACGGCGGACCGAGCTTCGGCCACGGCAGGGGGACCGGCTCCGCGCAGCTCTCCCGCATGGGATCGGTGGCGGGAGCCGGGTGCTCGGCCGTCCGGGCCCGGCTCGGAGCCTCCAAGCTCGGGGCGCACGGCGACTCGTCGGGGGCCTGTGCGTTGGTCTGGGCGGGATGCGGGTGATGGATCTGCAGCAGCGTGTTCATGGTGATCGCGGATCGAGGGGGGTCCGGGAACTCGGCAGGCTCGTCGTGGCGTGCCGCCGGGTCCGATCGATTGCATTGCAGCGGGCATGCCGTCTGCCGGGGGCAGGGCGCAGCCGGCCTCGATCCACCGAAGCAGCTTGCATTTCGGCCTGCCTGCGGCCGGTTGGCGTCGGGCCGTGGCCGAAGCTCGACGGATCGCGATCACCGCGATCGCGGATCGGCGGATCGCGATCCGCGCCACTGTGCTCACTTGCCCCTTCTCACACGCGATCGCGGCCGGCACGCGTGGTGCATCAGCATCGCCTGCGAGCTGCACCGCGATCGACATCGAGCCCTTCGCCCGCAAGCTTCACGACAACCCCTGCCAAGAACGGAGCGCTGCCATGGCCCGCACCCTCGCCCAGCACCGACCATCGTCCCATGCTTCCCGTCCCGCCGGAGCGAGCCGGCCGGCGCCGAACTTGCTCCTCGGCGTGACGCTGGTCGCCGCCGCGACGGGCTGCTTGCACGGGTCACCGAGGCGCACCGCCTACTGGGCCAACTGGCCGCCGGCCGGCACCGCGCAGCCGCGGCCGCAGCTCCCGCCGCAGCCGCAGCCCGCCCCGAACCCTTCCTGGGCAGGCTGGCCCTGGTCCATGACCGGCCTGCCGGGGCTCGTGCCTCCTATCGCCTGGCCGCGAACGCACGCGGCCTTTCGCCCGGTCCACGTGGCGTCCCTCATGAGCATGCCGGCCGACGGGCCGTGCTCTCCGCACCAGCTCGTCTCCGGCCTGTGGGTGGCGCCCCTGTGCCTGCCGCTGCCGCAGATCTTCGTCAGCCCGTGGACGCCGCGCGCCGGCTTCCGCGAGCAGGATCTGCCCGCGGAGGTGGACCACCGCAAGACCGGAGTCGAGGGCCCGGTCAAGTACCAGGCGTCCGTGGGGGTGTGCTGGGCGTTCGCCCTGTCGTCCACCATGGACAACGCAGCAATCCGCATGGGCCACCGCGACGAGATCTCGCCGATGCACATCGTCTCCTCCAAGACCTGGAACACGCTCTGGGATGCGCGCGCCAGCATCCCGCCGCACACCATCGAGCCGACCTGGCCCTACGACCCGGCCAAGGCCTGCAAGCTCGTCGAGGGTGCCGAAGCCGAGTCGTGCGAGAAGGCGTACGACGTCAAGGCCGGATCCTGGCGCAACGACCCCGAGATCGTCGCCGAGAAGGAGCGGGCCGATCGATCACCCCGCTACCGGATCACCAGAATCGATCACATCAAGACCGACCCGGTCGACGTGCGCCAGCTCATGGACATCCTGGCTCGCGGCGAGGACATCTGGGCCGCGTTCCGCATCGACCGGAAGCTCTGGGGCCATAGCCAAACGGCGCAGCCCGTGCTGCCGGAGTACGAGCAGGGCGACAGCGTTCATGCGGTGGTGCTGGTGGGCTATCGCAGCGTCTCGGAGGGCCGGCAGTTCCTCCTCAAGAATAGCTGGTCCGACGAGTGGCGCGAGGGCGGCTACGCCTGGATCTCCGAGCGCATGGTGAGAAAGCACCTCAGCAAGGCGTTCACCGTCGAGATCGAGCGGATCGCAGCCGAGCCGCCGCCTCCGCGACCGCAGACCGAGCAGCCCTGTCCGCAGGGATACGCCGTGGACCAGCTTCTGGGGCTGTGCGTCCCTGCCTGCGACGACGGCTCGGCGCCCACCGCCGGCCTTTGCCCGGTCTCGCCTGGACCAGGCACCGGCAGGCCCACCCCCGCGCAGCCCGTGCTGCCCTGGGTCTGCCCTGCCGGCCAGATCTTCGATCCGGTGCGGCTCGGCTGCGCGCCGCCCTGCCCCAACGGCCTGCCGCCTGCCGGAGGCGTATGCCTGCCCTGAACGCGCCCCCGACTCTGCAGCCGTGCCGGGCAGCCCGCCGCAGCGGTGCGCGGCGGCGAAGCCCTGCGATGGCATCGACGACCGCCCGCGTCCCGACTAGCCTCGGGGGCTCGATGCCACTTGGGGCCGGCGATCGCGTGGATCGGTACGAGCTCGTCTCGCCGCTAGGCGAGGGCGGCCAGGCCGATGTCTGGCTCGCGCGCGATCCGCTCAGCGGCGAGCACCGGGCGATCAAGCTCGTCGGCTTGCGAACGGCCACGGATCAGGCCCTCGAGCGCGCCCGGCGCGAGGCACGCGCGCTTGCCGCGCTCGTCCACCCCTCGCTCTGCAAGTGCTACGGGCTGTTCGAGGATCTCGATCGCGGGCTGCTCGGCTTCTCGATGGACTCGGTCGAGGGAAGCACTCTCTCCGCTGCCCTCGACGATCCGCGGCTTGCTGCCGCGCACAAGCAGCAGCTCGTCGCGCACCTGGCCAGTGCGCTCGCCCACCTGCACGATCACGGCCTCATCCACCGCGATCTCAAGCCAGACAACATCCTCCTCACCAGCTCCTTCTGGCAGGAGCCCGCCGAGCCGTGCAACGTCCGGCTGGTCGATCTCGGCATCGCTGCGCTCCAGGACGGTTCGGGCCCCCTGACCAAGCCCGGCTGCGTGATCGGAACCGCTCCGTACATGGCTCCGGAGCAAATCGAGCCAAGCCATTGGGGCACCAAGGGGGCCGTGCCGGCCACCGACGTGTTCGCCCTTGGCGTGGTCATCTGGAAGCTGTTCGTGGGCGGGCATCCCACCGGCCTCGGCGACGACGCGAGCGTCGGCGACTTCGCCGTGGCCTACCGGCAGGCCGACCAGCGCCTTGCCTGGCCGCCCTTCGCGCCGGACTTCGCGCTCGCGGGCACGATGAAGCGCTGCATCGAGCTGCGCCCGACTCGCCGCTTCCCGAACGGCACCGCCCTGCTCGAGTCGCTGGCCGGTACCGCGCTGCTGATCGCGCCGGCCCGGAGCATTGCCTCGACCAGCGAGACCGTGGGCCGCGACCCGCCCCAACCGCCCGAGCCGCCCACGATCGCCGAGGCCCCGGCGGCGCACATGCCGCCAGCCATAAGCCACAAGGCGGCACCGGGCCTGACTCCGACCGTCGTCGGCAGCCCCCCGGCGCCCGGTGCTGCGCCTCCGTTCGGGCGGCAGCGGTCGCGCACGTCTCCCGGCCGCGCCGTCAGCCTGACCATTGCCGTCCTCGCGCTCGTCGCGCTCGGCGTGGTAGCCACCGCCGCGGTGGGCTGGTGGTGGCTCTCGAGCTCGGGGCGAACGGCGTCGACGAGCGGGCCCGCGCCGCAAGGGCCAGAGATCGTCGCACCAGGGCCGACGGGGCCAGTCGAGGTCGAGAGCCCACCACGCGAGGACCGGCCCGGCGACTACGCGCACATCAGCGTCTCCTACGCCGCACGGCTGTCGAACGACGACCACCTGGGCAAGACCCGCAGGCGTTTCGATCATGCATTTCAGGTTCTGCAGCAGGACCGCTTCTGGCAGAAGCGCGATCCGGAGGACCAGCAGACCCCAACGCTCAAGAGCTGGCCCGAGGTGGCAGTCTTCGCACACTCGCTCGGAACACGCTTCGACCTCACGGCGGAAGGAAGGCAGATCCTCACCGGCACGCCCCTGGTGCGCGTGATCATCAAGGGCGGCGACGTGGACGTCAAGATCCTCAGGCCATGACCTGCCCCGCAGGAGGCCGACGGGTCGGCCGCCGCAACGAGGAGGCTCGCGGCGCTACTTCCCGCCGAGCAGCGCCGCGCACTCGCTGGCGAAGCACGCGCCGACGCACGGCGGCGTGCTCGACAGGGCGTTGCGTGCCCCACCGCTACACGAAGCGCAGGTGATGTCGTAGGTCTTGGAACCGGGCACGCGCTCGGAGAGGCCGGCGGCGGCGAACACCTCCTCGGCCTGGCAGCGCGCGTCCTCCTCGGCCGAGCGCCGGTGCAGGCTCAGCACGAGCGACACGTCGTTCGGATCGTCCATGCCGTCGAAGCCGAGCCCCTCGGGGATGGCGTCCGCGATCTCGTCGTTGAGCTGCAGCGCCAGGCAGTAGGCGAGCGACTCGACGGCCCCGGCGTCGGCCTCGATGTCGCAGGCCAGGCGCAGCTTCATGCACGGGCTCTGCGCCCGCACCTTGCCCTGCGAGAGAGCGGTGGCATCGGCGGGCACCGTCACGACGTGCAGTTGTGCATACAGCGCCGCGCTCTCCTTGGGGATCTTGGCCGAGAGCTTGGGACAGCAGTTCTTGCCGCACGTCTCGCCGCTGGCGCAGGCGACGATCACCTTCTTCATGCCGTCCTCGCTGATCTCGATGCGGTATTGCTCGGCGGGGCAGCCGGCGCACAGACCCACGGCGAGCACGCCGAGAACGGCACGGAGCAGCGAGGGCGCGGCCACGGGGCGATCGTAGCGCAAAGCACGCTCCGCCGGCGCTACGGATACTCCTCGAACTCCTGGTACTGGCCGGGCGCCAGGTTGTCGAAGCGGGTGCAGCTCGCCGTGAAGCGCGTGCGGATGCGGCCCGTGGGCCCGTTGCGCTGCTTGGAGATGATGAGCTCCGCAATGCCCTTCTCGGGCGAATCGCGGTTGTAGTACTCGTCGCGGTAGATGAACACGATGGTGTCGGCATCCTGCTCTATTGCTCCGCTCTCACGCAAGTCCGCCAAGAGAGGCCGCTTGTCCTTGCCCCCACGGGTCTCGACGCCGCGGTTGAGCTGCGACAGCGCCACGACCGGCACGGCCAGTTCCTTGGCCATGCGCTTGAGGCCGCGTGAGATCTCGCTGATCTCCTGCTCGCGGCTCGGCGCGTCGTGCCGGCCCTGCATGAGCTGCAAGTAGTCGACCATCACGACGCCGAGCCCCGGCGCCTCGCCCACGGCGCCGCGGCCGAGGTCGGCTTGCAGGCGGCGCACCTTGGCGCGAAGCTCCAAGAGGCCGAGCATGGGCGAGTCGTCGATCCAGATGGGCAAGGTGGACAGGGTCGAGGCCGAGTTGGTCAGGGCGGCCCAGTCCTCCTGGCTGACGAAGCCGCTGCGCAGCTTGCCGAGATCGACGCGCGCCTCGGCACAGACCAGGCGCGTGGCCACCTGCTCCTTGGGCATCTCCAGCGAGCAGATGAGGACGCCGTGACCGGGTCGCAGCGCCTCCGGCTCGCCGTAGGCCGGTCCCTGCGCGTCGGGGGCGACCAGGGCGCGGGGCGAGGCGACGTTGACGGCCATGTTGAGCACGAACGAGGTCTTGCCCATGCCCGGGCGGGCGGCGACGATGAGCAGGTCGCCCTTGTGCAGCCCCGCCGTCTTGCGATCGAGGTCGATGAAGCCGGTGGGCAGGCCCGTGATTTGGTCGCCGCGCTCGGAGGCCTCCGAGATCTGCTTGAAGGCGGACGTGAGCACGTCCTTGAGCGGCAGGACGGTGCTCGTCTCGGGCGTGCGCGCCAGGTCGTAGACGGCCTGCTCGGCGCCATCGATGAACTCCTGCACCGGGCCGACGTCGCCGTAGCCCTCGGCGGCGAAGCGCTGGCAGGTGGCGATGAGGCGGCGCAGCCGCCACTTCTCGCGCACGCTGCGGGCATGGGCCGCAACGTGCGCCACCGCCGGCGTGGCGTCCACGAGCTGTGCCAGGTAGGTAGGTCCCCCGACCTGCGCGATGAGCTGCCGGTCGCGTAGCCAGGAGTTGACCGAGACGGCATCGATGGGCGTGCCCTCCTGGGCGAGCACCTGGCACCCCTGGTAGATGATGCGGTTGGCGTCGCTGTAGAAGTGCTCCGGCTGGAGCGTCTCCAACACGCGATCGAGGGCCTCGCGGTCGAGCAGCACGGCAGCCAGCACGGCCGCCTCGGCGTCCAGGTCGTGCGGTGGCACGCGGCCGGCGATCACCGGCGGCTCGGTTGGCTCAACGCGGCTCTGGCGTCTTTGTGCTCGCTCCATGTCAGCGATCCCCGCTCCTCCCCGCGCCGAGCTGCCGCGCAGATCCCAGCTTCGTCCCAGTTTGCCCCGAGGTAGTCCCGAGCTTGTTCACAGCGCGTCCTCTGAAATGCACGACGCCCCGCCAGGCCGAAGCCGCGGGGCGCCAGTACACGGGCGGACGCTAGCAGAAAACGTCGGCCGAGGCGACGCTCTTCGGCGCGCGCTCGCGCGCCAGTCTACTCCTCGGCCACCACCTCCACCTTGACCGTCGCGTCCACTCCCGTTCCCAGCCGGATCCGCGCCTCGAAGCTGCCCAGCTCCTTGATGGGATCGAGCTCGATCTTGCGCCGATCGATCTCGTGTCCCAGCCCGGCCAGAGCCTCGGCCACGTCGCGCGAGCTGACCGAGCCGTAGAGCTTCTGGCCCTCGCCCACGGTTCGGGCGATGGTGAGCTTCACCTGCCCCAGCTCGGCCGCCAGCGCCTCGGCCGCGCTACGCTGCTTCGCGGTCCGCGCCGTGGCCACGCGCTGCTCGTGCTCCACCCGCGCGACGTTGTCCTTGGTGGCCATGGCGGCCAGACCGCGCGGCACGAGGAAGTTGCGCGCGTAGCCGGGGCGCACCCGCACGAGCTCACCGCTGCGGCCGACGTTCGGTAGATCCTCGGTCAACACCACCTGGATGTTGCGTGCCACTGCTTGCCTCCTTTCTCGCGCGCGCTCCCGCGAGGGCTACTCGGACAGGGTGAACGGCAAGAGCGCGATGAGCCGGGCCCGCTTGATGGCCACGCTGACCTCGCGCTGGTGCTTGGCGCACGAGCCGCTGATGCGGCGCGGCACGATCTTGCCGCGCTCGGTGACGAAGTAGCGCAGCGACTGCGGGTCCTTGTAGTCGATGACGATGCTCTTGTCGGCGCAGAAGCGACAGATGCGCTTGCGGCCGCGCCGTCGCCACGGCGTATCGAGGCCGCGCTCCGAGTCGAAGCCCCGGCCGCCATCGGGCGGCTCCAACGTGTCTCGCCTGCTGTTCGTCTGCTCTCTCGCGTTCATGGCACCGCCGCTACGCCTCCTCGCCGCCCTTCTCGCCGTCGTCCGAGGCGCCGAACGGCTCGCCGCCGCCCTCCGCGCCCTCCTCGTCCTCCTCGCCGCCCTCCTCGACGCGCGCCTCATCCCGGGGCGGCCGGCCGTGGCCGCGGTCGCGCAAGGCACCATCCAGGCCGAGCTGCTGCTCGCGACTCAGGGCCGGCTCCTCCGGCTCGGCCGGCAGCTCGAAGCCGAGCACCGGCTCCGCGCCCGGCGCGGCCGGCTCCTCCGTAGGCACGTCATCGCGCACGCGCACCGTCTGGTAGCGCAGCACGCTGTCGGCCAGCCGGAGCTGGCGCTCGATCTCGGACACCGCCTGCCCCCGGCCCAGGTACTTCAGGTAGACGTAGATGCCGCGGTGGTGGCGCTCGATCGAGTAGGCCAAGCGTCGGCGGCCCCACAGCTCCAGCTCGGTCGGACGCCCGCCCTGGGCCTTGACGGCATCGACCAGGCGCGCCGCCAACCCGTCCGCCGTCTCCTTGTCGACGGTCGGGCGCATGATGTAGACGGTCTCGTATTCTCTGGCGCACTGCGGCGCCAGCGCGACGCGGCTCATGGCGGTCTCCTCTTGGACGGTGGCCCCGCCGCAGCCGGTCGGCTCGCGCGCGGAGCGAAGAGATTACGGGGTTGGTGGGCCCTCGGCGCCGGGCTCGCCGGAGCCGCTCGGGCTGTCCGGCTCGCCCCGGCGTTTTCGCCCGGGGCGAACGTTGAACTGGTTCATCGCGGCCTCGAAGCCGCGGGCGGCGATGTCTAGCACGATTTCGGCTGCGGTCCGCAAGTATCTCGTGAGCTCGTCGCGCTCGGCCGCGGGGAACGGCGAAAGGACGAAGTCGGCGCCGTCGCCGGCGAAACCCTCCGGGGGCCGGCCGATGCCGATGCGGATGCGGCAGAAGTCCGGCGTGCCCAGGTGCGCGACGAGCGAGCGTAGCCCGTTGTGGCCGGCGTGCCCGCCGCACCGCTTGAGCCGAACGGTGCCGAACGGCAGATCCAGCTCGTCGTGGATCACGAGCACATCCTCGGGCGCGAGCTTGAAGAAGACCGTGGCCGCGCGCACGCTGCGGCCCGAGTCGTTCATGAATGTCATGGGCTTGAGCAGCACCGCTTCGCGCGCGGCGATCTCGACCCGCACCATTTCGCCGGCGAACTTGGCGCGAAACGGGCCCGCGCCGAGCTTCGCGGCCAGCGCGTCCACGGTCATGAACCCGACGTTGTGCCGGTGCCCCGCGTAGGCGCGGCCGGGGTTGCCAAGTCCAACCACGAGCAGCATGGCAAGAAGAAGCCGGTAGCCGTTGGCCGGTAGCCGTTGGCCGAAATCGCTTTGCTATTTGCTAACAGCTACAGGCCAATCGCTTCATTCGGCCCTAGCCCTTGCGCTTCCTGTCGTCCGCCGCGGTACTCCCGCCATCGGCGCTCTTGCCTTCGGCCGCCTCGCCCTCGGCCTCGCCCTCGGCCGCCTCGCCCTCGGCGGCCTCACCCTCGGCGGCGGCCTCGCCCTCCACGACCGCCACGGGCTCGATGCGCGGCGGCACGACGACCACGAGCTTCTGGTCCGCCGGCCGGAGCACCTCCACGCCTTCGGGCAGCGTCAGATCGCTCAGGCGCAGCACGGCGTCGATCTCGAGCTCGGAGACCTCGGCCTCGATGGCCACGGGGATTTGCGCCGGCAGGCAGCGCACCGGCAGAGAGCGCACGTTGCGCAGCAGGGTGCCGCCGTTGATCTCGCCCTTGGCGCGTCCCACCGTGCGGAAGGGGACATCGACCACGAGCGGCTGGTCGACCTTCACGCGGATGAAGTCGGCGTGCAGGAGTTGCCGCGAGACGGGATGGACGGACACGTCGCGGACCATGACGGTGAAGCTCTGCCCGCCTTCGACCGATAGCTCGATGAGCGAGTTTCGTCCCTTGCCCGACTGCAGGATGGCGCGCAGATCGGCCTGCGGGACGGCCAGGTGCGCGGAGTCCGCTCCCCGCGCGTAGGCCACCGAGGGGACATGTCCTCGTTGGCGCAGGCGCCGGGCCGGGCCCTTGCCGGATTCGTGGCGAACCATGGCGCTGAGCGTGTGGACCGTGGGAGCTTGCATGACAGACCTCAGCCGGCGGCGGCAGACCGGGCAGCTCAGGCGAACAGCGAGCTGACCGAGTCGGAGTGGTGAATGCGGCGAATCGCCTCGGCCAGCAGCGGGGCGATGCTCACGACCTTGATCTTCCGGCAGGATGCCGCCGCGCTGGACAGCGGCACCGAATTCGTCACCACCACCTCCTCCAACGGCGACTCGTCGACCCGGCCGATGGCCGGGCCCGAGAGCACCGCGTGGGTGGCGCAGGCCGACACCTGCCGGGCGCCGGCACCCATGAGGGCGCGAGCGGCGTTGCAGGTGGTACCCGCGGTGTCGATGATGTCGTCCACGATGATGCAGCGCTTGCCCTCGACGTTGCCGACGATGTTCATCACCTCGCTCTCGTTGGCCTTCTCCCGGCGCTTGTCGATGATGGCCAGCGTGCCGTCGAGCCGCCGGCTGAAGGCGCGGGCGCGTTCCGTGCCGCCGGCGTCGGGCGAGACGACGACCGCCCCGCGGTAGTGCTGGCGCAGGTGGCTCTGCAGCAGCGCCGGCATGGCCGTGAGGTGGTCGAAGGGAATGTTGAAGAAGCCCTGGATTTGGCCCACGTGCAGATCCACGGCCACGACGCGGTTCACGCCGCCGGCTACGAGCAGGTCGGCGATGAGCTTGGCGGTAATCGGCGTGCGGGGCGCGACCTTGCGGTCCTGCCGGGCGTAGCCGTAGTACGGAATGACGGCGGTGATCGAGCCGGCCGAGGCGCGCCGCAGCGCTTCGACCATGATCAAGAGCTCCATGACGCGGTCGTTGACCGGCGCGCTCGTGGGTTGCACTACGTAGGTGTCCACCCCGCGGACGTTCTCCTCGATGACGCAGAAGTTCTCGCCGTCGGAGAACTGGGTCACGCGGCTCCTGCCGAGCGGGCAGTCCAGGTAGCCGACGATCTCGGCCGCCAAGGGAGGGTTGGCGTTCCCCGTGAAGATGGTCATCGAGCGCGAAAGCACGGCTCTTCTCCCCGAGACGTTTGGGGCACCGCTTATAGCGACCGGCGGACACAGCGTCAACGATGTCCTGGTAGCGCACCGGCAGAGCTACCGGCTGCGCTCACGCGCCAGGTACCCGTTCACGGCATTTCCGCGCCAGCAAGGACGGCTCGCCGAGTCGGCCGCGATCGCGGCTTACGTCCTCGGCCCGGCTCCTCACGTACAGGAGTACGTTCCGGGCCGGGCCTCCGGGCGCGCTCATGCGCGCAGCCCCGCCTGACGAGCCGGCTGGGAGAATGCGTGAACGCTTACCGCGCCAGGACGCGGCCCGATCGAGCCCGCCCGACCTTGACGGCGGCTCTTGTTGTGTTACAGAAATATGGTGCGCTTCGAGTGGGACCCGGAGAAAGCCCGAGAAAACGAGCAGAAGCATGGAGTTGGCTTCGAGGAAGCGGCCACGTGTTTCGACGACCCGAACGGCTGCTATCTGCGCAACGAGGCGCCGTCCTACGAGGACCGGCTCATCCTGATCGCTCTGTCTTCCCGGAGCCGTCTTCTGTTCGTGGTCCATGCCGAGGTAGGGCGCGACGCCATCCGCATCGTCAGCGCGCGCAGGGCGAGCCCGGCTCAGAAGAGGATCTATGACGGACTGGACTGACGAACCCATCGACCTGAAGGTATGGAAGCGCGTACCCGGCAATCCGTTCGCCGACCACGACCCGGCGGACGGAATCGCGCTCTGGTCCCTCTGGGAGATGCCATCTTGCGCCCTGGGCAAGGTCGTGCGCCGTGGTCGTCCGCCGGGGGAGCCCACCACCGTGCGCAGCTTGCGGTTGCCCGTTACGACCTGGGAGCGACTGGAGAAGGAAGCGAAGGCCGCGAACACATCAGTCAATGCGCTCATCCGGCAGCGCCTCGGCTGATGAGCCCCACCCGCCACGAGCCCGACCGCGGCAGCCGGGGCAGCCGAGGCATGCCGGCGCCTTTCAGCCCCCGCTCGCCTTCTTGGCGCCGGCCTCCTCCTCCTTCTTCTCGCGCTTGAGCGTGAGCTCGGCAAGCTTGTCTTGCAGCTCGATCTGCAGGGTCATGCGTTGCCCCTTCAAGTCGGTCATCTCGATCGTGGCCTGCTGGAGCTTCTCGCTGATCTCCTCCATCTTCTTGGCGAGGTGCGAGCGCAGCCGCTCCGCCTGGGGCACCTTGCGCAGCGTCACGAGCTGGAAGTTGATCTCGTCGACGCGCGTCCGGTACACGTCCATCTGCTGCTGCAGCGTGTCGATGCGCTCCTCCAAGTCGCGCATGGCGCTGTGGGCCTTGATGATGTCGTCGAGCCTGCCTTGGAGTGCGGGCTCGATCTTGGCCTTGCGCAGGAAAAGGGCGATGTCCTTGATGCCGCCGTCGGTGCGGATGTCTACGGTCTTCAGCACCGGCGTCCACTCCTCGATGGAGAGCTCCACCGCCTCGCCCGCCGGGACAACGACGCGGAAGAGGTGGGCGCCGCCGAGCCTCTCGACCTCGGCCGCGTTCTTGTCGAGCTTGAAGCCGGCGGCCACGGCGTGGCGGACGTAGACCTCGGCCGGCTGCTGGTTGCGGTTGGTCAAGGCGAGCAGCGTCTTGCGGATGCGCCGCGTCTCGGCGGTGACGATACCGCGCTGGATGGTCAAGAGCTCGTCGAGCTCCTCGCGCATGCTCTGCTGCGGCTCGACCAGGATGCTGCGGTCCAGGGCGTAGGGGATGAAGGCCGTGCTCTTGGGCAGGATGGGCTCGCTCAGGCCCTCGCCCAGGAACTGGCTCTCGGCGTAGACGGTGAACGGGCCGCTGTCCAAGGTGTACTCGCTCGGGTTGCGCAGGCGCACGGCGCTGAAGGCGAAGCGCTGCGAGCCGCGCGCCGAGATGGGATCGTAGAAGTAGACGCGCTTGGCTTCGGTCTCCGTGTCGAGCAGGCCGACCATCGCCGACTGGTCCTTGGCAATGGTCATGGGCTGCCCGCTCAGGAAGTGAGCGCTGCCGATGGGTTGGCCCTCGCCCGCGCCCTCCTGAGCCTCCTTGGGCTGCTCGGGCTGGGCGGGTTTCTCCTCGGTGGCGACGATGCGCACGGCGTCGCTTCCGGAGGGCTGGCCGGTGCCCACGGCCTCGATTTGCTCGGCCGGCACGCCGCCGGCGATGAGCTGGTCGCGTAGCGCATTGGCCCGCTGCAGGGACGCATCGCGCGGATCCTTGTCGCCACCCTGGGCGTAGCCCTCGATGCGCACGCGCTCGCGGCTGTTCTTGAGCTCGGAGGCGAGGCCCTGGACGCGCGACTGCACGCGCTGCGCGCGGGCGTAGGCTTCGCCGCCCGAGACGCCACCGCCGTAGCCGGACTGGCCGAGGCTGAGGGCGCCCGTCACCGCCGCTTGGGTGCCGGAGGCCCAGTGCGCGCTCGTCTTGGCCGGCGGCGCCGGCGCGCCGCGGCCCGAGGCCGAGATGGTCTCGGCCTCCCCGCGATCCGCGAGCACCTCCTTGCCCTTGGCGTCATCGACGCGCACTTGCCTCGCCGCGTCGAGATCCGCCAGCTCGTCGGCGCGGATGTTGCCGACCACACGCACCTTCTTGCCCGCCACGGCGTACGGCGAGCCGCCCGTCGGGGGCGCCAGGGCGAGATCCGCACCGGTGGTGAGCTCCTCGCGCCTGACCAGGCGGATGCTGTGCAGGTCGTAGCGAAACGACAGGGCCGAGGTGGAGCCCACGCCGATCTTGACGCGGTCCCAGTCCTCACCCGAGACGTTGTCGACTACCGCCCAGGCCTGGAGCTTGGCCCTGTCCTTGCCGCTGAGCACCAGCCGGTAGGAGGGCTTCCAGGCCGGGCTCTCGGTCACGTAGGAGATGCGCACCTGCCGGCGGCCGGCCGGCAGCTTCACGGCCATCACCACGTCGCCTCCCTGCGCGTCCATCGTCGGGAAGGAGACGGGCATGGCCTCGCCCGTGCCCGCGTCCGTGATGGTCAGCGATTTCAAGAAGTCGTCGACGCGCTCGGCCGGCACCCGCATCGTGAGCGTCTCGTCTTCTTAGAGCCGCGCCTCGCTCTCGTAGTAGGCCACGCCGTTGCGGTAGATGATTACGCGTCCGAGCGCTGCCTCCGTCTGGATGGGCGGCGGCACGAGGCCGGCGCAGCCGCAGGCCGCGGGCAGCGCGGCGCAGAGCAGGCAGAGCGTCGCGGCGTGCAGCGGCCCGCGGGCGCCGTAGGGGGCGTGGATTGGGTTCCTAGCCATGGCTTCGTCTCCCGAGCTTGTTGCTGTTCCGGTCCGGCGGGCCCGAGGCGAACCTGCCCCAGCCCGGCGCAACTGTACGGCCTTTGTACGGCCGAGCGGTAGAGATGATCTGGCCGCTCGCGCCCCGAGGCAGTCAGACTTGGACCTCGCGGCCCGCCGAGGGTACATTGCCCTGCCCCCCTGGCCTGACGATGCGCGAGCCGAAGGGCGCGTCGGGACCCCAACCCCGTCCCGAAGGGACGGACTTACGTCCTCGCGCCGGGCCCTCACGTACAGGAGTACGCTCGGGCCCGGCGCTGCGGGCGCGCTCGGCCGGCGCGGCGCCTCGGCCGCCGGGCGATTGCTTGCTTAATGCCTATGCCAACCCACCCCGTCCCTCAGGAGCCAGCCCGCGTGGCGCGCCGGCGCGAGAGCAGGCCGCGCACCGCGCCCCGGGCCGCCCCGACCGTCGCGCGGCCGCGGCGGCCCGAGCCCCAGCGCCATCCCGTGGTCTTCGCCCCCGACCTGGTCGATCCGGACGTGCGCAAGGTGGTAGGAAGGCTGGTTGGCTACGGGTACGAGGCGTATCTCGTCGGCGGCTGTGTGCGCGATCTGCTGCTCGGCCACCAGCCCAAGGACTTCGACGTGGCCACGAGCGCCCGCCCCGAGCAGATCCGAGCACTCTTCCGCAACTCGCGCATCATCGGCCGGCGCTTCCGCCTGGTGCACGTGCTGCTGCGCTGGCCCAAGGTCATCGAGGTGGCGACGTTCCGGCGCACGCCCGAGGAAGAGGAGGATCGGGCCGAGCAGAGTCGCGAGTCGCTGCCGATCCGCTCCGACAATGTCTTCGGCGAGGCCCACGAGGACGCCCGGCGCCGCGACTTCGGGATCAACGGGCTGTTCTACGATCTCGAGCGGGAGCAGGTCCTGGACTGGGTCGGCGGCATGCAGGACATCGCGGAGCGGGTCGTGCGCACGATCGGCGAGCCGGAGGCGCGCTTGCGCGAGGATCCGGTGCGCGTGCTCCGGGCCGTCAAGTTCGCGGGCCGGCTCGGGCTGGGCATAGCCCCCGAGCTCTACGACGCCATGGTCTGCTGCCGCGACGCGCTGCGGCTCGCGGCCCGCCCGCGCGTGGCCGAGGAGGTGCTCCGGCTCCTGCGCGGTGGCGGGGCGCGGCGCAGCGTCTACCTCGCCTGGCAGACCGGCGTGCTTGCCCTGCTGCTGCCGGAGCTGGCGGCCCTGCTCGGCGAGGCGCGCGGCGAGGGCGGCGCGGCGGGCCGCGTCTGGCGCCACCTGGCCTATGTCGATGGCCGGCAGCGCCTCGGCGCCACGCTCGACGACACCGTGCTCTGGACGTTGCTGCTGCTCGAGCCGATGAAGCGCGCCGGCGCCGCCGCGGCGGATCCGGATGCGGCCGTCGCCGTCCTGTTGCAGGCGCAAGTCGAGCGCGTGGCCATCGCGCGCCGCTGCACCGACGGGATGCGCCGCATCGTCGCCGCCCTGCCGCGCCTGCAAGCCGGCCGCCCCGGACGGCTAGGGCGGTGGCCCGGGCTCTCCCTGGCCCTGGACGTGGCCGAGGCCGATCTCCTGGCGGCGGGTCTCTGTGCCCGCCCCGTGGCCGAGCTCCGGCGCGGTGGCCGGCCGTAGCGCTCGCCCGCGGCGCTCTCGAAGGGACTACTGCCCGTCGGCCGCCAGTGCATCAACGAAGAGCAGGAAGCGTCCGATGTCGTGCTCCAGCGCCTCGTGCGCGGCCGGCAACGCCGCCGCAAGGCGATCGACCTCGGCCCGGCGCACGGTCCACGCGTACAGGTTCCGCACGACATGGCGGAAGCGGAGCAGATCGGCGAGCGCCTCCGCGGTCGCGGGCGCGAGCGCCGCCGGACGCACGCCCGGAAGCTCGATCGTCATGTCCTCCAGCAACTGTGCGTGCCAGCGATCACCCGCCGGGGGCAGACCGCCCAGCGGCAGGGCCATGCGCTTGAACAGCTTCTCGGCCCCCGTGTAGTAGTTGGACAGGAGCAGCGCCAGCGCGTACGTCGTCGTCTGGTCGGTGGCGCCGGCGCGGCTCGTCACCTCGTCCCGGGCGCGCGCGAGCTGTCCCAGGTCGTTGCCGATCTCGGCCCGCAGGCGTAGCGCGTCGACGGCGCTCAGCGCGGCCACAACACCACCCCTTCCTTCTCGGCCGCCTCCCGGATGTACGGCGGCGCGATCTCCAGCGGTATGACGTCGAAGCGAAAAGCGGATCCGTCGGCGGCGGCCAGGGCATCGAGCAGTCCCCCAGGCGGTAGCCCCTCGACGGCGAGATCGATGTCCGAGCGCTCGTGAAACGTCCCCCGGACCAGCG
>JACQWT010000161.1 GCA_016209145.1 Deltaproteobacteria bacterium | reverse complement strand
ACTCCTGTACGCGAGGACCCGGGCCGAGGACGTAAGTCCGTCCCTTCGGGACGGGGTTGGGGTCCCGACGCGCCCTTCGGGCGCGTCACCCCTGCCCCGCGATCGCGGCCGACTCGGCGAGCCGTCGTTGCTAGCGCCGCCATGCGTGAACGCATACCGTCACTTCTCGGCCAGCATCCCCGGGAACACAACGGCACGGATGGCCACGCCGTGCTCGGGATCCTCCGCGGCGAGGTGTGCGCTTCCCCAGGCGATCATGACGTCGCCCGCCTTGCCGGCCGCGCCCCGCGCAAACAGGCTGATGTGGTCCGGCTGCGCGCTGGCGACATCGAAGCTCGCGCCCAGGGGCTTGGCGTCGGCACCGAAGCGCCGGGCGCGCACGCCGCTCGTGCCTTCGGCGCCCGAGCTCCACACGGCCAGGAAGCGCTCGCCCTGTGCGCCGATGAGGTGCGGGCAGGTCTCGTCTTCGTGCGTCTCGGAAACGAACGTCTCGTCCGTCGCCGCGTCGCCCGGGGCAGCGAAAGAGCGCAGGAGGAAGCGCGCGCGGGGATCGCCCGGGTGCCCGTGCTCGCCGTGGGCGGTGAAGGCCACGGTGAAGCTCGCCTGCGGTGCGCTGCCCAGGCCCGTGCCGAGGAGCCGGCCGTCCGGAAGCGACGACATCTCGAAGGCGGGCGCGGCGGGCTTGCCCGTGGGCCCGAGCTTGCGGCCGGTGAGCCGGTGCGTGTCCTTGTCGTACCAGGCGGCGATGAAGCCGTCCCCGCTCGGCCAGATCGCGTACGCCCCGAACACGCCGGCCCCGCCGTAGAGGTACGCCGCTCCGAGCGCCTGCGCGCCGCCGTCGCCCGGCTGGCCCGAGGCGTCGAGGCAGTAGACCGAAGCGGTGTCCGGCTTCTGCAGCCACATGACGCAGAGCTCGCCCGTGGACGCGGCCGCGACCTCGGGCAGGACGGCGCAGTCCGAGCCCGGCACGAGCTGCTCGCCGCCGGGGGCCGGTGCCCCACCGGGATCGAGCACGCGATAGCGGATCTCGCCGCCCTGCCCGAGGCTGCGGTACCAGGCGACGAGCGAGCGGCCGTCAGGGTTGGAGGCCACGCGCGCCGCGGCCGGGCCCGGCGCGCTGGAGAGCACGTGCGCGGCAGGCGAGGCGGCACTGCCGTCAGCACGATAGGGACGGGCGCGGACCTCGTTGACGCCGTCGCCCGGCCGCGCCTGAACCCACGCCACGACGAAGAGCTCCTTGCCCTCCTGGCTCGTCAAGCCAACGCCCGGCTGGAACGCGACGAAGCTCAGGTCCGCGTTCTCGGACGCCTTGGCGACCTCGAAGCTAGCCAGCTTGCACACCTTGTCGCAGGCGTCGCCGTCCTCGGCGTTGCCGTCGTCGCACTCCTCGCCCGCCAGCGGATTGAGCGTGCCGTCGCCGCATGCGGCCTTGGTGCAGTCGGCGTCGCAGCTCGCGCTCGGCCCGGCGCTGTCGCACTGCTCTGCGTCGTCGACGCGGCCGTGGCGCCAGAAGCGAGCTCGAAGTCGTCGCCCAGGATGAGGGTGCTAGCCGAGGCGGCCAGCGCGAGCGTCAAGAGCGCGCTGGCAAACGTGGCGATGGCGGCACGATCCATGGCGTCTCTCCCCGAGGATCGCAGGGGCGGGGCCTGCGGGCAAGGAGGCACTGCCGGGAAGCCCGCGCTATGACACGTGCCCATCTGCGCGCGGCGTGGTAGAATCTACGCTGGCGAGAATGCCGGAGGGCCTCCCATGCTGCCCACAACTGCCGCCGCCTGCGAGGCGGTCGTCCTGAGGTGCTTGCTGGTCTTGGGCTCGGTCGGAGCCGTCGTCGGCCTGGCGGTCGCGGCGTGCGGTCCGGCCGAGGAGTCTGCGACGCCTGCGCCAACGACGAGCGAGCCCGTACCCGATGCCGGGCTGCCCGACGCCGAGGAGCCGGACTCCGGGGAACCCGACTCGGGCTTCGAGCCCGTGGCGAACCCCTGCCAGGATCACCCGGGCGAGGTCGTCTGCGCCAAGAACGCGGCCGTGGACTGCGACGCGACGGGGCATCCGGCGAGCGAGCAGGACTGCGGCTCCCAGGTCTGCGTTCCGGGGACGGGGTGCGTGCTGTGCATCGCCGGGCAGCACTCTTGCGAGGGCAACGCCCTGCTCGTCTGCAACACCGCCGCCGAGCCGGCTCACTGGGACCCAATGGCCACCTGCAACCCCGGGGCGGGCGAACGCTGCAGCGCCACCAAGGGGGCCTGCGTGCCGGTCAAGCTGGTCGGCAGCACCACGCCCACCGGGACCTACTACCAGTACGCCCTGTTCGATACCGGCTCGACCCCGTTCCAGGGCGGCTACGACGTCGACTCCTACGGCAACTACCTGTACGTCAACCGCGGCGGGAAGCTCGACGTGTACACGATCGAGCTGTTGGACTCGGACGGCGACGGCAAGATCGAGCCCAACCAGCACCCGGACAACCCCGAGGCTCCCGGACCAATCGAGCAGCGGGTGCTCACCTTCGTGAAGAGGTACGAGAACGTCTCGCTCGGTCCGGACTCAGCGGCAGAGCTCTACGGCCTCCCCGATCGCCTACTCTTCCTCAAGGCCCACGACGCGCCCGACGTCGGCGCCGTCTTCGAGTTCGTCTTCGGCTCGGGCGTGACCACCAAGGTCGTTGCCCCGGTCACCGACATCAAGCTGTCCCACCTTGGCTACGACGGCGTCGAGGGGCGCTGGTACGCGTCCTCCGAGGAACACCGGCGGGTTTTCTCCTACCATGCCCCGAGCCAGAGCTGGGTGCTCGAGTTCGACTACCCGGATCTGGCCGGGAGCCACATGGACGGGATGGAGGTCATCACCGATCCCAACACGGGGATCGCGTACGTCTACGTCTCCGACATGACCTCGGACTTCCTCGGCCAGTACCGCCGCGATCGCGACGGCGAGTGGGTCCAGGTGAACCTCTTCGCCTATGCCGGCACCAGCTTCTACCTGGAGGGCATGGGCTACGGCGTGCTCAATCACTTCTGGGCGACGGGCGTAGGCAACATCTACGAGATCGGCGGCGGCGACCTGGCGAAGTACACCGAGCCACTGGTGCCGCCGCGCTAGGATGCTGCGCCCCGGGCGCTACTTCGGCGCGCAGTCGATCCCGCAGAGCTGCTGCATGCACTGCACCAGCTCCACGCTGCCGGCCGGGGCCTGCTGCAGCCCGCAGTCGGCCAGGCATAGGCCCGGGGTGGCCTTCATGCAGTCGGCGTAGCAGGCGCAGTCCTTGGCCGCGAGGCACGTGGTGTACTGGGCGCAGCACTGGCCCTTCAAGCACTTGTCGCAGCCGTCGTCTCCCGGCTGCGGCTCGCACGAGACGCCGGCGTCGCTCCCGCCGCCGCCCCCGGCAGCCCCGCCGCCTCCGCCCGCGCCGCCGGTGCTCGTGGCCCCGGCCGCGCCCCCCTCGGCGCCGCCGCCGGCCGCGCCGGCCGCGCCACCGGTTGCGCCCGTGCCGCTGCCGCAGTCGCACGGCCCAAACGTCGCGCCGTCGGCGGAGCACATCTGTGCGCCCGGGCAGGCCCCCGGTCCGAGGCATGCCTGGGTCATGCCGGGCACGCAGGCGGTCGCGCTCTTGTCCTCACCGCAGCCGGCGAAGAGCGCGCCGGCCGTGAGGGCGCAGCAGCAAATGGCGAGTAGCACGCGCTTGGTTCCCATGCCTGCCCTGTCTCCTATGGCGGCATTGTCGCGTTCTCGCGGGCCGTTGGCAAGAACGAGGGGGCCGAGGCCCACGGCGCGGCGCTTTTCGGGCGGTCTCGTGCTACGCTGGCCCTCTGCGCCGGACAGGAAGCGGAGCCTCGCGCGGGGGCGAACTGTCGCGCCGGCGCCAGCACTATGTCCTCAGCGCTCGTCGTCCTCTTGCTCGGCGTCTCGATCGCGCTGTCGCTGTCCTTCGTGTGCTCGGTTTCCGAGGCGGTGCTGCTGAGCGTGCCGCGGGGACAGGTCGAGGCGCTGGCCCGCGGGGGAACGCGCGCCGGGCGCCTCTTGCGGCGCTTCAAGCGCGAAATGGACGTGCCCATCGCCGCCATCGTCATTCTCAACACTGTGGCCAACACCGCCGGGGCGACGGTGGCCGGCTGGAGCTATCGGGAGGCGGTAGGCGAGCGCACGTTCTGGGTCTTCAGCCTGGCGTTCGTCCTGGCGGTGGTCGTGCTGGGCGAGATGATCCCGAAGACCCTGGGCGTGGCCTTTGCCAGCCGGCTGGCGGGCCCCGTGGCCCTCGCCGTCGGCCTGATGGTCTCGCTGCTGCGCCCGGTGCTCTACCTGACCAACCGGCTGGCCCGGTTCGTCGCGCCCGCGGGGGGCCGCGGGCCCGTCACGTCCATCGAGGAGATCCGGCTGCTCGCGGCCCTGGGCCACCGCGAAGGGGCGGTCGGGGGACGCGTGGCGAGGCTCATCGAGGGCGCCGTGAGCCTGCGCGAGCTGACGGCGCTCGATGTCATGGTGCCGCGCGGTGGGATAGCCTTGCTCTCGGCCGAGCGTACGCCGGAGGAGAACCTGGAGATCGTGCGGCGCAGCGGGCACAGCCGCTTCGCCTTCACGCGCACCGGCGATCTCGACGACATCGAGGGCGTGGTGCTGGCCAAGCAGCTCCTGTTCCAGCTCCACGACCGGCGCGGCCAGGTCGAGTGGAGCGAAATCGTCACTCCGCTCTTGGTCGTGCCCGAGAGTAAGCCGCTGGACCAGCTTCTGCGCCTGTTCCAGGAGAGGCGCGTGCACATGGCCCTGGTGGTCGACGAGTACGGCGGCACGCAGGGCATCGTGACGATGGAGGACGTGCTCGAGGAGATCGTGGGCGAGATCGAGGATGAGAAGGACAAGCGGGTCGAGGGGCTGATCGTCAAGCGGCCCGACGGTTCGCTCTTGTGCCGGGGCTGGGCGGAGACGCGCAAGGTGTTCCGGGCCCTCGGCGTGGACGAGAAGAGCGAGTTCGTCACGATCGGAGGCTTCGTCGCCGAGCTCGTCGGCCACGTGCCGGTGACCCGCGACGAGGCCGAGTGGCACGGCTTTGTCTTCCGCGTGCTCAAAGCGAGCGCGCGCCGGGCCGAGCTCATCGAGGTAAGCCCGGGGGCGCCACCCAGCCAGCGCGAGGGGGGCGCAGGGGCGCCGTGCTAGGCGGGGCGGAGCCAGCGCGAGCCCGCCCCGGCGCCATCGGCCCCGTGCCCGCGACGGGCGACGAGGGTTTCCGCCGGCTCTTCGCGCGGCCACTCGTCGTGCTCGCGCCCATGGAGGATGTGACGGACGCCGTGTTCCGGGCCCTGTGCCGGCGCCTGGGCGCCGATCTCTGCTTCACCGAGTTCGTCAACGTGGAGGGGCTGCTGCGCGGCTGCCGCCGGGCACGCCGGAAGATGACGCTCGGGCCCGAGGACCAGCCGACCGCGATCCAGATCTACGGGGCCGATGCCGGAAGGCTCTGTGAGGCGGCCGAGGCAGCGGCTCAGGCCGGGGCCGCGTTCGTCGACATCAACTGCGGCTGCTCGGTCGCGAAAATCGCGCGCCGCGGCGCGGGCTCCGGCTGGCTGCGCGATCCGCGCGCGCTGGCGGCGATGGCGGCGCTCGTGGTGCGGGCGGTGTCGGTTCCGGTCACGGTCAAGACGCGGGTCGGGATGGGTACGGAGCCCGAGATGCCGATCGTGGATCTGGCCCGCAGGCTCGAGGACGCGGGCGTGCGGGCGCTTAGCCTGCACTGCCGCACGGTGCAAGCAGGGCTGTCGGGCCGGGCCGACTGGTCCTGGGCGGCGCGCGCGCAGGCGGCGGTGCGCATGCCGGTGATCGTCAACGGCGACATTCGCAGCGCCGAGGACGCGCGCCGGGCCCTGGCCGAAACGGGCTGTGCCGGCGTCATGGTGGGCCGGCGGGCGATCGAGCACCCCTGGATCTTCCGCGAAGCGCGGGCCCTGCTCGAGCGCGGCGAGATCGTGCCCGCTCCGAGCGTGGCGGAGCGGCTGGCCCTGTGCCGCGAGCACCTGGCCGCCAACCACGCGGCCCGCGGCGAGCCATGGGGGGTGCGCGTGACAAGACGGCATCTGGCGGGGTACCTGCGCGGCCTGCCCGGCGCGGCCAGGCTGCGCCAGCGTCTGTTCGCCTGCGATGCGCTGGACGGCTGCCTGGCCATTCTCGCGGAGGCATCGCTGCGGCTGGGCAGCCCGGGCCCGTAGCGGAATCCGCCAATGGGTTTCCGCAGCCGCGCCGATACTGCGAGCCGGCGCCTGGCGGTAGCGGTTGGAGCACGGCCGCACGGTGGCGGCGTGCCAGCGGGGTCGAGGTATGCGTGCGTCGAAGGTGCACCGGAGGAGGCTCGGCGCTGCCCAGAGTCGCCCCAACCTCGGCCCTCGCGGTTGTGCTTCCGGCCCGAGCGAGGACGGCGCCCCGGTTCGGCTCGTGGTGATCGACGGCCGCCAACTCGTCCGAGCGGGCATCTGCCAACTGCTGGAGGCCGAGGCGGACTTCGCGGTCGTGGCGCAGGCCGGCTTCGGCGGCGAAGCTACGCGGCTGTGCCGCGAGCTCGAGCCAGACGTCGTGGTGATCGACTTCAGCCTGCCGGATCTGGAGGGGCTGGAGGCGACCCGCCAGATCGCGAGGGCAAGCCCGCGCAGCCGCATGGTCGTGCTGGTCGGGGATGTCCACCACGAGTACTTGGTGCGGCTGGTGCGCGCCGGCGCGGCCGGGTTCGTCACCAAGTCGGGATCGAGCGCCGAGTTGCTCGACGGCGTGCGCCGGGCCGCGCGCGGCGGAATGTACGTAGCCCCCGCCGTGGCCGAGACCATCGCGCACGCGCTCGGGCAGACGGGCGGCCCGCGGCCGGAGGCATCGCTGTCCGACCGCGAGCTCCAGATCCTGACGAGGCTTGCCCGCGGCCAGGGCGCGGCGGAGGTGGCGCAGGCCCTGGCCCTGAGCCGCAGCACCGTCGAGTCCCACCGCGGCCGGCTGATGAAGAAGCTGGGCCTGCGCCACAACGCCGACATTGCGCGCTTCGCCATCCGGCGGGGCCTGATCGAGATCGATGGCCCGCGCTGGCCGCTGTTCGCCACCGTGCCGGGCGAGGAGGCGAGCGCGGTCACGGCCTCTGGCGCCGTGCCGGCCGCGCGGCGCCGCCGCCAGCCGGCCGGGCGGGCCCGGCCGCGCCGGACAGGCGCTGCTACTTGATGCAGTCGCCGTTCTCGAAACGGCAGCGCTGATAGAACGAGTCGCGGCAGATCTGCGCCTTCTGGCAGTCCTCCTCGGACTGGATGGCGCACCGGCCGGCAACGAAGTGGCACGCGCCGTAGAACGAGCACACCGCGGAGTCGCGGCAGCCCTCCGGGCTCGCCGGACGGTAGTCCGTCGGGCTCAGGACCTCCTTGGAGCAGGCGTCGCCCGCGCGGTAGCACCGCTCCCCCGGACGCGTGCTCTCGCAGTAGGTCGATCGGAGGCAGTCCTCCTCGGCTCCGGGGACGCACTCCGTCCCGCGCAGCACGCATTGCCCGTTGCCCTGGCAGAACGGGGCGCAGCGCTGCTTGGCGGTCGGCTGGCCCGGGGGCGGCTCGCCCCACTCGAAGCCCACCGGCACGCCCGCGGCGAGCAGGTCGACGCTCTCGTCGCCCTCCGACATCTTCCCCACCTGCGGCCCCAGCGCGATCTAGATCTCGCCGGCGCGCGAGCCGCTGACCGCGAAGTCGCCGAGCCAGCGCGAGGCCACCTGCCCGTCGAGGCGGAAGTACGCGTGCAGCGGCCCGCGGGCTCCGACCGGAGGGTACTTGATCGCGTCGAAGGCCACGGTGACGCCCGCGGCCGAGCGCACGCGCACGTTGCCGACGAGCCGCCCCCAGGGGCTGGGCGCGGCGGCGTGCAGCGGCAGCGGCATGAGCGCGGGCGTGGCCGGCCGCGCGGGTGGGCTCGGGGTCGGGGTGACCTCGGCGGGCGACTCGGCGGGGGGCGGCTCGGCGCAACCCGCGCCGAGAGCCGCAACGAGCAGCAGGTGCAGACGCGAGCCCAAGGGGTGCATGGCCGCCGCATAGCCGCCCCGGCGGCGCGCGTCCATGGCGGGCGGGGACGCCGCCGCGGCCGGTCATAAGTCCGACCTTGCTGGCAAGGTCCCCGACTTGTGGCCGCCGCGGCCGGCCATAGGTCCGACCCTGCTGGCAAGGTCCCCGACTTGTGGCGCCTCGGCCCGCCACAATCCTGACGTGCGCCCCAGTGCCAGCGGCTACTCGCCTCTGGCGGGCCGAGGACTTTGTCCGAGGCCCTGTGGGCGCATCGAGCCAGGTTGCCGGAGCAGCGCCCGTGGTGTAGCGCGGATGCCCTGGGCCGTCCGCTCGTGCGGCCCGGGCCGGAGAGCGGTCGTGGCAAGCAGCGCAGAGCCCAAGCCTGGGCGCAGCAAGTTCCCGCCCCTGTACTGGCTGGTGGTCGTCTTCGAGTTCTTCGAGCGCGGGTCCTACTACGGGGTGATGAGCGTGCTGTCGGTCTACCTGACCGACGTGCTGCGCTTTCCGAAGCAGGACGTGGGGCTCATCAAGGGCACCATCCAGCCGCTGTTGTACTTCCTGCCCATCGTCAGCGGCGCGCTCGCCGATCGCTTCGGCTACCGCCGCGCCCTGCTCGTGGCCTTCGGCCTGCTCGGCACGGGCTACTTCCTGACCAGCCAGGCCACGCAGTACGCCACGGTGTTCCTCTCGCTGGTGGTGATGGGGATTGGGGCGGGGACCTTCAAGCCGGTCATTTCGGGCACGATCGCCCGCTGCACCGACGAGACGAACAGCACGTTGGGGTTCGGGATCTTCTACTGGTCGATCAACCTCGGCGCCTTCGTCAGTCCGCTACTGCTCGTGCCCTACCTCAAGAACAACGTGGGCTGGGACTGGGTCCTCATCGCGGCCGCCCTGGGCACCGGCGCCATGCTGCTGCCCACGCTGATCCTCTATCGCGAGCCGCCCGCAGCCAAGCGCTCCGAGGGGGACGAGGCCGAGGCCGAGCGGCCCCAGCTTCTGCAGACCCTGGCCCAGGCCTTCGAGATCGTCTACAGCCCCGTGGTCCTGCTCGACGCTCTGGCGCGGCGCTCGCGGCCCGGTGCGCTGCTGGTGGCCGCAACGGTGGCGGCGCTACTCTGCTGGGGCGGGGTGGACTTCCGGCGCGGGAGCGAGGCCACGGTCGCGCTCTCGGAGCGGGTCTTCGCGCTGGAGAGCGCGGAGCTGTTGGTCCGGGTCGAGCGCAATCTGGCCGCGCCGGCGCCCTTCGCGCTCGACGCCGACTCGACCGCGCCCCGGCTCACGCTGACCTTGCACGATCCGGATCGGATCGAGCCCCATCTGGGCGCGATCCGCGAGCGGCTGCGCCGCGCCCGGCCAGCACTCGCCATCGGGGTCGAGGAGCTCGGGCGCTACGCGGCGCAGGCCGCGCAGCGCCGCACCCTGGTGCTCGTCGTGGACCGCGGCCTGCCCGAGCCGTTTCGTCTGGATCGGCCCGAGCCGCGCCGGCACCTGGTCCGGGTGGCGAGCGCAAGCGCCTATGGAGCGCACCGCGCCGAAGTGCTCGATGCGGTTCGCGCCCAGCCCGAGCTCGGGGGCCTTTCGGCGCGCAAGCTCGACGAGCTCGTGGCCGAGGCCAGCGCGCCGCCGTTCGTCGTGCTGTTCGCGGGGCTGCTGCTCGGCAGCAGCCTGGTGGTGCTGCGCCTGGCGCCTGCCTTCCGGCGGGCCTCGGCCGGCGGCCGCACGGCCATCGCCCTGGCAAGCTGGCTGGCCGTTCAGGGCCTGCTGTGGTCGCTGCATCTGGCGGCCGGGCTGTCGCTGTTCGCGACGATCCTGTCCGCTGTTATCGGCTCGACCGTGCTCTCGCTCTACGCCATCGATCTGCGTCAGACGGAGCGCTTCAAGGACCACCTGCGCTTCGTCGTCATGATCTTCGTCTACTCGGGCTTCTGGGTGCTCTACTTCCAGATGTTCGACTCGGTGCTCTGGTACGTGCAGGCCTACGTTGACGCTTCCAGCTTGAACCGCGCGGTGGGCGGCGCCCTCGCGGCGGCAGGTTTGGGCGGGGGCTGGCGCTTCGACGTGGAGCACGTCACGGTGATCAACGCCGGCACCATCATCCTGCTCCAGATCGCCGTCTCCACCCTCGTCCGCAAGACCAGGGCGCTTCCCACCATGGTGGTGGGGATCGGCCTGGCCACGGCAGGCATGGCCATCCTGGCCATCTCCAGCGCGATCTGGGTGTTCATCGCGGGCATCGTGATCTTCTCGGTCGGCGAGATGACCGCCCACCCCAAGTTCATCAGCTATGTCGGCCAGACCGCGCCCAAGTCGCGCGTGGCGATGTACATGGGCTACCTGTTCCTCTACGGGGTCATTGGCAGCAGCATTGGCAGCGTGCTCGGGGCCAAGCTCTACGTGCGCTACGTCGACGAGCTCAACCAGCCGCGCACGCTGTGGCTCATCTTCACCGGCGTCGGCGTGGCGACGGTGCTCGGCCTGCTGATCTACGACCGGCTGGTGGGACGCCGGCCCCTGGCGGCGCAGGCCGAGTTGGCTCGCTAGCTCGCAGCCTACGATTCCCGTACGGGAATCGTGGGCCCTGATTTGGCGTGGGCCGCATGAGCCAGACCGGCAGCCACGCCCGCACTGTCGTCTTGGTCGCCACCGCCTTTGCCGGCGGCGCTCTGGCGGCGCACCCCAGCCACGGCTCGGGGCACAGCACTTCGGCGGCGGCCTTGGGCTGATCCACCTATCGGCGGGATCGTGATCCAGGGAGCGGTGTGAGGTGGCGCTGCAGACGGCGCTTTCGTGATCCACATGGATCGGGCGACAGGAAGGGCGGCCGTGGGGGAACGCGAAGGCGCGAACGCTGGCGTTGGCGGCT
>JACQWT010000388.1 GCA_016209145.1 Deltaproteobacteria bacterium | reverse complement strand
TCGCGTGGCGTGCGCGGCGGCGGACGCCTGCCGCGGCGAGCCGCGGGTGCTGGTCGCCTACCTGCACGGCTCCGCGGCGCGCGGCGAGCCGGCGGCGGACGTAGACATCGGCGTGTACGTCGAAGAGCCGGCCGCCGCTCGTGACGTCTTCGCAATCTGCGAGCGCATTGCCACGGCCGTGGAGCGCGGGGCCTGCCCCGGGCTGCCGCTGGACGTGAGGCCGCTCAACCGCGCCGGCCCGCCGTTGCGCTTTGCGGCGCTCTCGGAGGGCCGACTGCTGTACGAGCGCAGTGCTGAGGAGCGAGTGGTCATCGAGGCCGAGTGGATGAGCGAGTGGCACGATTTCCTCCCCTTTTGGCGGCGCCAGGTGGCGCGGGCGCTGGGCGAGGCGGGACCGTGACCCGGCGGGAGAAGCTGGCCGTGCTCGTTGGGGCCCTGGACGAGGCGCTCGCGGACTTGGACGAATACGCCCGCGAGGTGCCGTTCGACCGGCTGGTCGCGGATCGGAACGCGTTCCGGATGGTATGCCACCGCATAGGGCTCCCGCCAGGAACGACCGGGGGCAGAGGCAGCCGCAGCCGGACCGATGCGGTCATTTCTTGCATGCCTTGACAGAATGTCTGCACGTGCCAGACTCCTCTCGTGGGCGAGGTCGAGTGCTTCGCCCTGGAGGGCCTAGAGATCTGGTTCAACTCCGACGATCACCTGCCCCCGCACTTCCACCTCGCCACCACGAGCTGGGAGATCCGTGTGCGCTTCCTCCGAGAGGCCGACGACATGATCCAGCCCTGCTGGGGCCGAGCCGGCCCGACGGGCGCTCAGAGGAGGCGCATCACCAAGGCGGCCGAGGAGCACCGAGCCGAGCTGCTCCAGGAGTGGGAAGCCAAGGTCGTCACGAGAACCCCAGGGTCGGAGAAGTAGCCATGACGTACCCCGTCGAGATCGTCGCAGCCGAGCCGGCCCAAGCCCAAATCGCTGCCGGGCATGCCGAGTGGCCCCGGTCCGTGCGTTTCCTGGCGAGCCCATCGAGCCGGAAAGTGGCGTCGAGGCTCCTCGTGGCTCGGCTGGAGGAGCTTGAGCAGCAGGCCCGCTGGCGGGATCTCGCGCTGCTCCTGAGGCTCCTGCGGCGACAGCATGCCGACTCGTCCTTGGTCCTCCTTGGACCTGGCCGGGGGAAGAGCACGACGGCGTCCATCGGCCAGCTCCAAGGGTTGGCGTTGCTATCGAAAAGCTCGACGCCTGGATCGAAGCTCGATCCCTACATCGTCCCGGACGAGGCGGCCTTCCGTCGTCTCATGCTGGCACGCTTCCACGGGGCCGAGAAGCAGATCGTCGCCTCGGCAAGCATCGAGGACGGCATCCTCTCGGTCTGGAGCTGCGAGCCCAGGCTCTACCAGCTCCCGGTCGAGGACATCCCCGTCCTCGCCGCCTTGGGCGAGGAAGCCCTGCGGGCCTTCGAGGTGAGCGAGACGGGCAGCCGGATCCACTGGGCCGAGGGCGACGTCGACATCAACATGGACACGGTGCGTGAGCACGCGGATGCCGACTACCGCAAGAAGCACCAAGACGAGCACAGGAAGGAAGCCGCCCGGTACGGGAAGGCGATCCGCGCCCTACGGGAGAAGCGGGGGCTCAGCCAGAAGCGGATCCCTGGCTTGAGCGATCGGCAGGTCCGGCGGCTTGAGGAAGGGAAAACGGTCCCGCACCTGTCGAGCTTGAGGAAGGTCGCCGAGGCACACGGGATGGACATCGAGGCGTACCTCGCCGAGTTGGCCAAGCTCTCGGGGCGCACGCAGAGCAGGGGAAGGCGCTGATCCCGGAGCGGGCCGTGGCCACCTCTTGCGCCAGCGGCTCGGGCACGGGTCAGGTTTCGCCCGGCGTGGGTGGAGGATCAATCACGTCTTCCCAGCCGCGGAGCCGCTCCCCAAGAGGGCCACGAAGGCGTCAGCCTGGGCCTCGGGCAAGTTCTGCTCCGCTACGGCGGCCACCTCGTGGACGAAAAAGCGGCTAGCCCAAGCAAGCCCGACAGAGCCCGAGACGAGCCTACTGGCCCCGGCCAAGCGCCGTGCGAGAGTACACCGGCCAAGCGGAAAGCAAGGGGAAAATCGCGACGTTGGCGGGCGGATGGCGGCCAGGTTGAGCGGCCGGCGCACTTGCCGCCTGTACTCCCCAAGCAGCGCGCTGCTCACCAGCACCTCCAGCTCGCCCCGTCGGACCCTCCGGAGCAACCCGACGCGCCTGGTGAGCTCGCGATGACCCTTGGGCGGGCGTGTGAGGAGCGCGTTCGCCTTGCGCAGCACCATGGTGTCCACCACGCACGGCGTGGTCACGGTCTTTGCCCCTCGACCCTGCGTGCCGTCTCCTCCAGCAGGGCGAGGCGCTCGTCGTTGGCCTCCTCGAAGAAGCCGCGGGGCCACGCCTTGATCTGCCCAAGGTCGTCGAGCTCGAGACGCTGGATCCGCGCCGTGCCCGAGCGGGCCGACTTGCCAACGTGAACGACGCTGAGATCGTCCGCAGCGATCCCCTTGTGCCTCGTTCTCGCCGCGACGAGACGCCGGACGCGCAGCAGCAGGTGCTCGCTGTGGGTCTCCGCGATCACCTGGCGCCCGGACCGGGCGAGATCCACGAGGAAGTCCTCCATGGCGAGCTGTGCGTCGGGATGGAGGTGGATCTCGGGCTCCTGGACCAGGAACAGCCCGCCCGCCGGTGACGGCGGCTCAGCGCATCGTGCACCAGCGCCTCGACCGCGTGCGCTCCGGTGACGTCGAGACGGTCCGCGGGCGGGCCCGTGTGCTCGTAGCGGCGCTCCGGGCTGCGGCGGAATGGCCCCACGGCGCGCATGCCCAGCAGCAGTCCGGCCAGGGTCTGGATCGCGTCGCGGCCGGCCGAGCGCGCGTCGCGGCGCCGCTCGCTCGGGCGACCACGCATGGGCGGCTCATCTCCGAAGATCGGCAAGAACCCGCCGGCGAGAAACGAGAAGTTCGCGGCACGCTCCCCCCCTTGCTTCTTGTCCCCTATCCACAGCTCGTACGGACCGCCGTGGCCGCGGCCCCTCTTGACCGCCATGCGGTCAAAGCCGGCCGTGGTAAGCTCCATCGAGCTCAGCCTCGGAGGATCGGGCTCGTGCGCGTCGAACGCCAAGTCAACGCGCGATCGCGCCTTGTCCTCCAGGTCGAACTGCAGAACGAGCCGCACCTCGCGCCGCATGTCGTGGCGGTGCACGACGTCCCGGAAGGAGCCACCCCCGAAGCAGGCTCCGTTCAAGCTGAGCTGTGGCCGGTAGGCCGCGCTGTCGAGCGACTGCCTCAGCAGCAGCAGGCTCTGCAGGATGGTGGACTTGCCCGCGTTGTTCTGGCCGAACAGCAGGGTCAGGGGCGCCAGGCGCACGGTCTGCGCCGGCGAGCCGAAGCACTTGAAGTTCTCGATCTGCAGCGATCGCAGCATGCCGCCGGCAGGCTAGGCGGGCAGGCGGGACGCGTCAAAGGCCTGGCGGACTTCGACCCGGCGGCGAGTAGCTGTCAGCGCGGCGTGCGGAGGGCGCGGCAGCGGCGCAGTGGCCGGCGGCCAGGAGAGCGGCGTCCAGCAGAGCCTGGGCTTCTGAGCTTGCCAGCGGTGCGAGGCATGCGGCGATGGATGCTCGGCCACGCACAGGCGCACGCAGCGTCGCGTGGGCTAACTGGCGGCACGCGGTTCGCCGCGCCCGACAACCTAGAATCCGGCGAACGCAGCCAGGCGGTGGGCTAGCTCGTGCACCTCCGCCGGCAGATCCTCGGCGTCGAGCGCCTCGGCCAGGGCCTTGTCCGAGAACTGGCCGAACCCCGCGCCCTGCAGCCAGCGCTTCAAGCCGGGCAGCACCACTTCCTTCGCATCCGCCAGGCCGAGCCGATCCGAAGCCCAGTGGGTCTCCAGGTACTCTCGCGCCAGGCGCGACACCGTGGCCACGTCCCAGCGTGGGTCCTGGGACCGGCCGAGCTCGTGGTAGGCCTTCACTAGCCGGTCGTTGGCGGCGTCGCGCGAGGAGTCCACGAGCCGGGCAAGCTCGCCCTCGATGGCCGCTTCGTCGAGCGTCCGCTGCACGGGGGAGGAGGCGACCAGCCGGGCGAGAGCCGACGACGACAGCAGGTAGTTCTCGATCTCCGTGCGCTCCCACACGTGCCAGTCGATGTGGTCGCTCGGCAGCCCGGCGAGCAGCGCTGCGCGATCCGGGTGGTAGTCCCGGTCCGCCACGACGAACAAGCGGAGGGCCTGGCCCTGCAGGCCGATCATCTGCTGGAGCTGGGCGCGCAGGGTCGCCATGTCCCTGTGCGCCGGGTTGCCGCGCGCGTAGCAGAAGGCGAGGCGTCGCTCGATCTGCTGCCACACCGGGGCGCCGAGGATCTTGCGGCAGTACTGGGACAGCAGGTCGTGGTCGGCGCGGTCCTCGACCACGACCACGCGGCGGTACGCCTGCAAGATCGGCAGGTCCGTCGGATCGACCGACCCCAACCGGTCCAGGGTGTCGTAGACATCGAAGGCCACCGCCAGTCGCCGGGCACTGCCGGCCTCGAGCGCCAGGATCTGCTCCGGGCTCACCCGGGCGATCATCTCGCGCGAGTGCGTGGCGAAGATCACCTGCCGGTGGGCTGCGCTGAGGCGCGCGAGCTCGTCGAGCAGGCCCCGTTGCAGCGTGCCGTGCAGATGGACGTCGGGCTCGTCGAGCAGAATGACGGTCGGCTGCCGCAGCAGGATGAAGCCAAAGAGGTAGACGAACTGCTGGAATCCGCTGCCGGCCGAGAAGACGTCGAGCTCCTTGGGGTGCCCCTGCTCGACGTAGGTGACGGAGATGTAGCGGTCGTTGGCCTCGTCGAAACGTACGTCGAGCTTCTCCAGCTCCGGGAACAGCCGCCCGAGGATCCGGGTCAGCTCCGCCACGCCGCCGTTGGCGGCAAGATCCAGCAGCAGGTTGCGGATGACGCCGTGCACGCGACCGCGGCTGAGCTCGTCGGCAATGACGGCCCGCATGCGGCGCTCCTCCTGGGGCAGGAAGGCGGAGAACACCGGCAAGTACGCGATGCGGAGCTGCTTGAGCCGCCGCAGCGCTTCCTGCGAGCTGTCCGGGGCCTCGATGGCCACGCCGAAGCGATTGTAGTTCAGATCGACGCGCGCGGTGACGCTCCGCCCGTCGTCGAGCACCACCCCGATCGCGATCTTCCGGTGCTTGCTCCCGGCCTGCGTCTTGCGGTCGGTCCACAGATCCACCGGGTCGGCGACCGGCAAGACATAGAACTCCTCGGGGGCGATGGTCCGGCTCTTGATGCGCAGCTCGCCGTTGGCGGCGCTGAGACAGTGGTGGACGCAGAAGTCGAACAGCGCGAGGGCCTGCAGCAGCGTGGTCTTGCCGCTGTTGTTCGGGCCGACGAGGCAGTCGAAGGGCCGCAGATCGACTCGAAGCTCGTCGAACCGCTTGAAGTTCTGGATGGAGACGGTCTGGATCACGACGGCAGCCCGAGGGTACCATGCTGGCGCTCGGGCCGCATACCGCAACGCCAGCGTGCGCGCAGCCCGCGAACGACGCTGCGGATCTGGCCGAGCCGAACGATACGCGCGCCCGGACCGAGGCCCGGGCGCGGGCGGTCGCCACGTCGCGCGCCAGCCGGCAGCACGACCATCTGCCCTAGCCTGGATTTCCACGGAGGGGAATTCCCCTAAGGGTGCCGTGCTCCCCGGTAGGTGGACAGGCGCAGAGGCAGGCCGCGCCACCAGGGGATCTTGACGGGCTTATCCATGAGACCTGAGGCGAGCACGATCGGTAGGTGGGCGCGTCGGTGGAACTCGACGAACACCTCGGTGTCGCTGATCGTCACGTCGGCCGGCATCGCGACAAGGTCGCGGAAGATCTGGCGTGCCTGGGCATCGG
>JACQWT010000387.1 GCA_016209145.1 Deltaproteobacteria bacterium | reverse complement strand
GAGGAGGAAGGGGGGAAACGGAAACTTCGAGCACCGACCCGCGGGTGAGATTCCCGACCGCCCAAGGCTGGAGGTCGTCAGGCGGAAGCGAGTCTTGCGTGGGCGCGCGCGAGCGTGTTCACGAAGCGTAGACAGCGGACGGGTGGGCCGTGGAGCAAGTCCCGAAAGGCATGAGTGGTGGAGGCCGACGCGGTGGGCTGCGCGGAAGGCAACATCGGGGAGCCAAATCGCAGGGCCAGCCCGGCCCGGGACCTCGGCTCACCGGCTCCGCCGGGATCATGGACCACGGCACGCACGTGAAGGGGCGGCCAGGAACCTGGGAGACCTCGGCGCCCCCGGCAGAGCCGGGAACGGTCGCGCGAGCCCAACGAGCGCGACCGGGGCGACGAGGAGTCGGAGCGCCGCAGTAGGAGCGATGACGCCGGGGAACCCGCCCGAGGGGACCCGGCCGAGCAAAGGGCGGCGCCGGTCGTCGGAACCGAGTGAGGGAACGATGGGAGAGACATCGAGCTCACCAACCATCTTTACGAAACTCGAACGGATAGCGGAGATGGCGCGAACGATGCGGGGCGTGGCGCTGACCACGCTCGCGCATCACATCGACGAGGGCTGGTTGTGCGAGGCACACCGTCGCACGAGAAAGGACGGTGCGCGGGGCGTGGACGGGCGGACTTCGAGGACAAGGTGGGCTTGATCCGTCTATGCGGAGCTCCGCATAGACGGATCAGGCCCACCCACGGCCAGCAGGCTGCACGAGCAGCGGGCCTGTCAGGACCGCCGACGCTTCTTGCGCCGCTTCGCGGGTGAAGCCTCGATGGCTGCCTTGATCGCCGAGAGGATCGCGGCGATCGGTCGCGCAGCGGCGACCGGATCGTCAACGGGGTAGGTGACTTGCACGGCGAAGAGATTTGCCCGGGTCTCGCTGGCGGGTTTCACCCACTGGGCCAGCTCCGGCGATCGCGACGCCCGCAAGAGCGCGTCGAGCTGCTTGTCGTCGATACGATAGGCGGAAGCCCACAAGTCCAGGCGACCCGCCGTGACGATCTCTGGCGCGTTGCGCCAGAACTCGAGGTACGGGTAGTCGTTGCGATCCTTGCTTGGCCCATCGCCGAGCCAGAGGTCCACGAATTTGGGCGTCGTGTAGCTTCGCACCCTTGACCTCGGCAAGATGTCCTGCATCTCCGCGCACAGCGCCTCGACAAATGCCTTGTTGTTCTCGTTGAAAGCCTCTTGCATTTCGGTGACGACCGCCGCGTACTTGGCGTAGAGGCGCGCGGCATCGCTGAACTGGAACTTCTCCATCGGTTCACCCCGCTTGTGGCAGCACACGATCCCAGAGTTGAATAACCTCGATGTGGCCGAGCAGTACGTGGTCGCCATCGCGTGCTGCGTCGTCCAGCCACTCGCGCGGCCGAACCTCGAGCATCCGGCTACCCCATGGGCACGCCGACCCCACGAAGTGCGTGACGAGCACGCGGTAGGTCCAGCGCAGCTCGTCCGGCAGGGGCACGGTCGAGAGCATCGATGCGAGCGCGACCGCAAGCTGCACGTACGTGCCGGAAAACGCGTCCGGGTTTGCGGGCTCGCGTAGCTCCGGAGCGATCAGGACGATCTCCACCGGGAATTGTGAGTCCTTGGCCAACGCCTCACGGGCGGCCTTCGGATAGTCGATCGTCTGCTTCCCCCCGAGCGGCGTCGCGTGCTCGGCCGACCCCGTCTTCGCCTCCACGAGCAGGACCCAGTCGCCGTAGTCGAGCAGCAGGTCGGGGACCCCACCCTCGGTCACGAACTGCGGAACCGGCCTCGCCGGAGCAACGATCGAACGGCGGGCCAACCCGGGAATGCTCGCGAGCCATGCGCGCTGCGCCTGGAGCGCCGCCGCCTCGCTGGTCGAGGGGTCGAAGGCCCACGCGATGAGGTTCGTGTACGCGTTTTCGACGTACGAGAGGCCGGCGACGCGGAGGATGTCGTGCGGAAGGAGCGCCGCAGCAAGTGCGTCCACCGGGGCAAGCATGCGCGCGAGGTGCGACCGTAGCTGTGCCGTCACGAGCGGCGTCGCCTCGCGTGCGAATGTCTCGAAGGCGGTTTCGCGGGGCTTGCGCGGGTGTCACCCGATGAGCCCCTGCGCGAGCCGACCGAACTCCTCGAACTGCTCCAACGTGTCCATCGCCCCAGCCACCTGCACCATGGCCATAACATGCACCATGCACCATGTCCATCACCGCGCCCTCCAGCCCCAGCGTCTCCTCCGGCCGCCGCAAACGGTTGTCTGCCGGCGCCGAAGCGCTTGAGGACGGGCCCGCCGGCGGCGCGGCGCTACTGCGCAGGAAACCAGCGGCGCAGCGCCGTGGCGAAGCGCCGGAAGGAGGCACAGCGGCAGCTCTCCACGCGCAGCGACGCGGCCTTCATGATCCGCCGGTAGTTGGCGCTGGTCCTGCGGGCGCCGTGGGCTCGAAGCCACGCCTCGAGTGCCTCCTTCGGCCGAGCCGGCTTGTCCTGTTGCCGCGGCCACCACTCGCGCTCGGCCAGCCACTGGCGCGCGTCCGCTACGTCCACGCCGCTGACCTTGCCGAAGTGCCGGTGTGCGCCTACCAGCCAGGCTTCGAGCTCGGGATCGAGCACGATCGCCAGCGCCCGGTTGGCCCAATCCGCCGCGAGCCGCGCGGTCAGATCTCGTTCGATAACCTCGGGATCGCCACTCGCCCCGCAGCCCTCCCAGTCGAACACCATCATCGCGTGGCTGAACGATCCCAGGGCCGCACGCAGGATGGACACGCCGTGCGCGCGCGTGCCTCCATCGGCCCCGATCGGGTTGTGTCGCACCTCGAAGTCGATGGGGCGGGTTTGCAGGCTCCTCGGGCGCGACAAGATCGCCTCGATCGTCGCCCTGGCGTTGAGGTCGGCGCACAGGACGAGCAGGTCCCTCATCCGAGCACCCCGGTCGCGAAGAGCACGGGCAGATCGACGTCCCGGCGCCAGGCCTTGAGAACGGGATGCTCGCCCGAGCGCTGGATGCTCGTGGCCCCGGCCTCGAGCGAGAAACACAGCAGTTGGTCCGGCGGGACTACGCCCAGAAGCACCGGGGAGTGCGTGGCCACGACGATCTGCGCCGTGCTGGCGGAGCTCAGTGCCTGGTAGACCGCCTCCACCGCTTGAGGATGAATCCCGTTCTCCGGCTCCTCGATCAGGAACACCGCGTCGTCCTCGCACGCGAACGGCAGCAGGGTGAGGGCCATGATTCGCAGCGTCCCGTCCGAGAGACGCCAGGTCGGGAGATCCAGTCCGCCCTTGAACCTCACCTTGGCGTAGACGTGCTTGTCCTCCTCGCGCTCGACGATGCGCACCTTCTCGATCCCGGGCAGCGCCTCCCTAAGATGATCGATCCACTTGCCGAATCCCTCGGGATCGCGCGCCGCCAGCCTCTGGACCACCCTCGCAAAGTTCGATCCGTCCGGGAGCAGGCGCCCGGTCACCAGGGGCGAGGACGGCTTGGCCATGGCGGCCGCGTCGAGCACGAAGCGCTGGACACCGCGCTGGAACAAGTCGCGCACGCGGTTCGCTGCCGGGAAGCGCTCGCGATCCTCGGGCAGGGCCGCCAGCGCGAGCTGCTTCGGGTCGACCCGGGAGGTGACCTGCCACCCTCGCTTCTCTCGCTCGTAGCGAGCGTTGCCGGCTGGGGTGCGACGGATGACGGCATGCCAGTCGCCCGGCTTCTTCGCCGTCACACATGGCTCGCCGTCCTCGGTCCCGGACGGCTTGAGGTAAAGCGCCTCGCCGAGCACGCCCGCGGAGCCGTCGTCCAAGCGCCCGACCTGCAGCTCGTAGCGCGCGCGGCTGCGCCTTGGCGAGGCCACGAGAGCGGCGGGAAGCCGTAGCTCGAAGGCGAACGCAAACGAGTCGCCCTCGCCCAGCCAGAGCAGCTCCTGGAGCGTCGACGCCCGGGACGCCAGCGCGTTGCCGACACCCGCGCGCAAGCTGTCAGCGACGAAGGCGACGCTGTCCATGAAGGTCGACTTGCCCGTGGCGTTCGAGCCGACGAGCACCGAGAACGTCTCGATCCACACCGAGACCTGGCGGAGCGGGCCGTAGCGCTCGACGCTGATGGTGTCGAACGACAGCACGGTTGCCGTCCCCGCCGCAGGCTCGTGCGTCCGGCCGCTGGCCTGCGGTGGCGCGGGCACCACCACGGCCGGAGCCCCGAGATCGCCGCGACCGCCGTCACCGGGCAGCGGCAACTGCCCGGAGCGCGGACTGAGCACCCGGCGCCGCCATTGCAGCAGCGTCTTCGCGCGACGGCCAGCCGTGGCCGGCGCCAGCCTGGTGCAGGCGCTAATCGCCCCCTGGACCTTGTGCAGCGGCGGCTCCGGCCCTTCGAGCAGCCCTGGCGCAAGCTCCTGAACCACGCGACTGCCCTTGACGGCGGACCGCAGCAGGCGGGTCTCCTCGTCGGAGCGCGCGGTAGCGGCCAACAGGCTGGCACCCTCTCGCGTCACCAGCAGTCGGCCACTGGCGCGCCGGAGCAGACCGAGAATGATCGCGGCGTGAACGTAGTAGTCGACGTGGCGAACGGAGAGGCCGGCCGCGCGCCCGACCAGCGCGCGGTCGGAGGCCCCATCCGCGACGGCGCGCACCACCTCGCGCACGCGGTCGAGGCTGTCAGCTTGAGGGACATCCGATCCTTTCACCGCTTGCTCCCGACTTGCACCATGACCATCAGCACACCAGCAACTACAGCCCCAGCGTCTCCTCCGCCCGCCGCAAACGGTTGTCTGCCGGCGTCGAGGCGCTCGGCTTGGGCCACGGCCGCGGCGCCGGCCCCGGGCGCGCGGTCGCGACCGGCGCCGCCGAGACCGAGGCCGAAGCTGCACCAGTCGGCGGCGTGGCAGGCGCGGCGCTAGGCGGCACCCAGCCGGCGGCGCTTGCCGGCGCCGGCTCCGGCGCGCCCGCCGCGACCCGTGGCGCTGCCACCGCGGAAGCCGCCGCGCTCCCGGCGCTTGTGCCGGTGCCGGAGCCGGCCTTCAATGTGGCGATCGCCGCGCCGATGCCGAGCACGACCACGGCCGCTGCGACCGTGATGGCCACCGCGCGCCCGCGGCCCCGGCGGCCGGCGGCGTGCACGGTGGAGTCGGCCGGCGAGATGGCCGTCCCGGAGAAGGTCGCCGCCTCCGCCGTGCCCGCCGGGACCGGCGGCGCGGCCGGCGGCGGTGCCGCGGGCGCCGCCGCGGGCCCGCTCGCCGGGCCGTCCGACTCGCTGGTGACGAGGCTCGGCGGGAGGACCAAGCCGGGCGCGATGGAACGGCGGGAGATCTCGCGCGGCGAGGTGGACATCATCGTCGGCAGGCCGACGGCGTGCTCGATCTGCTCCGCCATCTCGCGGGCGGACTGGAAGCGCTTGGCGATGTCGCGGTGCAGCGCCCGCGAGCACCAGGCGTCGACGCCCTGGGGGATGTCGGGCCGCAGCTCGCTCGGCGCCGGGAACGTACCCTTGTCGATGGCCAGGCACAGCCCGCCGATTGTCTCCCCCTGGAAGGGCGGCACGCCCGTCAGCGCGCGGTAGGCCACGACGCCCACCGCCCACAGATCCGAGCGGTAGTCGACGTGCTTGGCACTCAGGAGCTGCTCCGGGCTCATGTAGATCGGCGTGCCGAGCATGGCGCCGGTGGAGGTCATGTCGACCGCGTCGGTGAGCTTGGCCACGCCGAAGTCGAGCACCTTGACGAAGCGATCGCCGTCGGGATCGATGAGGAAGACGTTCTCCGGCTTGATGTCGCGATGCACGATGCCCTGCTGGTGGGCCTTGGCCAGCGCCTTGCAGATCTGGCCCACCGTGCGCGCCACCTCGTCGAGATCGAGCGGCCCCAACCGGCGGATGCGGGCGCCCAGGTCCTCGCCATCGAGCAGCTCCATGACGATGTAGGGCAGGCCGTCCGTGGTGACGCCGTGATCGAAGATCTGCACCACGTGCGGGCTCTTGATCTGCGCCGCCGCCTTGGCTTCCTGCGCGAAGCGCGCGACCGAGGTTTGGTTCTCCAGCGAGGCGGGCGACATGAACTTGACGGCCACCTGCGTGCCGATGGTCAGGTGATCGGCAACCCAGACGCTGCCCATCGCGCCCTTGCCCAGCAGGCGCACCAGGCGCAGGTGCTCGGCGATGGCGGCGCCGGGTTCCAAGCCCATGCTGGCAAGTGTAGACGGCCCCAGGCGCGAAGCCAATTCGCGTGTCCAGGGCTCTGCTCGGTGTATGGTGAACCATGACCGTTCACGCATTCCAACACCCGGCTCGTCAGGCGGCCGCGAGCGCGTCCGACTCGGCGAGCCGTCCCTGCTAGCGCCGCAATGCGTGAACGCATACGGTGAACCAATGTCCGACCCCGACCCCTGGCCCATCCGCGTCAGCGCCCGCGGTCCGGTGGCGGCCGGCGCCAGGCTCTGGCGGCTCGCCGGCCAGCTCAACGCGACCGTGTTCGTGAAGGCCACCTTTCAGCTTGTCGCCGGCTCGGTCATGACGCCGCTCGATCCCGAGCCCATCCGCACCGCCGACGGCCCGGATGGAAGCGGGCGCTGGGCCGTGCGGGAGACGGCGCCGGCTCTGCCGCGCGCCGAGGTGGTCCTGGTGGGACATGCGCGTCCGTCCGCGCCCGCCGCGCGGGCGAGGGTGCGGCTGGCCGTGCTGCGCGACGACGTTGCCCTGCTCGACAAGACGCTGGAGGTATGGGGCGATCGGGCGCGGCCCGAGGCGGAACCGGCCCGGTTCGACAAGATCCCCCTGGGCTACGCGCGCACCTGGGGCGGAGCGCAGAGCGAGATGAATCCGGCGGGCACGGGGCTGGGAGCCTCGGCGGGCTGCCCGCCCAACGTGCTCGATCCGGCGCGCCCGGGCGAGCCGGTGGGCTTCGCACCGCTGCCGGCGTCGTTTCCCGCGCGCCAGCGGCTCCTCGGCGGCCACCCGCGCGGCAAGATCGAGCAGGAGCTGGCCGAAGTGCCGGCCGACTTCGACTGGAGCTACTTCCAGGCGGCGCCGGTGGACCAGCGCGTGGACGAGCTCTCGGGCGACGAGTGGATCGAGCTCGATGGCATGTGCCCCGAGCACCCCCAGCTTCGCACGCGGCTCCCGGGCCTGCGACCGCTGGCCCGCGTGTTCGCCGCCGCCCCCAGCGCGGCGCCCGATGCGGTCCCGTTGCGGCTGGACACGGTGCACATCGACGCCGACGCCCGGCGCTGCTCGCTCCTCTGGCGCGGCAGCTTCCCGGTGGCGAGCCCGGAGGAGGCGGCAGATCTCGTCATCTCCTGCGCGCTCGTGGCCGACCCGGCCGTCGCGACGGACGGCGTGGGCGAGCGCTCCGAGCGCACGCCGGCCGGCACCGTCGCCACCCCGGGGCGCACCGAGACGGTGTCGCGCCCCGCAGCCGAGGCGGCCGATGCCGTTGGCTCGCCCTATGCCATCGCGCCGCCGCAGCGCTCGCCGGAGAGCGAAGACCGTCGCGAGGTTCCGGGCGCTCCCTGGGCGCAGGAGCAGGGCCGGAGCGTGCCCGTGCCCCTCTCGCCGCTCGAGGAGACGATCGACGTGGACGCCGCGCCGGCGGCGCGCGAGAGCGTGGCGCGGGGGCTCGCTCGCCGGCCGCCGCCGCCGGAGCCCGCTCCCGTGCCGGCTCCCGCGCCCGCGCCGCCGCCGGCCCAGGGATTGCCGGCGGTCCGGCCGCCTGACCCCCTCGCCGCCCAGGCGCAAGCCCGCGCCGCGCCGGTTGTGGCCGCGGCCGCCGTGGCGCCGCCGGTCCTGTCCGCGAGCGCCGCCAACCGCGGCTGGAAGGCGAGCCCCGAGGCGGCCGCCCCCGCACCGGCGCTGCCGCCCCGTCGCTGGGAGAGCGTCCGGGAGGTGGTGGAGCTGCTCTGGCACGACCCCGAGGCCGCCAGCCGGATGCGGCAGCGGGAAGACTGGAAGGACTTCCTGGCCCAGCGCGAGGCCGATCCGGTGGCCGAGCGGGCGCGAAAGGACTTGCCGCCCGAGCAGCGCCAGCAGGACAAGGCACGCGAAGAGGTGACGGCGCTGCTCCGTCTCGATGGGGCCATCGAGGTGCGCGACGTGGAGCGCGCCGTGCGGGAGGCCATGTCGGGTGGCACGTTCGTGCCGCCGCTCGTGCTCGTGGCCGGTCGGCTCGATCTGCCCTTCGACGAGCTGGAGCGGCTCAAGGCCACGGTTTCGGCGGTGACGCCCTTTGCCGAGGGCGACGAGGAGCTGCACAAGGCCCTGGCCGGGGCCAATGCGTTCTTGCAGACCCCGGTGCAGGGGGCGAGCAGCGTGGCCGAGGCCATGTCGCGCCGCATAGCGGAGATCTTCGGCCGCACGGAGCGCAGCATCCTCCCGCCGGGCTACCTCGAGGAGCACACCGGGCGCATCCTGCTCGAGCAGCGGTGCTATCAGCGCCGGGAGCTCTTCGGCGCCGAGCACATCCGTGGCATCGTGGTCGCGGCCGGCTCGTCGCGGCGCCTTCCGGCCTACTTGCCGAAGGCGGCCGAAGCAGCGCTGCCGCTGTACGCCCAGCTCGAGGTGCGGCTCATCGCGGAGGCGCGGCCGAGGCTCGACCAGTACGAGCCCCAGGAGCACGCCCTCCGGGTCATGGCCCTGGCGAGGGTGCTCGGCCGGGCGCGCTGACGGGCAGAAGTGCTCCCCGCGGGCCCGGGAACGAGCCGGCCCCGCGGGCCTCGTGCTAGACTCCGAGCGTGGGCTTCAAGCCGGGCACCCCCATCGGCAGCAACCTGCGGCTGGTCCGGCAGCTCGGGCGCGGCGCCATGGGCAGCGTTTGGGTCGCCGACCATCTCACGCTGCACTCGCAGGTGGCCGTCAAGTTCATGTCGGCGAGCGTGGAGGACGACCCGGTGTCGGTGGCCCGCTTCACGCGCGAGGCCCGGGCCGCGGCGAACATCAAGAGCCCGCACGTGGTGCGCATGTTCGACCACGGGGCAACCGAGGACGGCGTGCGCTACCTCGTCATGGAGCTGCTCGATGGCGACAGCCTCGACAAGCGCCTGCGCACCACCGGGCCGCTCAACTTGATCGAGCTGGCGAAGATCGTCAGCCAGGTGTGCAAGGCGCTGGCCGACGCCCACGCGCTCGGCATCATCCACCGCGACATCAAGCCCGCCAACATCTTCCTCACCGACTCGGGGGGCGAGCTCTTCGTCCGGGTGCTCGATTTCGGCGTGGCCAAGTTCACCGCCGAGGAGGCGATCCAGATGACCACGGCGGGCAACATGGTCGGCACGCCCGCCTACATGAGCCCGGAGCAGATCTTCGACGCCGGCACGGTGGACCACCGGACCGATCTCTGGTCGCTCGGGGTCGTCGCCTACCAGGCCCTGACCGGCAAGCTGCCGTTCAAGGGCGTCACCTTGGGCGAGATCTGCGTGTCCATCAAGCGCGGCGAGTTCATCCCCGTGGGCGCGCTGCGCGGCGACGCCTCGCCCCACATCGACGACTGGTTCGCGACGGCCTTGAACATCGACGCGGCCGGGAGGTTCGCCTCGGCCAAGCAGATGGCCGAGGAGCTCGAGTTGGCGGTCGGCCTGCCCACGATGATGGCCTCGGCGCCCAGCGTCGTGGCCTCCCACCCGCGCTACCTGGACAGCGGCTCCTACGGCCGCCCGGTCACGTTCCCGGGCCCGGCGAGCAGCATCCGAGCCCCGCCGGGCGGCCGGCGCAGCCGCGTCCTCGTGGTGCTGGCGAGCGCTCTGCTCGCGCTCGCGGCCGGCGGGCTCGCGGCCTTCCTCCTGGTCGGGCAGCGCGGCCTGCTGGCGCCGGCGGCCTCGGCCCCGAGCGGGCTCGACCGGGGGCCGGCGGCCGGACCCTCCGCGGTCGTGGGCCGGCCCGTGGCCGGGCCTGGCGCGGGCGAGCCGGCCGGGACCGCCGCCGCGGGCGCCAGCGCCTCGGCCGCGGCGAGCAGCGCGACCGGCGCGCCCGGGCCTGCGCCAAGCGCCGAGCCCACGGGCTCGGCTCGGTCTGCGCCGGCAGGAAGTCCGTGGTCACCCGCCCCTGGCCGAGGGGGTCGACCGTGTGCCGGACCGACGCCGAGACCCGGCCGCGGGTGATGGTCAGGTGAGCGGCGACGTCGACCCGTCGCGGAGACAGCTCGGTCAGGTCGAGCGTGCGGACGCCGTACGGCGGCACCGCCACGCCCCGCAGCCGGGACTCCTCGACCGGGCCGCCCGGCCCGACCAGCGCCAGGTCGACGACCGCGGGTCCGGCGTCGGGGTTGACCAGCTCGATCACCGACCGGCTCGTCGCCGAGGCGCCGAGGCCGAGGAACCACTCGTCGTACGACGGCCCGCGGCACTCGGCGGCGGTGAGCGGCTCGGGGCGTCCGGCGACCAGGCCCGGGGCGGCGGCGCCCTCGCCGTGCAGGACCACCGGGCCGCCGCTGTCGGGCACGGCCGCCGCGGCGTCGGGACCGACGGTCACGGGCTCGCCGGCCTCCAACCTGCCGTCCCGGTCGGTCCGTACGACGACCTCGCCGGCGTCG
>JACQWT010000386.1 GCA_016209145.1 Deltaproteobacteria bacterium | reverse complement strand
CGCCGATGCGCGCCCGCACCGGCTCGCCGGCCACGGTGGCCACGACGTCGCCGGCCGCGACGAAGTCGCCGAGCTCGCGCGCTCGCTCCATGCGGCCCGCGCAGGGGGCGCGCCGCACGCGCTCTTCGCGGTGGCCCATGACCTCGCCCGGGATCCCGGTGTGCGGCTCGGCCGAGCCGCGGCTGAGCACCTGGCCGAGCCGCGGCCCCCGGTTCGACTCGATGACCAGGTGCACGTCGCGGCCCGCCTCGAAGCCCGGCCCGATGCCCACCACGAGCGGCGCCTCGTCCATGTGCGCCCGCGGGCCGTGCACGCCGCGCATGCGCGCGTCGACGAGTAGCTCGGGGCGCAGCCCCAGATCGTCCTCGGGGCCGGTCCACAGCGGCACCTCACCCCGGCGCCAGGCCGCCTCGCACTGGGCGCGCGTGGCGCAGTGCACCGCGGCCACGCCGCCCACCACGGCGCAGCCGCTCACCGCGGCGGCGGCGAAGGCGGCGCCAAGGCGCAGCGCGCCCGGCAGCGGACGATCGACAACGAGCACCCGCAAGCCAGCCTTGTGCAACGCGTACGCCACGGCCGTGCCCAGCTCGCCGCCGCCGCGCACGATCGCCGCGGCCTTGCACCCCGTCGCCTCGTCCTGCATTGCGCTGGCATGGTAGCGTAACCGTTCGGCCGGCTCACTCCGAGAATCAGCAGTGCCCCACCGCGACGCAGGTGAGCTCGTAGCACCACTGGCCGTCCGGGCAGTCGGCCGCGCGATAGCACTCCGGCCGCTGGCAGTACTTGGCGTGCAGGCCGGCGCGACAGACCAGGTAGTCGGGGCAGTCGGCGTCCGCGGCGCACGCCTGCCCCTCGCCTGCGAGCGCGCCGGGCGGCACGCACTGCAAGTCGACGCACTGCGTGCCCGCAGCGCACTCGTCGGAAGTGTAGCAGGGTGCAAGCGCGCACCGCTCGCTGCGCTTGTCGCAGACGAGGTACGAGGGGCAGGAGTCGGCCTCGGCCGGCTCGCACGGCTTGCCGATCTCGCTCGCCAGGCTGGCCGCCTGGCTGCCAACCGCCTCCCCGGACTGCACGCAAGCGGCCGACGTGGCGATCAACACCGAGCAGGTCAGAGCGATGTAGTGCTTCATGGTCCGTCCTCCGTGCTGTTGTCGGATAGTGAAGCACGGCGCGTGCCGGGCGCCGGAGCCGCGGCCGCAAGATGGGAGCGCCGTCGTTTCGCGAGGTTGCGTCGTTTCGCGGGGCCGCGGCCGCCGCGCGCGGCGACGCAGGCGCGATCCGCCGTCTCAGCCTTGCGACGGGTCGGCGGGACCGCGGGTTGGGGTCAGATCGCGGTGCGGGAGGCGTGAACGCCTACGATTCGGCTTTCCTCAGGCCGCGAGGTAGGCCAGCTCCGCCAGCAGCGCTTGCCGCTCGACCGACGAGCCGCGCTTGAGGAAACCGCGGGCCTGCTCCAGATCGATGCGGCCATCGAGCGCGCGCATCAGCACGAAACAAGCCCACTTCGCGTCGGGCGGCAGATCGGGTGCACCCAGGCACATCCCCAGGATGTGCTCGGGCAAGGCGACCGGGAACATCTCCGCGTCGATCTCGATCACGGCTCGCCCGGCTTCGACCGACGCGTCGAAGCCCATGGCGTCAACCAGTGCGACAGGTACTCCGTGCACACGCTCAGGGCACGGCGTCGCCGCGAAGCTCACGATCTCGATGCCGTGGGCCGGCGGGCCGAGCTTGTTGGCTCCGACCGCTCGGGCGAGGTGGACCTGGACACCCACGGTGCCGGCCAGCGCGCAGCGCCCGCCCACGGTGTCGCAGAGCGAATGGATCGCCTGCCGGAACGTCGGATCGCGGAGCTGCCACACCATGCCCCTACTCCTTCACGAGGCGTTTGCGGACCTCGACGAAAACCTCGAAGCGGCTCGGGCGAGCCGCTACGAGGTCTTGCAGTCGAACCTCGTCCAGCATCACGCCGCTCTGCAGCACCCCGGCGATGTCGAGCTCGTCCTGGGGACGGACTTTCTGCCCGGTCAGCTTCGCCGCGATGAGCACCTCGGGCTCCTGGACGGGTAGGTCGATCTGTCGAACGCGGACGACGCGCGCTCGTTCGACCGACGCCGCCAACGCGTGCTCCATTCCGCGAAGGCGTGAGGGCTCGTTGATCCAGTCCACGTTCAACGGCCCGACGCGCGCGTTCTTCGCCGCTGGGTTCTGCACCACGCAGAGGTCGGGGTGGTCCGCGGCGAGACGGTTCAGCGCGCGTACGATGCGGGCGTCTTCGCCATTGACGACGACGTCCACATCTCCGGTGGCGCGCAGCAGGTGCTCCAGCCCGGCAGCGGCCAGTAGCGCCTGCGCCCCCATTCCGCCCGCGATGGCGAAGGGCAGGCCCTCCTCGTCGAACGCGTCCGCCAACGCCTTGATGACGGCCAGGCAGACGGGATCGACGATACGGAAGCGCCCGCGCACGGGGGCAGTATAGCCCTTGTCACAGGTTTTCGCAGAGCGGCAACCGTCATGTCAACGACCGCAGGGAGCCCTGGGCCGGAGTCCCGCCGCGGTGCGAACCGTGGTAACGTGCCTCCGTGTCCGGCCAGGCGCGCACGCTGCTGATCGACGATCGCGCGGACGGCCTTCCGACCGCCACCGCGCCGCGCTTCCGCGTACGCGTGGTGGCCGGCCCGGACGCCGGCAAGGAGGCCGAGGCCACGGGCGGCCGGCTCACGGTGGGCAGCGGCGAGGGCGTAGATCTGCGCCTGAGCGACCGTACGGTCAGCCGCTATCACCTCGAGCTCGAAGCCACGGGCTCGGGCATCGCCGTGCGCGATCTCGACAGCACGAACGGCACGCGCGCTGGCGACCTCGGCATCCGCGAGGTGCTCGCGAGCGGGTCGCTCGACCTCGAGATCGGCCAGAGCCGGCTGCGACTCGTGCTCGGGACCGAGCACTCGCCGGTCGAGGCTGCACCGAGCGGGTCCTTCGGCCCGCTGGTCGGCTCGTCGACGGCCATGCGCGCGGTCTACTCGGTGCTCGGGCGCGCGGCAGCCACGACTACGCCCATCATTCTCACCGGGGAGAGCGGGAGCGGCAAGGAGCTGGCCGCCCGCGCCGTGCACGAATCGCTCCCCCGCGCGAGCGGCCCCTTCGAGGTGGTCGACTGCGGCGGTCTGCCGGCGACGCTCATCGAAAGCGAGCTGTTCGGCCACGAGCGGGGAGCCTTCACTGGCGCGGTGGGGGCGCGCGCGGGCGCCTTCGAGCGCGGCAACGGCGGCACGCTCTTCCTCGACGAGCTGGGCGAGCTGCCCCTGGAGCTCCAGCCCAAGCTGCTGCGGGCCCTGGGCGAGGGCCAGATCCGGCGCGTTGGCGGGCAGTCGGCGCAGCGCACCGACGTGCGCATCGTGGCCGCCACCAACCGCGATCTGCGCCGCGAGGTCAACAGCGGCCGGTTCCGCGCCGATCTCTTCTACCGGCTGGCCGTGATCCAGATCCGCCTGCCCCCCTTGCGCGAGCGGCTGGAGGATCTGCCCGAGCTCGTGGCCTCCGTGCTGCAGGCCATCGCCCGGGACCGCGAGATCGAGGTGACGATCGAGCCCGACGCGGAGCTCGTCGCTTCGCTCGCCCGGCACTCCTGGCCGGGCAACGTGCGCGAGCTGCGCAACTACCTGGAGCACCTGGTCGTGCTCCACAGCCCCCCTCCCCTGGCCGGCGAGGCCCCTGCCACAGACGGCATCGATCACCTGGAGAACGCCCCGCTGCAACTCGCGCGCGCGCGCTTCGAGGAGCACTACGTGCGGCGACTTCTGGAGCGCACGAGCGGCAACGTGGCCGAGGCCGCCCGGCGGGCCGGCATGTCGCGGGCCACGCTCTTCCGGCTCATCGCCCGGCACGGCATCAAGAGCCCGGGAGAGTGACGGCCGCCCACCGGCCGGGGCTCTCTTGCCAAGAGAAACTGGCCATGCTAGCTTCTCTTGGCGGGAGAAGACAGGCATGCATGACGCCTTGCTCCGTGTGGTCCTCCAGGACAACACGTGGCTCGAACGCGGCGACGTGGCGCCGTGGTGCGCCGGGCATCTGCCGGAGCCGTTCTTGGCGCGCAAGCTCGTGCTGCGCGCCAAGGATCGTGTCTGTCTGGTGGTCGGGCCCCGGCAGGCAGGGAAATCGACCCTGATCTGGAAGCACTTGGCGCAACGGGGACGGGCCGCGCTGTACCTCAACTGCGAGGAGCCCGCGATCCGGGAATGGACGTCGTCCGCTGCGACATTCATGAGCGAGCTGGGGCAGCTCGGCAAGCGGCCCGCGGCGCTCTTCCTCGACGAGGTGCAGCGGCTGCCGGAGGCCGGCCTGTTCCTCAAGGGCCTGGTGGATCGCCGCACCGCCATGACACTCTACGCTACGGGTAGCTCCTCGTTCGATCTCGCCGCCGCAACGCGCGAGTCCCTCGCCGGCCGCGCCGAGCGACACCTCCTGCTGCCGCTCTCGATCGCCGAGGCTGCCGGGCGCGTTCCCCCGGCTCGCGCCCTGGCCGACCGCCGCTACGCCGCGGCGGCGCGGAGGATGCTGCTCTACGGCGGCTACACGACCGTCGTGCTTGGCCCGCAGCCGGAGGCGGAGCTCGCGGGGCTGGTCGAGGCGTTCGTGGTGCGGGACGCCTCCGACCGCTTCCGCGTCCAGCGGCTTCCCGCCTTTCGGCGGATCCTGGAGCTTGCGGCCGGCCAGGTGGGCAGCCTGTGCAACTACTCGGAGTGGGCCGCAGTGGCGGGGATCAGCAACGACACCGTGGACGACTACGTCGGCCTGCTCGAAGAGACCCACATCGTGCGCACGCTCCGGCCTTTCGCGGGCGGCCGGCGCTCGGAGGTCACCCGGGCGCGCAAGATCTTCTTCCTGGACAACGGCATCCGCAACGTGCTCTGCGGCGGCTTCGCTCCCGAGCGCAGTCGGGCCGACCGCGGCGCCCTGCACGAGAATCTCGTGCTCACCGAGATCGCCAAGACGGTGAGCCCGCTATTGGACGACATCTGCTACTGGCGCAGCAAGGCGGGCGCGGAGGTAGACTTCGTCGTCCGGCACCGGGGACGGCTGGCGGGCGTGGAGGTGAAGGCCGGGGCGGCCGGCGGCCGCCTCTCCCGATCGGCACGCTCGTTCCTGGAGGCGTACCGCCCCGAGCTGATGCTGGTCGTGTCCGAGGATCCGCCGCGCATGACCAGGCACGGCACGACGCGCGTGCGCTGGATCCGGCTGTGGGAAGTCGCGCCCGCCCTGGCCGCCTTCCTCGGCTGATCCGTGCAGCCGCCGGGCGGTTGTGCCCCTGCGCCCGAAGCCACCGCGCAACTCCGGGGCCCGTGCACTCGTCCACGAGAAAGCGCATGCTGCGCTCCTACGCGACCAGAGGCACGAAGACCGAGCTCGCCAGCGATCTCGTCGCGAACAGCAGGCAGGCGCGCACGTCCTCGGGCTCGATCCCTTCGTACTCCTGCACGATCTCCGTGATGGTGCACCCGTGCGCCAACAAGTTGAGAATGTACTCGACGCTGAGACGGGTTCCCCGAATGACTGGCTCGGCCGGCCACCGGCTCGCCCGGCCACCGGGTTGACAGCCGCCTGTGCGGGGCACAGCATGGGCAGGTGGGGGATTGGCGGCGCGGGTCATCCGGCTGGCAGACCGGAGAACGACGAATGGCAATCTGGCTCCCTCCGCGCGACGACGCCCTCGACGGCCTCCTGGGCGAGAGCGTCCCCTCGCTCGTCACGCCCGGCGTGTCCTATCGCGTCGAACGGCGGCTCGCCCGGGGAGCGACGAGCATCGTGTTCCTCGCGCTGCGCTGTGCCCGGGAAGGAAGCTGCCCGGTGGTGCTCAAGCTGGTCCGTCCCTCGCTCGTGCGTGGCGGCCAGGTGGCCTCGATCGTGGTCACCAAGGAGGCCGTGGCCCTGGGCCGGCTCAACGAGCAGGTGCCGCCCACGCCCTACGTCGTCCGGCTGATCGAGGCCGGCGAGCTCGCCGTCGAGCAGGCGGGCCGCGAGATCGGTCTGCCGTGGCTCGCCGTGGAGCACGTCTACGGCGGGGCCGAGGGGACCACCCTGACCGAGCGCGTTCTGTCCGCGGTCGAACGCACGGGCTCGGCCTTCGATCCGGCGCGGGCGGCGGCCGCGGTCGAGTGCCTGACCGCCGCCTTGACGGCCGTGCACGCGGTCGGAGTCATCCACCGCGACGTCAAGCCCGACAACGTGCTGTGCTGCGGCACGGCCCCGAGCGAGGTGTTCAAACTGGCCGACTTCGGCGTGGCCCGGCCCCGGGGCGTGCAGGCGACCTTCGGGGGGGAGCTGTTCGGCACGCCCGGCTACGCCGCGCCCGAGCTCCAGGCAGTGGCGCCGCAGGCGGTGAGCCCGGCCACGGACGTGTTCGGCATGGCTGCCACGGCCTTCTTCCTGCTTGCCGGCGAGGACTACTTCACGGCTCCAAGCGCGGCGGCGCACGTGCTGGCAGTGGCCAAGCCCGAGCGCCGCAGCATCCTCGACTGCCGGGCGCTCGCGCCCGCGCTGCGGCCGCGCGTTGAGGACTGCCGGGGCATCGACGCCGCCCTGGCCGCCGCCACCGCCGTCGAGCCGACCCATCGCCCGCAGAGCGCCAGCGCCCTGGGCGCCGCCCTCGCCCACCTGCTGCTGCCGCAGCCGGCTTCCTCGCGCCGCTTCTCCCCCAGGCCGGCCGCGACGCCCGCCGCGCGTGCCCGCACCGCCGGCCCGCTCTCGCCCGCGCGTTCCGTCCCTGCGGGACGGGGTTCGGGTCCCGACGCGCGCTGTGCGCGCGTCACCCGTGCCCCTGCCGCCGCCTGGTCGTGGTCGGTCCGGCACCTGCCGCAAGGCGAGCCGCGCATCCGCTCTGCCGCCTGGCACGCCGACGGTCGCTGCCTGGCGGTGGCGGACGGCGGCCTGGAGTTCTGGGACGGTAGCTCGTGGCGCCCTTCCGTTGCGCGTGGCCTGTCTGGGCCGATCGCGCCGCGCGCGGTGCACGCGGGACCTGCCGGCAAGTGGGTAGTCGTAGCGGATCCGGCGTTGCTCGCCCTCTGGGGCGGCGACTCGGCCGGCGAGATCGATGGGGCACCGGACGAGGTGGCAAGCCTGCGGCTATTCAACGGCGAGCTCGACGGGCTCGGCGTGGCCGTGGGCCGCAGAGCCGACGGTCGCGCCGTGCTGCTCGGGCGCGCCGCCGGCTTCTGGCTCAAGCCGCTCGGCCTGGACCAGGGTGCCACCGTGGCTGCGCTCGCCCGCGTCGGCGAGAATCGCTGGCTCGTGGTGGGCGAGCAGAGCCGAGGCCAGGGCTTCGTGGCGGCGTACTTGCCGCTACGCTGGGAGATCGAGCGGATCGCAGACACCGGCTCCCAAGGGTGGCTCGCGTGCGCGGCCGCCCCGGACGGCGGCCAGGCTGTGGCCTGCGGCGCCAGCGGCTCCGTGCTGCGCTGGCAGGATGGCCGCATCGAGATCGGGCGTATCGAAGGAGCCGGGGCGCTCGGCGCGGCGGCCGCCGAGCCCGCCGGCCGGCTCTGGGTCGGCGACGCCGGCAGGCTGTGGGTGTGCGAGGCATCCGTTCCGGGCCGAGGCGGCCCGACGCAGGCCCCGCTCTGGCAGCTCGCCTGGTCCGACGCTCTCTGGCGCGCGCCGTTCGTGGCCATCACCGCGGACGTGGGCCGCGTGCTCGCCGTGAGTGCCGACGGCGGGGTAGTCGAGGGCCGGTGCTGAGCGAGGGGGCCCGGCCGGCCTCGCCAGGGCAGGTGGTGGCCGGCAGAGGGCACTGCCGCCCTACGGGGTTTGCGGGAAGGCCGCTCGCGCGAGCCGCCGGCGCAAGTCGTCGATGAAAGCCTGCAGATCCTCGGCGGGCAGCGGCTTCTCGATGCCCTCCGGAGCGCGGCGCACCCTGACCTCGGACAGCACGAACGCGAGGGTGGCCGCGTCGAGTGCGCCGTCCTTGCGCCGCGCCGCGTCAAGCATGGCCAGGGGATCGCGTCCGGCGTGCGCGAGGAAGTACAGATCGACGTAGTCCCGCACCTCGGCGCGCCCGAGGATCGCACAGAGCTTGTTGGCGGCGATGTCCTCGATCGAGTCGACCGCGAGGCCGTCGGGAAGCACGAGCACAGGAGCGATGCCGGGGGCCGAGTCGATCGCGAGATCGACCGGCACGTCTTCGGCGCCGTCCGACACGACGAAGCGGCGGAAGCCGGGGCCTGCGGCCCCGGGGCTCGCACTGAGGCCCGAAACCTGGACCAACAGCAAGAACTGCTTCACGAGCGCGTCGAAAGACGACGCCTCGCGCGTGAACAGATCGAGGTCGGCCGAGCGCCGGTGCCCCAGGTACACCGCGCCCAGCGCGCAGCCTCCGGTCAAGAACACGCCGCGCAGGTGCTCGGCCACGCTGGCGAGCAGACGCCGCTGGAGCGGGCTGAGGAGGCTAGGGAACAAGGCCGAGCGCCCGCCACTCGGCGAGGAGGTAGTCCCAGAACGCCCGCCGCCGGCCGAGGTTGCGGCGGATGGCGTCGTAGCAGGCAACGATCTGGGCCACGGGCACGAGGGCCACGGCCTCGCCGAAGCGCGCCTCGCGCAGGACCTTGCCCGCGAGCCGGGCGCGCTCGCCGGCGTCGCCCTCGCGCAAGCGCCGGCGCAGCTCGGCCACGGTCATCGGCTCGTCCCAGAGAAAGTAAGGGACAGCCTCCGCGTCCGTAAGGTCGGTCGCCAGCCGCATGCCAGGAAGCTATCACCGAGTGGCGGCGGCTGCCAGACGCCCGCGCCGCGTCATCTCACAATCCTGACGTGCGCCGGCCTCCTATGGATCTCGGCGGCAGCCTACGGTAGCGTCGACGGTGCAGGTGCCCGGCTGTCCGGGCAGCGGCGCCGGACGTGGCGAAATGGCCGTGAGCGCGCAGGACAAGGCGGGATGGGCAGAAGCTCGCGGAGTCCCCTGCCGACGAAGCCCCGGCGCCCGCATTGGTGGTCTGCTGCTCGCGGCCCTGCTCTGGCCCACCTCCTCTTCTTGGGCGAACGCGGCCCCGCAGCCAGCCGCTCCCGCCGGCGACGGCGAGGCGCCGGTGCCTGCCGCGGCAGCCGAGCGCGATCCCCGTCTGGAGGAGGCCAAGCGCCTCTTCCGCGAGGGCAACGAGCTGCGGCGGGCCGGGGACTGCAAGGCCGCGCTGGAGCGCTACCTCGGCTCGCGCGCCATCCTGCCGTCGGTGCCGAACACGCTCAACGCCGGCATCTGCCTTGCCCGCCTTGATCGCCCCGACGAGGCACTGGAGCTCTACGACGAGCTTCTCACGCGGTTCGCGCCCGAGCTCACGACCGATGACCGGCAGGCCGTGGCGGTCGAGGTCAGCCAGCTTCGCTGGAAGGTAGCCACACTCGAGGTGTGGTGCCCGGTTCCGGCCCAGCTCGTGGTCGACGGCCAGCGGCGCCGCGAGCTGCCGCTCACTGCGCCCGTGCGGCTGCTGCCCGGCCGGCACCAGGTCCTCGTCACGAGGCAGGGCTACCGGAGCTTCCGGAGCACCTTCGCTCTCGGCCCAGGTCAGAGCGCCTCAATCGAGGCCAGCATCGAGCCTGCGCCCGGGACCCAACCCGGCACCGGCCCTGCCGCGGGCCCCACCACCGGACCCCGGCCGCCGGACCGGCCCCGCCCGAGACGCGCGCCCTCGGGCCCCAGGATGAGCCTGCCGCGCCAGCTTGCCTGGGCCGGCCTCGGCCTGGGCCTCGCCGCCGGCGCCGCTGGAGCCGCCTTCTACGGCATCGCCGCCGCTCGCAACGCCGAGTTCGTGGCCGGGCGAGACGACCCCGCTCATGACGTGGCCGCCCTCGATGCCGACCGCGACCAGGGCCGGCGCTACGAGGCCGCCGCCTGGGTGTTCCTCGGCACCGGGGCGGCAAGCCTGGGCACCGCGGCGGCGCTGTTCCTGGGCTTCGAGGCCGAGTCCCCGCGACACGAACGCTCGCCCCGGCCGGTGGCCGTGCTGCCGCTGGCGGCCGGCGGCGTTCTGGGCCTGACGCTACAGGGGCATCTCGACTGAGGGCATGCCGCCATGCGCCGCCGCCACAAGCTGCTCGCCCTGCGCACTCTGGCCGCCCTCGTCCTGCCCGCCGCCGGCTGCCTCGACTGGGACATCGAGCCGCCGCGCATCGAGCACTACCCCGCCTTGACCTGCCCGGGCGCCGAGGTCACCATCACGGGCAGCGGCTTCAGGAATCGCACGGCTGCGAGCCAGCTCCTCCTGGACGGCCTGCCGGTCACGGACATCCTGGAGTGGCGGCCGGACAGCATCAGCTTCCGCGTGCCCGAGGGCGCGAGGAGCGGCGAGCTCGTCGTGCGCAGCAGCGGCGTCCAAAGCAACGCCGTGCCGATCGACGTCAGCGGCACGGGCAGGCTCGGAGACGTCGCCGACTACCCGGCGTTCGTACGCGACAGCGCCGGCGTCCTCCACTTCACCTACCTGAGCACTGGCTCGGGCGTGGTGCACCGCTACGCGCTCAACGAGCAGTGCTGGTCGGATCCGCCCTTCGAGTTCGCCGCCGCCGAGGACATCAGCCCCGAGTACCTGCTCGCCGATCCTTCTGGGGGCGTTCACCTCGTCTACGGCAGGGAGAGCATGGACTGCTGGCACCGCAGCCACAAGCCGTCCGGCTCCGCCGCTGCGCCTGGAAGCTGGGGCGACCCCAGCCTCATCTCGGACCAGCGCTGCAGCCTGGGCACACTGCTCGTCGACCGGGACGGCAAGCTGCGAGCGTTCTGGAGCGGCACCGGCGCCCAATGCTACCAGCAGGTTCTCGACGACGCGACGAACCTGTGGTCGGCGCCCACGAAGGTCATGCCTGGCTGGTACATCCGGGCCGTCCAGGCGCCGGACGGCTTGTTTCACGCGGTCACGCGCACGGGTACGGCGGAGGACTCCCCCACCGACATCCGCTACGCCAGCTCGCAAGACGGCGTGACGTGGACGCCGTTCAAGGTCATCGACAACCTGCAAGCCGTGACCTCACCCGCCCTCGGCGTCACAGCCAACGGCGACCTGCACGTGGTCTTCAGGGGCAGGGCGCCCGATGGCACTGCGGAGCAGTACTACGCCGCGAGCATCGATGGCGGGCAGAACTGGAGCAAGCCGGCAAATGTCAGCATGACGGCAGGCAGCACCTGGGGCCAGCAAGGCACGGAGCTCGTCATGTTCGGAGCGTCCACCAGCTTCCTCTCCTTCTGGACCGACGACCACGTCGGCCACGACGTCCGGGCGTTTCGCTGGTGGTCGGACCGCCAGATCTCACCGGGTACCGAGCTGCTCTTCATCGACCGCCCGCCCGGGGAGCGGCGGCTCGTGCCGGCGCAGGGGCTGGCCGGAGAGGGGCTGGACATGCTTCTCATCCGTCAGGATGGCACGTTCCAGTGGCAGTGTTTCGTGCCTTCGTGGGACCCCGGCCGGGTCTACATCCCCGCAGCCACCTTCGACATGGGTACGCGCGAGCTTCCCCCGCCTTGGCAAGGCGGCGGGGCGGGGCCGGAGAAGTGGGTGGACGAGACGCCGGTGCATCCAGTCACGGTCTCCGCCTTCTACCTGGATCGCCACGAGGTTTCGGTGGCGCGATACCGGAGCTGCGTTCAGCACGCGGCCTGCGCCCCGCCGGAGGACTACGGCGGGCCAGACGAGGCGACGGCGGCATACTACTCCAACGAGCCCGGAGAGCTCGATGCGCACCCCGTGCTACACGTGAGCTGGGAGCACGCAAGCGCCTTCTGCCAGTGGGCAGGGGGCAGGCTGCCGACCGAGGCCGAGTGGGAGCTGGCCGCTCGAGGCACCTGGGGTGCGGCCTACCCATGGGGCGACGAGGAGCCGGACTGCGAGCGCGTAAACTACTACTCCTACGAGGACGAAATGACGCCGGGCAGCTTCTGCCAGGGGACCACGCTTCCGGTCGACCAGGAGTTGCCCGGAGGAACGAGCCTCACCGGCGCCTTGCACCTGGGCGGGAACGTCGCCGAGTGGGTCGAGGACTGGTACGACCCGCACTGGTACGCCCGTTTGCCCGCCACGGATCCGCACGGTCCGGAGGAGAACACCGGGAAGAAGGTCGTGCGCGGCGGGAGCTGGCGAGACAATTGGTTCGGGATCCGCGCCTCGGCGCGTTCGTTCGCCCCGCCGGCCTGGGACCGGACGACAGGCGGCTGGATCGGCTTCCGCTGCGCGTATCCACAACGCGAGCACTGCGAGTAGTCTATGGCCTCTTCGATGCACTGGCACGACGCGCCCGCTCGCGGGACCGTGCTCGGCGGCCGCTACACGCTCGCGCGGCTGATCGGCGAGGGGCCGATGGGGGCGGTCTACGAGACCGCCACGCCGGACGGCAAGCGCGTCGCGGTCAAGGTGCTGCTGGAGCTGGGGACGAGATCGCTCGGAGGCATGCCGAGCGCGCGCTTCTTGCAGGAGGCGAACGCCCTCGGAGCGATCCGCAGCCCGCACGTGGTCGAGTTGCTCGGCGTGGACGTGGACGGCCCGACGGGCCTCGCGTTTCTGGTCATGCCGTTGCTCAAGGGCCTGGATCTCCAGCAGCGTCTCGATCGCGCGGGCCCGATCGAGCCGGCGGCGGCGGCGGGCATCGTGCTGCAGGCTTGCCGCGGCGTGCAGGCCGCGCACCAGGCGGGCTTCATCCACCGCGACATCAAGCCGGCCAACCTGTTCCTCGAGCACCTGGAGGGCGGCCGGGTGAGCGTGCGCGTGCTCGACTTCGGCATCGCCAAGTGGCTGGGCCGGGATGCCGGCCTGACGAGCACCGGCACGATGCTCGGCACCATGTGCTACATGTCGCCCGAGCAGCTCAAGGACGCCAAGCGCGTGGACGCCCGGACCGACGTGTGGGCGCTGGGCGCGACCCTGTACGCGGCCCTGCGCGGCACGCCGCCGTTCGCCGAGGTGCGCAATCTCGCCCAGCTCGCGGGCGAGCTCGAGGCGCGCGAGGCGCCGGCGCTGCAGGACGCGGCTCCGTGGCTACACCCGCGGCTCGCGGCGTTGGTCCATGGCGCGCTCTTGCGCGACCGCGAGGCGCGCTGCCCCAACGCCAGCGAGCTCGCCCGCGCGTTGGAGCCGCTGGCGCGCTCGGCCCTGTCGCTCACGGCCGAGGCGCTCGCCCCGCTGGCCGATGCCGCCCGCCGCGTGCGTGCTCCGCGGGCCGAGCTCGTGCGGAGCTGGACCGCCCTCGCGGCCGGCGAGGATGTGACGTCGGAGGACACCCTGCGGGACGCGATGACGGGGGCCACCCTCGATGGGCGCTACACGCTCGTGCGGCTGCTCGGCGCGGGCGGCATGGGCGTGGTCTACGAGGCTTGCGACCGGGACGGTAACCGCTATGCGATCAAGGTGATCGCGGCCGAGCGCGCCGGCACCAACCCGGCCGCGCTGCAGCGCTTCGTGCGCGAGGCGCGCGCCGTCACCAGCCTGCACGACGAGCACGTGGTGCGCGCCTTCGAGGTCGGCTCCGACGCCCCTCGGGGCGTGCCCTTCATCGTCATGGAGCTGCTGCACGGCACGGATCTCGGCCGGCTCATCGCCCGGCATGGCGCGCTCGAGCCGGCGGCCGTGGCCCGGCTGTTCGTGCAGGCATGCCGGGGCATCGGCGCGGCCCACGAGGCCGGGCGCGTCCACCGCGACATCAAGCCGGCCAACCTGTTCCTGCACACGCTGCCCGGCGGCGAGGCCGTGGTGAAGGTCTGTGACTTCGGCATCGCCAAGCGAGTGCTGCCCGGCGCCGAGGGCGCGTCGAGCACGGGGCCGAGCGTCACGGGCACGGGCGGCGTGGTCGGCTCGCCCCGGTACATGTCGCCCGAGCAGGCCCGCGGCTCCAAGGAGCTCGACCAGCGAAGCGACGTCTGGAGCCTGGGCGTGTCGCTCTACGAGGCCCTGGCCGGCGTCCCGCCCTGGCAGGACCGGGAGGCCGTGGGCGAGCTGATCATCGCCATCTGCACCGAGGCCGTGCCGGACATCCAGGACCAGGCGCCGTGGGTGCCGACGGGGCTCGCCGAGGCCGTCTACCGATGCCTGGAGCGCGATCCCGACGCCCGCTTCCAGTCCGTCCAGGAGCTCGCCGCCGCGATCGAGCCGCATGCCGGCCGGAGCCAGATCGTCAAGCTGGACGAGATTGTGTGCGTCTCCGATCGCAGCCGCTCGCTCGTGGCGCCGCGAGCCTCCAGGCCCGGGCTTGGCGCGGGCCGCACGACGACGGCCACGACGGTGGCGCGTGCCATGGAGCCCCCGCGCCGCCGGACGCGCGCCGTTGTCGCCGTCGCCGCGCTCGGCGCGGCAGTGGCGGCCGGGGCCGTGATCGCCGGCTACCTGCGCGGCGGGAGCGAGGATCGGGCCCTGCGGCCAGGTCCGAGCGCGGCAGCGACCGGAAGTGCCGGCCCCGCGCCAGGCGCGGCCGGCCGCCCGCGCGTCGTGACCGCCACGGTGGAGATCGAGCCGAGCCAGGCCGAGGTGACGGTGGACGGCAAGAAGCGGGAGCTGCAGGGTGGACGCCTGGCGCTCGAGGGCGCGCCGGGCCAGGCATTCACCGTCGTGCTCTCGGACGGCCGGCGCAGGGTCGAAGGCACGGTGGTGCTCAGGAGCGACGGCACGGCGTTTCCGGCGAAGATGGCGCTCGGAGGCGAGCCCGAAGGCGCCGGACGGCCGCCCCCGGCTCCGGGCGAGCGTACGCCGGCAAGCGGCGCGAGCACCACGTCCCCGGCCGCGGCCACCGGCACCGGCACGCCGAGCCCGGTGCCGACGCTCAAGCCCAAGGACGAGTGGTAGTCACGGTGGCGGCCATGTTGGCACGGGAGCGCGAGTGCATGGCCGCGGCGCTGCTGGCAGCGCTCGCCGCGCTTGCGGCAGCGGCGCAGGCCGAGCCTCCGGGCTCGGGGCCCGCTGCGCCTGCCTGCACCTGTGCGCCGGCAGCGTCAGCCCCCCGCGAGACGGACCTTGCGGACAGGCTTGCCGGGCCCGATCTGGCGCAGGCCAAGCAGCTCTTCGGCCAGGGCAACGTGCTGCTCAAGGCCGCTGACTACCAGGGCGCCCTCGAGTTCTTCACGCGGTCCCGGGCGCTCGTGGCCTCGGGATCGAACACCCGCAACGCCGCCATGTGTCTCCAGGAGCTCGGCCGGCTCGACGAGGCGCTCGAGCTCTACGACGAGCTGCTGGCGAGCTTCGGCCAGAGCCTGACGGCCGAGGAGCAGGCCGCCGTCTCGTGGAACATGGCCTTGCTGCGGCCCAAGCTCGGCAGCATCGAGGTCAGGACCGACGCGTTCGGTTCGCTCACTGTCGACGGGCGCCTCCGAGGCAAGCTGCCCCTGCTCTTCCCGGTTCGGGTGCTGCCAGGCAGACATGACGTTCGCGTGATCGAGCCAGGCTATGGCTCGTTCCGTGCGACGGTCGACGTGGCGGCCGGCCAGACCGCGTCGGTCGACGCAAGGCTGGAACCTCTCGCGGCCATAGGTCGGCTCTTGGTCGACGACCCGGCGCTCGCGGGGGCGGACGTGTACGTCGACGGGACGCTTGTCGGAAAGACGCCCTGGGAAGGCATGCTGGAGCCCGGAGCGCACCTGTACTTCGTTCGTCTCGGCGACGTTGGCTCGGCGCCACGCACGATCACAGTGGTCAAGGGCCAGAGCGTCGTCGCCCCGGTGAAGACCGGTCCCCTCGGACCGGAGATGCGGGTCGCCGCCGACCCGGCGACGGCGCAGCTCGTCGTGGACGGGGTGGCCGTCGGCACCGGCCGCTGGCAGGGCCGTCTGCCCACGGGCCGGCACAGCGTCGAGGCGCACGAGCTCGGCTACTTCCCCGAGCAGCGGCAGGTCGTGAGCGGGCCTGATGGCGAGCCCGAGCTCGCGCTGCGCCTGCGCGCTGACGAGAGCCATCCGCGCTGGGGAGGCGACCGGCCGGGCAGCCGGCGGGGCAAGATCTTGCTCGAGGTCTTCGGCGGCGTCGGGCTGAGCCACGACCTGGGCAGCGAGGCCGAATCGTGTGGTGGCGGGAAGTGCGAAGGCGACCCCACCGCCTTGGGCTTCGCCCTGGGCGCTCGGGCCGGCTACGAGCCCCTGCCGCGGCTCTCCATCGAGGCGGCCGGCGGCTACTTGTCGCTGAGCAAGGAGCTCAGGCGCGACTTCCAAAGCTCCTTCTCGGCCCGCAGCGAAGCTCCGCCGACTGTCGTGCAGACCAGCTATCACATCGCTGACAACATGCGCCTGTCCGGGCCGTTCGCCGCGGGGGGCGTGGGCTATCGGCAGCCGCTCGGCCGGCACCTCGAACTGCGCAGCCACCTGCTCGTCGGCGCGCTGTTCGCCCATGCGCGCGACAGCATCTCCGGCAGCGCAGCGGCAGCCGGCAGGACGCTGCCCGTAGCCGCGCTCGGCTCCGAGGCCGGCGCCACGAGCACCGACTTGCTCGTCATGCCCGAGGTCGAGATCGGACTGCACCTCGGCGGCTTTTCGGCGGGCGCTGGTCTCGCGGTGGCGCTGTTCGCGCTCGACGGTCCTCGCTACCAAACAGGCGATATCATCGTGCTGGACGACCAGTGCGGCAGCAACCCGACGAGCATCGACTGCGCTCCCGGCACGAGCTTCGCCGCGGCCGAGCGCGCCTACGGCCCCTTCCTCATGTGGATCCCCCGAGTCAGCGCGGGATACGCCTTCTAGTCAGCGACACGCCCATGACTGCTACGAACGAAGCATGCCCTACCAAGCACGCGGTCGTTTCGATCATTGCGGCGCTGGCTCTCGCCTCGTGCACACCGGGCGACGCCCGCGACGCAGCGGCCGGAATCGTCACCCAGAGCTCGCTCGCTGGGCTCCGCTACGAGCTAGGGGTCGGCGCTGCGCGGGTGCTCCCCGACACCGCAGAGCCGGCGTGGCGGCTCGAGTTGGAGCTCGCCCACCTCGGCCGGCCCGGCCTGCTCCGGCCCGTGCCGGCCGCCCGCCCGGACCTGCGCGCGGAGGGCCAACGCGCAAGGTGGCGGCGCGGCGAGGACCTCGACGAGTGGTACACCAGCGGTCCGCTCGGTCTCGAGCAGGGCTTCGATCTTCACCGGCCGCCGGCCGGCGAGGACGAGGTCCTCATCGAGGTGGCTGTACGTGGGCTAGCGGCCGAGGGCGCGCCTGGCGGCCAGCACGTGCGGCTCGTGGACCGCAGCGGCGAGCAGCGGCTCGCCTACGGCAAGCTTGCGGCGCGCGACGCGAGCGGCAGGCTGCTCCGCTCGTGGATCACGGCCAACGGAGGCGTCATCGCGCTGCACGTCGATGATCGCGGGGCGCGGTACCCGGTGGTGGTCGATCCGCTGGTGTGGACGGAGCAACCGACGCTCACGGCCGACAAACCGCTTGCGGGCAGCCGCTTCGGCTCGTCTGTCAGCATCGACGGCGACATCGCTGTGGTGGGGGCTCCCGAGCAGGATGGCCGGTGGATAGGCGACGGCGCAGGTGCCGCGTATGTCTTCGTGCTCAACAAGGCAGGCTGGGGGCAGGAGGACAAGCTCTTCGCTGGGAATGCAAATCTCGCGGATCTGTTCGGTTCCGCCGTCGCCATCGATGGCGATACCATCGTGGTGGGAGCCCCGGACCACGAACCGCCCGGCGAGGAGCTGTGGTTCAATTCGGGCGCGGCCTACGTGTTCGAGCGAAGCGGCGCCGAGTGGACGAACGTGCAGGAGTTGACCGCTGCGGATGCTCACTGGAACGACGGGTTCGGCGGGTCAGTCGCGATCGACGGCGATACCGTCGTGGTGGGCGCCTCTGGGGTCTGCAACGCAGGCCTCGAGCAGGCAGGCGCGGCCTATGTGTTCGAGCGTAGCGGCGGCAAGTGGACGGAGCAGGAGCAGCAGATGCTATTCGCCTCCGACCCCGGCGCAGGCACCTACTTCGGCCTCTCGGTCGGCGTCGCCGGCTCCACGATCGTCGTGGCGGCCCCCTGGGCGAACGGGGTCTACGTCTTCGCTGGGGCGGGCGGCAACTGGGTCGAGAAGAAGAAGCTGAAGACCTTCGGCGGGGTCTGGTCGGTCGCTTTCGACGGCGACGCCATCGTCGCGGGGGCTCCCGGGGCCGGGGCAGCCTACGTGTTCGAACGAAGCGATGGGGAGTGGGCTACGCCGAAGAAGCTCAACCCGGCCGATGCGAGTGGCGAATTCGGCCGCTCGGTCAGCATCAGCGACAATACTATCGTGGTGGGGGCCCCTGCACCCTACTGCGGCACGCTGTCCTCGGCGCACGTGTACGTACGGGGCATGCTGGGCTGGACCGAGACGCAGACGCTCGCCCCTTCCCTTGCGACGTCCAACGACGGGTTCGGCGAGTCGGTGAGCGTCAGCAAGGCGTTCGCCTTGATCGGTGCGCCCGGTTGGGGAATGGATGACTGCTCGCTTCGCCCAGGGACGGCCCATCCGCGAGGGCGATGTGGGCCTGTGCCGGCTCGTTGAAGATAGCGGGATCGGGAAGTGCCCTGGGTATATCTGCCGCGGAGGCCCGGACTGCCCCACGAGCTGCAGCGGCGACGACCAGTGCCAATACGGGTACGAGTGCGACGCCGGCAACTGCGCGAAGCTGCCGGAGCCGCTGCCGCCCTGCCCCGACTGCTCGCCCTACGTCTGCGACGAGGTGCAGGGCGCTTGCCTCAAGCCCTGCAGTTCCAGCTCGGACTGCATCGCCTCGCATCGTTGCGACTCGGCCGGGCAGTGCGTGCCCCGCTCGGACCACGACGGCGCCGTGCCGGAGGCCGCCGGCTGCGGCTGCCGGCTGCCAAGGCCCGGAGGGGCGCCTCCGCTGCTTGCCGTGGCGGCCCTCCTGGCGTTGGCCACAGTACGGCGCCGAGCCGGGGGCGGCGTCGCGCAAGTGGCAGGGTGCGCCAGTGACCGCCAGGTCCACCCGGAGGTGTCGGCCGTCGGCCTGCCGGGTTGCGGACACGTCTGGACTCGTCGACGTCCGGGTCCTGGCGCCTGGCACGCCGCCTGCGGGCCGCCGGGCAAGGCGCCGCGCCGACGATCGAGATGGGCCAGCCCTCTCCCCAGATCGATCCGCGTTGCGAAGATGTGCAGCGCCGGGCACCCCCAGGGCGGCGCCACCAAGCTGCTGGATCCCACCGGCCCCCGGGAACGACCGGACGGCGCCGCCGCCAATCAGGCCAGCTTGTCACATGTGGTGCCCCCTGGGACAGCTCCAGGCTGTCACAGGGGCCGCCGCGCTGGCGCCGGCGCGGCGGTACCTTGTTTTGCGGACGAGCACGCCCAAGCGGGACGCTGGCGCGGGGCATGATTCTTGCGTTTGCGACTCGGCATGCCCCGTGGCAGCCGACGCAAGCTGCGGCGAGCGGGAGCGATCAGCGCCGCTCTGCTCCTCGTGTGCGCGCCGGCGACGCCCTCCCGGGCGTCGCCGGTCCTATCCGCTGAGCTCGGTCTCGACACACCCGTTCTCCTGCGCTCGGGTCTCGGCGCGCCGACGGTCGTGCGCGAGGGGGCCGACTACCTCGTGCTCTACGGCGATGACAAGGGAGCGGCCTCGAGCAAGGGCCCCTTTGCCGCGCGCATCGGAGATGACGGCTCGGTCGTCGATCCGCTCGGCCTCCTCGTGCCCGGCGTGCCGCTCGGCCGGCTTGTGCCCGGCAAGAAGAGCCACCTCATGGTCGTGGACGGCCCAGGGTCATGGGCGCCATGGGGTGGCGACATCTATGCCGCGCGCATCGGACCCGGCGCGGTCCCTCTCGATCTCGCGCCCTTCGTCGTGGCCGGCGGCCCCACGAGCCAGTTTGAGGCCGCTGCCGCCCCGCTCGCGGACGGCTGGGTCGTTGCCTGGCACGACTTGGGCCCTCCGCATGGCATCTTCGTCGCGCGCGTGAGCGAGACGGGCGCGGTGCTGGATCCGGGCGGCCTGGCCATCGATCCCTGGCCGGTCAACCAGCTAGTCCAGAGGCCGGCCGTGGCGTCGAACGGGGACACGGCGCTCGTCGTCTGGGAGGAGCCGCTCGGCTACGACGTCCTCGTGCGAGGCGTGCGCCTGCAACAGAGCGGGAAGATCCTCGACGTCGATCCCATCACCATCTCGCCGCCGAGCGGCTGCGCGTACTGGCCCGCCGTGGCGGCCGACGGCGACGGCTGGCTCGTCGTGTGGAAGACGTTGACCAAGCCGGTCTACGGAAGCTGCGCGCCGAACGGCTTCCCGGACGGCTTCAACGGGCTCGTGGCGCGGCGGATCGGCGCGGACGGGACGCCGTCTGGGCCACCGGTGGCGGTAGCCAAGGGCACGTTGGCCGAGGCGCCCGCCCTCGCCCTGTCTGCCGGCGACGGCTATCTCGTTGCTTGGGCCGTTCCCGGATCGCTGCGCCTCGCGCGCATCTCCAAGCAGGGCGCCGTTGCGCCCCCGGACGGCGCCGTGATCGCCAGCTCCGTAGGCTACGACTGGCGTCCGCAGGGTGCGTGCGGCCCGGCGCACTGCCTGCTCGTCTGGTCGTACCTCTCGCTCTGGTCGTACGATGCGGGGCAGAGCCCGCCCTACGGTGCCGCCCTGGTAGCGCACGATGGCACCGTGCTCGCGACGCCCCTTGTCTCGAAGCGCTGGAACGCGCAGGAAACGCCGTACGCTGGCTACGCCGCCGGGAGCTACTTGCTCGCCTGGCAGGACACGCGCGGCAAGCCGCTGGAGGTCGATCTGTACGAGCTACGCCTGACGCTGACGGGCGCGCGCGCGACGCCCGATGGCACGCTGGTCGATCCGGCAGGGCTGCCGCTGGCCGAGGGAGGCGGCATGCAAGGCCATGCGCTCTCAGCGAGCGCCGACCGCCACCTGCTCGTGTGGCGTGACACCAAGGGGGCGCAGAACAAGGAGAACGTCGTGCGGGCGATGCGACTAGCGACCGACGGCGCCGTCCTCGATCCAGGCGGCCTCGTCGTGTCCCAGGGCTTCGCGCACGACAGCTTCACCGTTGCCTCGGACGGGGCAAACTGGCTCGTCGCCGCCCAGCGCCGCAAACCGTACGGCGACGACAAGGGCATCGTCGTCGCGCATGTTGGAGCCGCCGGGGAGGTCAACACCGCGTACGAGATCCCGCCGCCTCCTGCCGCCGGGGCCGGCACGCCGAGGCTAGCCTATGGGGCCGGGCAGTACCTGCTCGTGTACCTGGTGGCGGCTTACAAGGACGTCGATCCCGAGGGACTGCTCGCCGTGCGACTGACGGCCAAGGGCACTCCCATCGACCCGAAGCCCATCCTGCTCGAGCCGGCGGCAGCGCCCCACGCTCCGGTTTTGCCCGTGGTGACGTACGACGGCGAGAGCTTCTTCGTCGCCTGGCTCGATTGCCTCCAGGGCCAGAGCGGCTGCACGGCCGAGCAGGTCCGGGCGAGGCGCCTTGCCCCGTCGGGCCAGCTCCTGGACGCGACGCCGATCGACGTCGACGCGAGCGCCGCCCGCAAGGGCCCTCCCCAGATCTTGTTCGGCGGCTACGTCTCGCTCGTCGCCTGGCAGAGGGAGCAGGCGCCGGGCTGGTCGCTGCGGGGTGCGTGGTTCGACCACCAAGGCACGCGGCTGTCGCCCGCGGAGATAGAGATCGCCTCCTTCGACCCATCGGCGGATCCGTTCAAGAGCGCGCCCGGGTTCTCCCTTGGCACGGACGGCGCAGCGAGCTGGCTCGTCGGCTACGCGCGCAGCGATCCGCAACTCGACCACGGGCCCGTGCGCGGCCGGCTGCGCCTCGTGCGGTACGGAACGCTTGAACCAGGCGCGGCCTGCACCGCCGACGACGACTGCACGACCGGCCACTGCACCGATGGCGTCTGCTGCGACTCCGCCTGCGGCGGCGAGGGGAGCGGCGACTGCCAGGCCTGCGCCGTCGCTGCTGGCGCAGCGCACGACGGCGAGTGCAGTGCGCTGGGCGACGGCACGCCGTGCGACGACGCCGACGCCTGCACCTCGGGCGAGCACTGTGTTGCGGGCGCCTGCGGCGACGCCGCGCCCGTCACCTGCGCGCCCCAAGGGGATTGCCAGGTCGCGGCCTCCTGCGAGCCGGCAGCGGGATGCGTCTACGCCGCGGTGCCCGACGGCGCGAGTTGCACCGGCGGCGTCTGCCTGGGCGGCAAGTGCAAGCCCCCGGCCGCGGACGTCGACGCAGGCGCGGACGCGGGTAGCGCGGACGGGGGCAGCACGAGTGGGTCGGGCGAGCCGACAGGCCCGCAGTGGACGGCCGCCGGCGGCTGCGCCTGCACGCTGCCGAGCCGCCCTGGCAGGCCCGCCGGTGCGGGCGCACGAGCACTGCTGCTCCTCGCGGGCTGCGCCCTGCTGCGCGCCCGCCGCGGCGGCCGCCCGCGGCAGCGGTGGGCAGCGGCCCGGGGGCTAGGAGCGTGTCGGGCGAAACCCGCCAGGGCTCGTGTGTGGCTGTGACAGCAGGTGGCCGACGGTGCGCAAGGCGTTGCGGCTAGCCGCGGCCCGGTCGTCAGTCGGTCGGGGTCGCTGAACGGTGCCGGCGGAGAGG
>JACQWT010000385.1 GCA_016209145.1 Deltaproteobacteria bacterium | reverse complement strand
GCCACGTCTCCAGGCCGCGGCTCGCCCGATGGACGCAACCCCAGCCCGGTCCGCATGCAGGGCACCGAGCACAGCGTGCGCCACCGAGTACGTTTGCTTCGCTTGAAGCTCCGTACCTACGAGATCCTCGACCAACGCAAACACTGCTTCCTCGCCCAAGGGTATCGGCATGAAACATGACTGCCCCATGCCCCAGGCGATTTCAAGAGCGTTGTCGTGCGACCACAGATTCACCCATGTGATATCGATCTGTTACCTACCAATTCTTCAACCCGATTCTGAGGGGATCCGTGAGGTCCGCCGCGGGACAGGGAGTGGCCCAACGGACGGTGGATGCCCGCGAGGTTGGCTCACAAGCACAATCGACATCCCCGTCTGCTGCATCGGCTCCGTGGAGGCCCGTCACGGCGCCCCCGTGTGGCTTCCTGGTTAGCTTCCCCGGCGACCCAGAATACACGAAGCGTACGGCGACGATGGGCGGGCAGACTGTCAGCGGGCACTCGTACCTGTTTGCAGCTCCGAGTGCGATCTTCGACGCCACCTGCTTCGACCTTTCGGGAGCGAGGAACGTGTTGGGTCGTGCTGCGGCGTTCCTCAACCGCCGCAAAGATATCGTCAACGCCGTGGGCGGCCGGATGTTGCGCGAGCGTGATGTCTTTGTTGGCCGTCGTCCCGCGAAGGAAATCCACGTCGGATGGCGCGATCACGATCTGCCCCTCTACACGCGGTGGCTGGTCTTCCTCAACGACGCGAGCGACCACCTCTATCAGTTCGGTGTGACTGTGCTGGAAAGCGACCGAGAGGCGTCGGCAGTCGAGACCTTCCTCGGTTCGGTTCAGCTCGCGGAGGCCATGGCGAACCCGAGCCTCTTGTCTGCCCAAGCCAACCGGCAGCAGGCCCCCGCTTCGCCCCTTGGTGCGCCGTGGGCCTGGTGTGCAGAAAATGGAAGTTGCTACGGCGACATCAGCGCCGCGACAGGCCGACCGAAGACCGTGGATGTCGGTGGGTACTATCGGCGAGACGGCACATACGTGCGCGGTCACTTCCGAAGCCGTCCGCGCTGGTGACCGCCGCCCACTGTCTCAGGCGCTCACGCCGCCCACCCTCAGCCCCGCGAAGTCCACGCCCAGGCGAAGTGAGCGCCAGGCCACCCCCTCGCCAGGCCCCTTTCCGCTCACCCGGGCCAGTACGTCGTCGCCCGCTTCTGGCCCTTCGTCGTGATCTTCCCCAGGGCGATCAGCTTCTTGGCGGGCCTGGAGAGATCCTTGGTCGGCGTACGGAGATCCCTCGCGCTCTCCTCGATTCGGAGACCGAGGGCTACTCCCCCGTCTCCGTCTCAATCACGCTCCGGATCTGGTCGGTGTCGTACTCGCTCGCCGGAGTCCACTGCCGGGCGGCCTTGCCGTCCTTGCCGACAACCGCCACGAGCGGCTTCATCCACGGAGTGGCGAACGTGATCCCGATGTTGGCGAAGGCGGCGGTCAGCTCGCCCGACACCCAGGGTACGAGCACGGTCGGCTCGAACGAGATCGACTGCGGGGCGAGGAAGTCAGCCAGGTTCTTCTCGCACTCCTCGGTCGAGAAGGCGAAGACCTTGAGCCCGTCGTCCTCGAACTCGTCGGACAGTTGCAGGAACGTTGGGAAGAACGCCTTGGAGAGCTTGCAGCGCGACGAGTAGAAAATGACCAGGGCGACGTTGCCCTTCTGGGCCTCCACCATGGCCCCCGCTGCCTGCACGGTGATGGTGGCGACCTCGTCGCTGTCGCACCAGTCGAACGGCTTGACGCCCGTGGGAACGCCGCGGCCCTCTCCGCAAGCCAGTAGGCCCGCCCAGACCAAGGTGGTCACTAACCCGAGCGAAGCGGCTCCCCGCCACGCCGTCGTTGATCTCAGCATCGACCTTGCCCGCATCGCCCCTCGACCGCCAGGATAGCAGATGGACGGATGGTGGCGCTGGGGAACAACTGGCGCGGCGAGCAACTCGGCCAGAAACCACGGCCCGCCACCCGGAGGAGAGCAGGCAGCGGGCCGAACGGCGCCGGGCTCAGGATGGTGAGCGACCAGATCCGGCTGGCCGCCGGCCGCGCCAGCAGTCACGAAGGTGATCACGAGCCCGGGCAAGCTGGGCTCAAGCCCGTAGGCCCCGCCCGATAGCAGGGAGCCCGGGCCCCGCTCGACGACCCACGGCCGGTCGGAGGTGAGGACGGATTGCGTCAAGTCCCAGCCGACGCGGACCCCGGTGGCAGCGACTTCGGCACGGAGACGACTACAGAAGCTGGAACTGGTAGCTGGGAACGATCGCGCAGAAGCGTCGCGTTTCGGTCCCGCCTCCTCGGGTGATTCGGGGCTCGACGGCGCGATGTTGGCCGCCGCTGCCGACTACGCGGTGCCGCGCTCGGTTCATCCCCCCGGCGGCCCGGTGCCGAGAGCCACGATCGAAACGCTGCGCTTTTCGAAGATCGTTTCTACCGAGCTGAACCTCGGCTGGTTCGCGCCGCTCCACGAAGCCATCCCCGAGCTGGCGGCGCAAGCCGGCGTCGCAGACCTCTCGGGCTGCTGGTGAGGCAAGAAGGGGCCGCGAATCGTCGGCGAAAACGTCGGCAGGGCCTGGTGCCGACGATTCGATCCGAAACAGAGAAGGGCAGGAACCCCTTTGATTCCCAGCAGTACCGAAGGAGGGACTTGAACCCTCAAGGTGTTTCCACCAACGGATTTTGAATCCGCCGCGTCTACCAATTCCGCCACTTCGGCTCCGCCCGGATCCTAGCAGCAAGCGAGCGGACCGGGTAGGATGCCGGGGTGCCCGCCCTGCGCACGCTGCGCTTCGCGCTCCTGCCCCTCGCCGCCGGCCTCGCAGCGGGCGCAACGGTGGACTGCGGGCAGGAGCCGGCCCCCACGAAGCCGCCTCCGGTCGTAGAGCCCGTCCTGCCCGCGCGTCCCGCTTCGAGCGCCAAGGAAGGTCGGGCCGGTCCCGGGTGCCGTGATCCAGCCGCTCGGCAAAGGCGCGCGCCTGAGGCCGGGCGATGTGGCCCTGGTCTACTCGTGGACCACGCCCGGCGTCGTGGCGCGCCTCGTGCGGCAAGACAAGGGGCAGTGGCTCGCGCAGTACGACTGGGCCGGCGCGACCAAGGAGGGGCCGGTGGACCACGCCGAGCCTGTAGTCTCCGGCGTGGCGCCGCTCGGCTTCGTGGGCTTCCCGAAGTTCGGGCGCGTCTCGCTCGGGCTGGTCGTGGCCCTGACCGAGCACCAGGGTTGGCTGCGCACCGCGAGCGGCCACGTCGAGATCCACGAGCGGCGCAAGCTCGTGCCGCTCGGCTTGCCCCGGCCGGAGTGGCGCGTGGGCGACAGCGTCCAGGCTTTCAGTTGGGTGGGCGGCTTCCAGGCGGGCAAGGTCACGCGCGTGCTCGAGCCCGGCCTGCGCTACGCCGTCGAGCTCGCCGAGGGCAAGCCGGAGCAGAGCTTCTTCTTCGCTGGGCTCGTCGAGAAGCTGTGAAGGTGGGTGGCGGTGAAGCAACTCGGCGAGATCATCCCGCGCTGCCGGCAGATCGCGCCGCCCAAGCGGCAGCGCCGCCCGGCCGTCACGCAGCGGCAGTGGGAAGCCGCGGTCGGGGCGCGGGTTGCGGCGCGCTCCCTGCCGCTGCGCCTCGCCCGGGGCGTCTTGCAGGTGCGGGTGGCCACCGCGGCCTGGGCGAGCGAGCTCTCGCTCTTGTCAGATGCCATCGTGGCGCGGCTTCGCGCCGCCGGCATCGCGGTCGACGCCCTACGCTTCTCGGTCGGCGAGGTGCCGGCGCCGGCGGCCCCGCCGCGTCCTCTGCGGGCCGGGCCGGCCGCAGCCCCCGAGGTCCCACTGCCCCCGGAGCTGCGCCAGCGGATCGAGCGCGTCGGAGACCCCGAGCTGCGCGACGCGCTGGCGCATGCCGCGGCCCGCAGCTTGGCGCGAGGGCAGAGCGAGGGCTCCGGCCGGGTTTGACCGGCCCGGACACGGGCGGCGCTGACCCGGCTTGTCACGGAGCCTCGGCGAGGAGCCGGAGCACTCGGATCACGGTGCGCGGATGGCGCACCAGGCCGTAGATCCTGGTCTCGCCGCGCAGCAGCGCCAGCAATGCGCGCGAGCGCGGCCACGCCCAGAGCCCCATCTCGCTCAGCTCCGCCAGAGCCCGCAAGCGACCGTAGAAGGTCACGTCGGGCACGCCGACCATGCCGTCGTGGATCGCCACGTGACCGTCGTCGAAACGCAGCGTCGCGCAGACGCGCAGATCGGAGGCCACCAGCGCCACGGCCCCACGCAGGGCCGAGAAGTGGCGCCGGCAGCTCGCGCTGCGCTCCAGGGCGCGTGCGATCCGCGCGCCCGCCCACGCCCCGAGCTCGTTGTCCTCGGCGCCGGGAACGTAGCCCACGCTGGCGTCAGAGGCGCTCGGAGCCGGGCTAGGAGCTGCTGTCGGATCTGCGTCCTGCACTGCGCCGAGCCAAGCAGGAGCGGCGTTGCGGGGCAAGCCCATTGGGCGAGAGCGAGCACGCGGCTCGCAGCGAGACTCTTCGTGCTATACCCCGAACGCTGCCGCCATGGAGCTGCGCTTCGTGCCCCCCAAGCTGGGCGAGCTGGATGGCCTCGATGCCGAGGTGCTGGCGTGCTCCCTCTGGGAGGACGTGCGACCCTGCGTGGGGCTTGCCGGCCTGTGCGACTGGCGCCTGGGCGGGCGGGTCTCACGACGGCTGCGCGACGGGTTCTTTGCCGGGGCGGCCGGCGAGGTGCTGCTGCTGCCGGGCCGGCCCCGCCTGAGCTTCGACCGCATCCTGCTCTTCGGCGCGGGCGCAAGTGGCGGCTTCGACGAGGGTCGCTTCCGTCAGGTCGTCGAGCACATGCTGGCCGTCATCGCCGGCCTGTGCGCCAGCGTCGCGGTCGTGGAGCTGCCCGGCCGGCAGTCGGACACAATCGCGCCCGAGCGCGCCGCCGACATGCTGCTCGAGGCCGCCGCCCGCCGCGCCGAGCCGGGGATCTGGACGCTCGTGGAGAGCGCCCCGGCGCGCCGGCGCATCACCGAGCACATGATCGAGCAGCGCCGGCGCGTGCGCCGCTCGCTCTGACGGGGCGACGGCGAGCTACTGCCCGCCGCCGGCACCGCCCGCGCCGCCGGCACCGGCGCAGTAGTCGCCGCAGTCAGGCCCGCACTTGAGGCAGAAGCAGTCGATCACCGTCTGGCCGCCAGGGTTCTCGGTGAGGCAACCCTGCACGCAGCCCTGGTCGGAGCATTGCATGTCCTTGATGCAGGAGAAGAAGGCCGCGCAGCCGCCGGGCTTCTTGTCCGAGTAGCAGGCAAACATCTCCTGGGTGCACTGCCCCGCGCCGCACTGCACGCACGGGCTGCTGCCCGAGCCGCCCGTGCCGGTCTGGCAACCGGCGAGGCAGCCGGTCAGCTTGGGATCGGTCGGCTGCTGCAAGCCCAGCTTGATGATGGACTGGCAGTCGGCATCGAGCAGGCACCCGGACGGGCAGTCCATGGTCGGATCCTTGCAGTCGATGCCGATGGTCTTGCAGCTCACGGGCAGCTTGCACTCCTTCTCCACCTTGCAGCAGGCCTGTTCGCACGTGCTCACGTCGTCCGGGCACGTCTTGCCTCCGCTCGACGAGCTGCTGGAGCTGGAGCTCGAGGAGCTGCTGGAGCTCGAAGCGGCGCCGCCGGCTCCGCCTCCGCCCCCGGCGGCGGTCGTGGCCCCCGTGCCGCTCGACGATGGCGACTGGTCGACCGTGGTCGAGCCGCAGGCTGCGGCGGCGGCGATGGCCGCGGCGGAAACTACCCCGAGAAGAAGTGTGAGCTGGCGCATCGGTCCCTCCTGATAGGCGCTGTGTCTAGTCCATCCGATCTTGCTTGCCCGATCAAGGCCCGTGAGGCGACGGGGGCACGCCCGGTGGAACCTCATCCTCGGGGATCAGCCGAGCCGTGTGGGTGCCGGTGCCCGGTCCGCTCGGCGTCGTCCCCAGGAAGACCTGCTCGGCCGTGAAGGAGCCGGCGCCGCGGAATACGTGCTGCTCGTCGTAGGCGAAAGACGCGCTGAGATCGATGCCCTTGGCGGTAACGGCCGGCTGGTAGACGACCGCATCGACCGGTGCGTTGCCGAAGGCCACGCCCTGCGCGTCAGGCAGATCCTGCACACAGCCCTGGACGGTGAAGCTGAAGCCCTCGGGCGGCGCCGCGGCGGGCAGCCAGTCGGGGTACTCGTCCACCGTGCCCCCCTTCTCGGACTGCGTCACGCACTGCGCCGGGGGCGGCAGCGTCCGGCAGGCCTTGCCCTCCTCGCACGGCGGGGCGCAGCGGTTGGGGTCGGGGTTGCGGTCGCCGTCGGTGAACTGCCCGACGAAGGAGCCGGTGTCGCGATCGACCTCGATCGCGGCGAAAAGCTGGAGCTGGGTGCCGACCGGGCGCTCGACGTCGAGCAGGAAGAAGTACACGCCGTCCGGGAAGATCTTCGAGCCGGCCTGCTCCGAGCAGGAGAACGCGAAGCCGAACTGGAGCACTTGGCGGGCGCGTGTGCTGTTGCCCGCGTCGTCGCTCAGGCCGGGCTCCACCAGGACGGCGAGCCTTGGGCCGATGGGCAGGGTTCGCAACAGCCACATGGAGAAGAGCTGGCGCGTCGTGTCGAGCTCCACGGTGCCATCGACGCCGTCCTCGACGCCCCAATCCGTGGCCTTGAACTGTCCGGGCGAGGCCGGATCGGGCCCGCTCTCGAAGAGCACGTCGAGCGCGGTGTCCGGGGCGTCGTCCTCGTCGAAGAGCCTTCCTTCGATGTCGGCCTGGTAGCGGATGAGCTTGACCGAAAGCGAGCCCGGCGCGACCGGCTCCGAGAAAGCGAGCACCACCGGAGCCGCCGGATCGGGCAGCATGCCCTGCACCGCCTGGGGAAGCAGCGCCACGGGCGGGCTGTCGAAGGAGTCGCAGCCCAACGCGCCGGCCGCCGCAGCCAGAAGCGCGACGCAGGGCAGCAATCGTGTGGCAACCTTCATCGTGACCGCCCTCCCTAGGAGTCTGTCGGAGAAAAAACTAAGTGCGCGGAATTGTTCGGTTCCAGCGTCAGAGTAAAGTGAGCGATTTCGATAACTTGGACCATTTCGAGCACGCTTTCTCCGACACACTCCTAGTAGTAGAACGTCGTGCGCCCCTGCACCAGCACGCTGCGCACGGCGTTGCCGTTCTCGTCCTGTAGCGCGTCGCCCGGGAAGAGCACGGCGCCCTCCAAGTCGAAGCTGAAGTGGTCCACGAAGCGCCATTGGAAGCGGCCATCCAGCTCCGTGCCGTAGAAGCTGCCCGCCTTGCCGCCGGCGAAGTTGACCAGGTCGTCCTCGATGGTAGTGCCGTCCTCGGCCTGGAGCGTCGCCACGGGATCGATGAGGCGCTGGGGCGCCCAGGCGAGCAACACCCCCGCGCGCAGGAGCACGTCCTCGTGCGGCCGCACGTCGAGCTGCGGGAAGACGGCCAGCGCGCCGGTGAAGGCGCCGCGCGTGTCCACCCGCTCGGGCGGGAAGGTCGTGGCGCCCAGGCGGCGCACGGTCTCGACGCCCGCGGCCGCAGCCCGCGCCGACTGAAACCGCACGATGTGCTCGAACAGGAGCAGGCCGACGTTGTTGTCCTCCGACCAGCGGAACTGAGATAGGGGCGTGCCGGGCTGCGGATCCTCGTCTCCCGAGGCGTAGTCGAGCTCGAGATAGGCACCCCAGCGCGGCCGGTCGTAGCGCGCTACCGCCCGGGCGCCGAGCTGGCGCACCGGCTGCTCGACCACCGGATCGCCGGTCAGCAGCGAGTAGGCCTCGGAGACCTCGCGCGTGGTGCCGAGGTTGCTGGCCACGTCGAAGCCGGTCCAGAAGTCGCCGAAGCGGGAGTGGGCGCGCAGGCCGAACGTGTGGATGCGCGTCGCGTACTGGGAGTCCCAGCGGTGCACGTACCAGCTCACGATCTGCAGGTCGCGACCGAAGCCAAACTCGGGCTGCTTGAACTGCAAGCCCACGACCGCCTGGTGCACGTCGTCCCCGAAGAGCGACACGCTGTCCGACACCCACTTGTCGTACGCCACGGCCACGATCAGGCCCTCGTGCTCGGAGCTGTTGCGCGCGGCCTTGGGCTTGAATGCCTCCAGGGGCTTGGTGGCGAACATGATGCGATCGACGATGTCACCGGCACCGCCCACGCCGAAGCGGTTCTGCCGGCCGTTACCATCGCCCGTCTGCACGCCCATGCCCTGGCTCACCGCCTGCCGGCCCACCCGCAGCGCCCCGACGGGCGTGTTCACCTGGGCGTACAGGTGCCGCAGGCTGACCACGTCCGCCTCGCACAGGGCATAGCCGTAGGCGTTGGGATCGAGCTGGCGCTCCAGGCGCATCGCCTCGCTCTCGTCCGCGCGGCTCGGCCGGTACCTGATGCAGGGCCGCGTGACGTTGGGGTTACGCGTGGTGGCGTTCAGGCCGCTGTTCGGCTCCGGCGCGAGACCGAGCTGGCCGTTGTCGCCCCAGAGCACGCCGTCGAGCCAGTCCGTCGAGAGCGTGAGCAAGACCGTCTCGTCGTAGTCGACCGTGCCGCCGAGGCGCAGCCGGTGGTCGAACAGGTTCAGGCGCCGCTCGGTCTCGGTGTTGAGCGAGAGCGGGTTGATGTACAGCGCCTGGGCCCGGTACTCGGCTTCGGCGCGCACGCCCACCGCCCCGAGCTCGTAGCGCTCGGGCGGGCCCGCAGGATCCTCGTCGGTCCACGGCTGACCGCCCCAGGCCGCCGCCGGCGCGCTCGCCGCCAGGATCGCCGTCACCACCACTACTGTGCGCACGGCGGCCACGGTAGCGGTAGGCGGAGCCGCCGTCCAGCGTCCGACGGCGCCCGGGCACACGTCACGGTTGGTATGCGTTCACGCATTGCGGCGCTAGCAACGACGGCTCGCCGAGTCGGCCGCGATCGC
>JACQWT010000160.1 GCA_016209145.1 Deltaproteobacteria bacterium | reverse complement strand
GGAACTGGCGGTCCGGTTTGCCGTCCGGGCCCACCGGGTACTCGCCGTGGGCGGAATAGAGGATTGCATCCGGCGCTACTCCGCAGGTGATCAGGTAGTCGCGCACGGCGCGGCTCGGCGCGAAGCCCGGGCAGGCACGCCCGCCGTTCGGGCCGATGATGAAGGTGCGCTCCTGCGGGACCCCGGCGCGAGCATAGGCGCAGATGTCCGTCTCGGCGTTCCCGTACGCGGCGAACAACACGAGACCGAGCCCCTCGCGGAGCTCCTGGAGCTGCGCCAGCTTGAAGCGGCCCACGCCGTGCTCGCCAGGCTGGGCCTGGCCGATGTGGTCGGTGGTGCGCACCGGCCCGGGCGGGAAACCGCGCTCGGCTAGCCAGCGCCGCGAGGCCGCCGTGAGCATGTACGGCCGGCCGGTGAGGAACACCGGCTGGTAGCCGGCGCGCGCCCAGGCGTGGGCCATCTCGAGCGCGCCGACATGCATGGCCGGGCTGGGCCCGCCCAGGAGCTGCCCCACGAGCTCGGCATCGCCCGCCGTGAGTGTCCCGTCGATGTCGAACACCACGACGGGGCTGCCCCGGCCGAGCACGTACACGGCGCCGCCCGCGCCGCTGAGATCGCCGGGGACCACGAGCTGGAAAGGGTAGCGCCCGGGCCCCGGGAAGAAGCCCGCGGGCAGCGCAAATGACACGCGGCCGTCGGAGTCGGTGAGCTGCCGGCCCAGGCTCGCCCAGTCGTCGCAGCGCTCGCTTCTCCGGACGAAGCCCAGGACGGCCTCGTGCTCCAGATCCTTGCTCACGCTCCCGTAGGCGAACTTGCCGCGCAGCTCGGCCGCGCCACCCGGGTTGGCTATCGGATCGACGGCGCTGTGGTGGGGCGGGCCGAGGCCGACGACCAGGGCGCTGCGGTGGTGCCGCCAGCTCTCCCGCGCCACGGGCGGGGGCGGGCAGGGGGCGAGCGTCGCAGGGGCCGGTGCGGCAGTCGGAGCCGCCGGCGCAGACGCGGACTGCGGCGGAGCCGGGGCCGGAGCCGGGGCCGGAGCCGGGGCCGGAGCCGCCGGCGCAGACGCAGACGCGGCCGGGGCGGCGGCCGGCACGCCGAGGGCCGGATCCGCGAGGTGCAGCCCGCCGCCCCTCGGCGGCGGAGCCCAGGAGCAGCCCGCGAGCGAAGCGGCCAGCAGGCACAGGGCGAGGCTGCAGTTCGGCTGGTGCATGGCGTCGTCCCTTCGGATAGACTCCCCGCTGTCGGCGTATCGTACGCGGACGCGCGGAGGACAAGAGGCAATGGACACCAGGCCCACCAGCAACGCAACAACGACGAGAACCCGCCGGCATGGGATCGGCCTACTCTGCCTTGCCCTGCCCCTGTGCGCGGGCGCCGCCGCGGGCTGCGCCGAGGAACGCGAGCCCATCAACCGGGTGCAGGCCAACGCCCTGGCCAAGAGCTTCTTCGGCCCGGACTTGCAGGCGCCGGCCGACGACCCGGAGTTCTACAGCGCGGCCACCATCGTGGACGTGCCCTACGGCGCGGACAACGGCGGCGTGTTTGCGGGGCTGGTCGGCATGCTGCAGCGCGTGAAATGGGAGATCGCCGAGGACACGCTCAACGCCCGGCTCACCTACGAGTCGGCCGACGGCGTAGACGGCCACGGCGCGCGCACCACCAACAACGGCGAGGTCGTGGCGGCGTACGAGATCGACAAGCACTTCGACATCAAGCGCGCCTACAACCCCTCGACGGGTGAGGAGCTCAACGTCATCGAGGAAAACGAGACCGACCGGCCCTGGTATCAGCGCGAGTACATGCGCGTCAACTGGTCGAAGAACCTGGTGAGCTCGTCGCGCCTTTGGGATCCGTTGGCCGGCGACGACTACGAGGTCGAGGACCTGGCCTACTACGTGAGCGATCCGAACAGCCCCGACGCGCCGGTGTTCTCGGTCGCGGACGGCTACTTCGACGTGACCAACAAGGTTCACATCAAGCCGCTGATCATCGATCTCGGCTACGGCGCCGTCCCGGCCTGCTTCTACCGCGGCAGCCTGGTCGTCGGCGCGAGCTACCCTTGGGGCAACTGCGAGAACAGCGAGGTCACGGTGCGCTACTCCTTCCGCCGCGTCGGGCAGCGCGGCGAGCCCGGCTTCACGGACTACGAGCCCATCGACTGGGACGGCTCCCGCATGACCGCCTTCGGCGTGTTCACCCAGAACCGCATCGGCTTCGACCGCAACTACGGCATCGTGGACGACAAGTACCGCCGCTTCGCCCAGCGCTACAACATCTGGCAACAGAGCCACTCCGACGCGCCCTGCGCCACGCGCGAGACCTACCTCAACAAGCTCGATCCCACGCGCGACGGCGAGTTCTACGCCAAGGACGAGGAGGGCAACCAGGTGCTCGGCTCCGACGGCAAGCCCATCGTCGTGCTCGGCCCCGACGGCACGGACGACGAGTGCGAGACCGTCAACGCCGAGCCCAACGCCGACGGGAGCTGGACCGTGCGGCTGGAGCACGGCGTCTACGTGGACGGCAAGCTCGTGCCTACTGCGCCCGGCTCGCGCTGCAGCGAGCTCGTTGGTCGCTGCACCATCCCCTACGCCCGTCGCGAGCTGCGCCCCGTCCCCTGGCACTACACCGTCAACATGGAAGATCGGCCGATCTTCGAGTCGACCCAGCACGCCACCTGGCAGTGGGACGCGGCCGTGCGTACGGCGGTGCAGGCGGCGCGCTACTCCGAGTGCATGCGCACCGGCACGGCGTCGCTGACTGGCACCCGCTGGCAGGCTGCGGCCCAGCCCGGCGCGGACTTCGCGGCGGCGCGCGAGGCGTGCGCCAAGGTGTTCCCCATCGACCAGTCGCACGACGACGCCGAGCTCGACCGGGTGCGCGAGGTCAACATCTGCGTGGAGCAGGGCAAGAGCCGCGCTGCGTGCTCCTCCGGCCTCGATCCCAACTCGGTGGCGGCGATGGAGCCCATGGTCGTGCTCTGCGCCAACCCCGTGCGCGCGACCGATCATCCCGCCTGCGGGCCGGCCGGCACCGTCGTCCGGCCCGGCGACATTCGCTACCACCAGGTCAACCTCTGGCCCACGCCCGAGACCTCCAGCCCCTGGGGCTACGGCCCCTCGCTCGGCGATCCGCTGACGGGGGAGATCATCTCGGCCAACATCAATGTCTACAACTCGGTCACCGACACGGCCGCGCAGACCTTCCTCAACCAGATCCGCTGGATGAACGGCGAGATCACGGCGGAGATCATCACGAGCGGCAAGCACGTGCACGACTGGGTGCAGGCCGGGGGCTACGCCAAGGCGCAGGCCGGCCCGCTCATGACCGAGCAGGAGGTGCAGCAGCGCATCTCTGGCATCACCGGCCTGACCCTGGAGGACGTGCAGAAGGCGCCCGAGCTCGCGAAGCAGTTCGACATGAGCCGCTTCGCCAAGATGTACCGCGATCTGGAGCGCGAGATCGTGCCGCCGGGCGTCATCCCTGAGGACCGCTCGGAGTTCGAGGCGCGCATCCAGAAGGCCAAGGACACCGGCGTCGAGGCCGAGCTGATTGGCCCAATGTGGCTGCAGATGGCCGGCGTCAGTCCCGACCTGCCCTACGAGAAGCAGCTCGAGATGGCCTCGCCGCTACGCGGCATGAACTCGCACGTGCTCTTGCGCCTCTACGACGAGGCGCAGAAGAAGCTCGCCGACAAGGGCCAGTGCTTGCTCGGCGCGCCCGAGCCGACGGGCATCCCCGCCGCCGCGGCCATGATGAAGCGCAAGTTCCCCTTCGATGCCAAGGCATCGGCGGCGGCGCAGCACGAGCGGCTGCAGAAGATGTGGGATTTCCTGCGCACGCGCATGAACTACACCGTCATCCTGCACGAGATGGGGCACACCATCGGGCTGCGCCACAACTTCGTCAGCTCCTACGACAAGTACAACTACAAGACGCAGTACTGGCAGCTCCGCACCGACACGGGCAACGTGACCAAGCTGTGCAAGGGCCTGCAGGAGGACGGCGCCGCCTGCATCGGCCCGCGCTACTACGATCCGCTCACGCAGGACGAGATCGACGGCTCCATCTGGACCTGGATGAACTCCAGCATCATGGACTACCCGGGCGACGTCACGCAGGACATGCTGGGACTTAGCATCTACGATCTCGCCGCGACGCGCATGTTCTACGCCGGCACGGTGGACGTGCGCGACGATGGGGTGTTCTACGATCCCACTGGCGAGAGTTTCACGACGGGCGACGCGGTCAAGGCCCTGGTCGACTACCCGGGCTACATCTTCGGCCAGACCGCGAACTACTGCCCCGAGGGCAAGACCTGCTCCTGCGATCCAAAGACCGGCAATTGCAGCAACTGGCAGACTGTGCCCCACTACTCCTTCTACAACCAGGTCTTCAAGCTGGTGCAGCCCGAGCGCTGCGCGCCGGTCGATCCACAGCCGCCGTCATGGTGGCGCGAGGCCGACTGGGGCGCCTGGGATCCGCTCTGGGACGGCCAGGTCGTGCACGGCGAGCGCTGCGCCCGGCCCGCGATCGACTACGTGCAGTGGGCCGACATGGTGCCCGACCAGATCACCGTGGACTTCGACGATCCGCGCTTCTTCACGCCCCGGCGCGCCGGCGACCGGCGCAATCGGCCGCGCGTACCCTACGCCTTCATGAGCGACGAGTGGGCCGACGGCTGGTCCCCCTCGGCCTACCGGCACGACAACGGCGCCGACATGTACGAGGAGATGGTCTTCCACACGAACCTGTACGAGAACCGGCACATCTTCGACAACTTCCGCAACGGCCGGGTCAACTTCACGGTCTACGGCGCCTACCAGCGGGCCCTGTCGCGCTACCACGTCAAGATCGAGAACCTGACGCAGGGCTTTGCCTACTCGGTGGCCTTCATCCTGCGCCAGTTTGCCAAGGATATCGGCGCGTCCTTCGCGCCGATTGTGGCCTACAACACCGGCCCGGGCAGCTTCCTCTACGATCACGCCGTGGCTGCCTCGGTGGGCTTCGATCACTTTGCCCGCGTGCTGACCCGTCCCCACCGCGGTCTGCACTACTGCCCGTCGAGCGGCCTGGGCTGCAACCCCAACAGCGACCGCATCCTCATGCCGGCCGAGGACGTGTTCGCGGTCCCGCCGGCGGGTTCGGCCCTGGTCGGCTTCATCCCCAACGGCAACATGATCGCCGGAAGCTCGGTCAGCTACGGCGGCCGGCCGGTCAACAACGACTTCCAGTACGCCCACGGCTACTGGACCATCGACTACCTGAACCAGGCGGGGAGCTACTACGAGAAGACCTACGCCATGGAGGCCATGCTCAACGCCGCCTATGGCGCCATCAACTTCTGGCGCTGGGACGGCATCGACGCCCGGTTCCGGCACATCAACTTCGCGGATCTCTACCCGGACGGCATGCGCCGGCTCATCGGCGTCGCTCTGACCGAGGACTACCAGCTCCTCGGCCCCCGCATCGGCTCGGACGACAAGGGCCGGCCGGCCTTTGCCCCGCTCGGGCCGGCGCAGGCGAACAAGCCGCCGTACTGCGGCGACGGCGTGCTCCAGCCGCAGGACGGCGAGGAGTGCGAGGACGGCAACAAGAAGGACGGCGACGCCTGCTCCTCCGACTGCCGCAAGACGTGGCCCGCGAGCGGGATGGCGTGGGTCTCCTACGTGCCGCAAGAGGGGCCGCTCGCCTGCGCGCCCGTGGGCCAGGTGATGGCCTGCGTGGATACGCTCGGCAACCCCATTGCCAATGGCGCGTCCGATACCGAGGCATGGTTCGTCGATCCACAGTTGGGCTACGAGGTGCAGAAGTTCATCGCCTTCTGGTTCTACGTCTACCAGCCCGGCAAGGAGATCCTCGACTGGGTCGATCTGGCGCGCGTCTACCGCCTCGGCAGCGACCTGGACCCCGACTATCTGCCCGAGCAACGGGTCGAGTGGGAAGATCCGGAGACCGGCCTGCGCTACCTCGCCAAGCGCTTTGGCGACGAGCAGATCTTCGGCAAGACCTACGACAAGGGGATCGCCGCGAAGATGATCCAGTGGGCCAACCACTTGACGAGCCAGGCATACTTGCTCGATCCGGAGGAGCCCTTCGATCCCACGACCGGCGCGGCCAAGGTGCTCTTCGACGAGGACGGTGCGCCCAAGGTCAAGGGCGGCAACTGCGACGACAACAAGGCTTGCCAGCAACTGCGCAAGTACCGCGGCCTCATCGACTTCATGCGCGACACCGCGGCCAAGCTCGGCTTCCCCGAGCCGGCGCTGCAGATCTTCGGGGACTGAGAGGATGGACGCAGAACTGCCGGCCCGGCGCCGGGGGGCTGTCTTGGCGCAGCTTCTCGTGGCGGCCGTGCTGTCGGGCGCGGCCATTGCCCACGCGGAGCCCTACGTCTTTCATCTCGAAGGCGGCGCGGTCAACAAGAAGAACACCTACGACGTGCCCACCTGGGACACGGTGAAGCTGAGCTACGACTACGAGCAGCCCATCATCATCGCCATTCCCAACTCGAACGGCGACAACCCCGCGGATTTCCGGCTGCGCAACGTCACCAAGGGCTCATTCGAGCTCACGCTGGCGGAGCCGCCGAGCGAGGACGGCCCGCACGTCGAGATGCAGATCGCCTACCTCGTGGTCGAGGCGGGGCAGTGGTGGCTGCCCGACGACCGCAAGATCGCCGCGGGCGTGGTCAAGACGAGCACGCTCGTCTACAAGGGCGGCGGCAGCATGCAGGCCGTGGCGCTGCCGGCCGGCTTCACCAGCCCCATCGTGCTCGCCCAGATCCAGAGCCTGGCCAACGAGACGGGCGATTTGCCCAAGCAGCCCTCCACGCCGTTCCTTGCCACGGCCGTGCGCAACGTCACGGCCCAGGGCTTCGAGCTCGCGCTCGACGGCTGCGAGTGCACCTCGAAGCCCCTGGGCCAGGCCGAAGTGGTCGGCTGGGTGGCGATCGACGGCAACGTCAAGGGCAAGTTCACCGACGCCGACGGCAAGGGCGTGCTTTACGAGACGATCCGCACGGGCGACGTGGTGGCAGGCTGGGATGACTTGTCCACGCTGGTGACGTTCTCCAACACGTACTCCGGCATTCCGCTTTTCGTGGCCAAGCTCCAGACCCGCAACGAGACCGACGGGGGCTGGCCGCGCTACCTCGGCCTTACTCCCAAGACGGTCTTCTTGCGCGTGGACGAGGATCGCTGCCAGGACCAGGAGCGAAAGCACACCGGCGAGCAGGCCGGCGTGCTCGTGTTCTCGCAGAGCTTCCGGGTGAAGATGGACGATCCGGACAAGGACGGCGTCCCGAGCGGCGTGGACAACTGCCCCATGGTGTTCAACCCGGGACAGGCCGACGTTGACAAGGACGGCACGGGCGACGCCTGCGACTGCGGCGACGGGCTCGTCCTGCCCGGGGAGCAGTGCGACGACAAGAACGCGAGCGGCGGCGACGGCTGCTCGGCCCTGTGCGCGGTGGAGACGGGCTGGAAGTGCGCGGGCCAGCCGAGCGCGTGCGCGCCCGTCTGCGGCGATGGGCTCATCGTGGGGGGTGAGCAGTGCGACGACAAGAACGCGAGCGGCGGCGACGGCTGCTCGGCCGTGTGCGCCGTAGAGCAGGGCTGGAAGTGCGCGGGGCAGCCCAGCACCTGCACGCCCATCTGCGGCGACGGCCTGATCGTGGACGCCGAGCTGCGGCGACGGCCTGGTCCTGGGCGGCGAGCAGTGCGACGACGGCAACCAGCAGGGCGGGGACGGCTGCTCGGCCGCCTGCGCGATCGAGCCCGGCTGGACGTGCGCGGGCGCGCCGAGCGCGTGCCACACGGTCTGCGGCGACGGGCTCATCGCGGGCGCGGAGCAGTGTGACGACGGCGGCCCCCAGGGGGGCGACGGCTGCTCGGCCCTGTGCCAGATCGAGCCCGGCTACAGTTGCAGCGGCCAGCCCAGCGTCTGCACGCCGGGCTGCGGCGACGGCGTCGTGGCCGGCGCGGAGCAGTGTGACGACGGGAACCAGCAGGACGGGGACGGCTGCTCGGCCGCCTGCCAGATCGAGCCCGAGGTGCCTGACGCGGGCGGGCCCGATGCCGGGGAGCCCGACGCCTCGGCCGGTGGGGCCGACGCGTCGGCCGGGGGCGCCGGCCGCCTCCGGGCCCCGTGGGATCTGACCGGCCGGAGCTGCCTGTGCGCGGCGCCCGGCCGGGCGCGTGGCGGCGGCGGCGGCGCCGGCCTGCTCGTAGCGCTTGTCGCGGCCGTGGCCCTGGGGTGGCGGCGCGCGCGCCGCGGCGCCCGCTAGCGAACCCAGACGGAGTGGGCACCGGTGGAGCTGGGCAGATACGGTCCGTACTGGCTCTGGCTCCAGGTGCCCATCCAGCTTCCCGGCATGACCCCGCTGCCGTCGCAGTAGGTGCTCGGGACGCCCACGTTCCAGATGTACTGATTGCCGTCCGACGAGAAGTCGTAGCTCTGGTAGACGAGGCCCTGCGACAGGTAGACCGCCGCGCCATTGTAGGTGGCCGGCCCGACCAGCGCGGTGAAGGTGCCCTGCGCGTAGTTCTGGCCGCTGCAGTTGAGCAGGCCGTAGGTGAGCTTCAGGTTGGCGAGGGTGCTGTAGACGTACTTGCCGGCGTACTGGTAGCCGGCCATGGCGGTGAAGCTGCCCATCGTGTTCTGCGACTGCGCCTTGGCGAAGTCCTTGGACAGGGCAATCAACTGCTGCGGTCCGGGCGGTGCGCTCACCGACCCGCGCAGGCAGTTCAGGGCGGGGCAGGGCGCGAGCCCGGGGTACGGCACGCCGTAGGGCTGCTGGGCCGAGTTGCCCGTCCAGGCGAGCAGCGTCCAGCCGCCGCCGTCGGCGGACATGTCGCAGTAGACCTTGAACTTGTCCGCGGGGTCGCCGCCCGTGGGATCGACGTCGTAGGTGCCGTTGCCCTGGCTCTTGCCCTAGTCGAGGATGTCCTTGCAGGTCTTGAGGAGGACGGTCACGCACGCGCCCTTGTCGCAGCTCTCGGCCTGCCCGCACGCCTTGCCGCACTGCCCGCAGTTGGCCGGGTCGGTCTGCAGGCTCACGCAGGCGTTGCCGCACTTGGTCGTGCCGCCCGTGCACAGCAGCTCGCACTTGCCCGCGCTGCACACCTGCTCCTTGCCGCAGGCGGCACCGCAGCTTCCGCAGTTGGCGGCATCGACCTGGAGATCGACGCACTTGCCGGCGCACTTGGTCGTGCCGGGTCTGCGTGTCCACGCACTTGCCGGCGCACTTGGTCGTGCCGCCGCCGCACACCAGCGCGCAGTTCCCGGCCGAGCACACCTGGCCCTGCGGGCAGGCGTTGTTGCAGCCCCCGCAGTTGGCGGCGTCGGTCTGCACGTTCACGCAAGACGAGCCGCACTTGGTCGTGCCGCCGCCGCACACCAGCGCGCAGCTCCCGGCCGAGCACACCTGGCCCTGCGGGCAGGCGTTGTTGCAGCTTCCGCAGTTGGCGACGTCGGACTGCGCGTCCACGCACTTGTCGCCGCACTTGGTGGTGCCCCCCCCGCACACCAGGGCGCATGTTCCGGCCGAGCAGACCTGTCCCGGCAGGCAGGCCTTGCCGCACAGGCCGCAGTTGCCGGCGTCCGACTGCGCGTCGACGCACTTGTTGCCGCACTTCGTAGTGCCGCCGGTGCAGTCCAGGCCGCACTTCTTTGGTGGTGCCGCCCGCGCACTCCAGGCCGCACGGGCCGGCCGAGCAGACCTCGCCCTGGCCGCAGGCCTCGCCGCAGCGGCCGCAGTTGAAGGGATCGAGCTTGGTGTCGATGCACTTGTTGCCGCACTGCACCGTGCCGCCGGTGCACTTCATGCCGCACGCGCCGCCCGAGCACACCTCGCCGGCGCCGCACGCGTTGGCGCAGGCGCCGCAGTTGGCCGGATCGATCTCCGTGTCGGCGCACTTGCCGCTGCACTTCGCGGTGCCGCCGGCGCAGTCCATGCCGCACTGGCCGGCCGAGCATACCTCGCCCGGGCCGCAGGCCTTGTTGCAGCCGCCGCAGTGGCCGGGATCGAGCTTGGTGTCGACGCAGCCCCCGGCGCACAAGGTGGTGCCGCCCAGGCACTGCACGCCACACTGGCCGGCCGAGCACAGCTCGCCCACGCCACATGCCTGGTTGCAGCCGCCGCAGTGCTCGGCGTCGTTGTCGGTGCGCACGCACTTGCCGCCGCACTTGGTCGTGCCGCCGCCGCACTCGAAGCCGCACTGGCCGGTCGAGCACACCTGGCCCTGCGCGCAGGCGTTCCCGCACCCGCCGCAGTGCTGCGGATCGAGCGCCGTGTCGGCGCAGCGGCCGCCGCACTCCTTGAGCCCGGACGGGCAGCCGCCCGCGCCCCCGCTGCCGCTGCTGCTCTGCGAGATGACGGCGGGCTCGCTGCCGCTACACGCCGCCGCGCCGCCCATGGCCGAGACCAGCGCCAGCACCGCCGCGCGCCTGCCGAACCGAATGCTGCCTATCACTTCTCTGTGCCTCCTCGCCGTGGCCGCATGGCGGCCGACCCCAAGCGTACCTGGCCACGCCCGGGTGCGCTAGACTAGCCCTTGCGGTCCGCCGCCTCCAGCAGCGCCGCGACCACGTCGGCCGCCTCCTCGCGCCGCCCGATCTCGCCAACCGGCGTCCAGGACATGTCCGTCTCCAGCCGGAAGGAGCCCTGGAAATCGTGGGGCGGCTCGCCGTCCCAGTCCTCGGGCGAGAGCAGCGAGAAGACGAGCGTGCCGTCGCGACCGCGGTAGAGGTGATAGACGTGCCCGGGCCGCCGCACGAAGCAGCAGCGCGCCCGGTGCAGCTCGGCGTCGCGCCGTGCCTCGGCCAGCACGCTGCGCGCCTGCTCCTGCAGGGCGCGGATCTGCTCGACGATCTGCTGGAGCTTGGCGCCCGCCGAGACGCGCAGCAGCGCATCCGCCTGCTCGATCTCGCGCGCCACGTTCACGAGCTCGTGGCGCGGCGCGAGCCGGCTCAGGGGGTAGGGCGAGGCGCAGGCCGGCCCGGCGTGCCTGCCGCCGCCCTCGCCGCTCGAACCCGCGCCGCCCATGGCTCTGGGGGGTAGCATAGAATAACGCCAAGACCGCGACGCCGCGAGCCAGGCGGCGCGCCAACGCTCCAGGCTAGCCATGGAGCAGCACCGGCGCTAGCCTCGCCGGCCAGGCTGGCTGAATGCGACAAGCCGTCCTGAACCTTGCGCCGCTCCTGTTGGCGGTCACGGGCTGTCAGGCCGCCGCCCCCGCCTCTCCGAAGGCGGCAGGCCCGGCTCCGCCCGTGGCGACGGCTCCCCTGCCCAAGCCCAAGTCGGAGGACCCTCCCGGGTCGAAGTACGAGGAGCTCGTCCACGGCCCCCTTGCCCGGCTCGCTCGGGGCGAACCAGTGCCGACCGAGCGCCGGCAGATCGAGTTCCTCTGCGTCGCCACGGGGGAGTTCAACGTGGCTCCCGAAGGGGACCGGCTTCTCATGGAGACGTGGTGCGTGGAGGAGAAACCGGCGGGTGACAGCATCCGGATGTTTCAGGCGGACGACACCGCGGCGCCCCGTGTCCCGGGCAAGCACGTGTTCCGGATCGCGTTCCAAGACGCGGTCGTCTCGGTGCAGGACGTCGGCGGCAAGCCCGAGGTCCGCCTGCACTACCGCGACCCCCAAGGGACGTTCCACCACGTAGATCTCGCCCCCCGCAAGGGCGAGAAGTACGTCTACTCTTTCGCCGAGCTCTCCCCGGATGTCGTCGAGCCCATCGGCGAGCGGCGGACGATCGAGATGGGGCGCTGACGACGGGCCGGCCCACTGGCGGACTGGAGCCCTGCACGACTCGCAGCCAGAAGTGCGCCTCCCTGAGCTCCTTCTTCGCGAGTCGGATCTTGTCCACGAAGTCCGCGCTGCTCGCGGCACCGCGTGCCTCCTCGTAGTTGGAACCGCCGCCGGTCGCGCCACGCCCGCAAGTTCTCACGCACGTGGGTTTCCTATGGCTGCGCCTGCACGACGGTCTCGACCGTCAGGCCGGTTCCGGCCGCCGCGGCCGGCCGGTAGTGCAGGAGCTCGAAGCCGATGACCCGGCCAGAGACGTCTTTCATGAGGATGACTTCGTCCGCGGTCTCCTCGCAGACGTGCTCCTTGCCCGGATCGTCGAACCAAACCGTCAGCGTGTGACCGACGCCATCGTGAATCACCTTGATCTTGTCCATACCGTTCGTCCCATCTTGATTGTGTCCGTCGGATACGCCGTGATCAAGAAGCCGCTGCCGTCCTCGCGGCGGGCGACGGCGCACAGCCAGCGCGGCGTCACCGCTCGGTAGAAGAGAAGGACGTCGGGATCCTTGCGGCTGCGGCGCACCTCGTCGGGATCGCGCAGCACCCGCTCGATGTCCTGCTCCCGGCCCCGAAGAACTGGATGCTTGTAGGTCAGGATGAACTCCCAGTACGCCCGGGTACATCGCACCGAGAAACCAAGTGGCGTGGGAACCTCGAAGAGAAGGTCGCCGGTCATTTGGCGCTTTCCTGCGGCTGGCGAAAGCAAGCCCGGTAGGGCCCGAGAGGACGGTGCCTGCCCTGGCCAAGTGCCGTCCAGGAGTCCGCCGGGCCAAGGTCGACATGGCCCCATGTTGTGCGATCCAGCCAAGCGGGAGCAAGAAGGAAATCACGAGGTTGGCGAGCGGGTGTTGGCCAGACTGGCCCGTGGACGAGTTCATTGGCACCCCGTGTTGCCGCCGGCCAACGCCAGCATCACCTCGGCGACAGCAGGCACGAGCTCTGCTTGGCCGAGGGCGCTCGCACCAGCTCAGGCGCACCGCACTCCACACCGCCCACGCTTTGGACTCCGTCTCGACGCCCGCGCGGCGCACGAGCCTCGGCGACTCGGGCGGCGCCCGCCCTGGACACCTTGCGCCGCCGCAGGCTACGCTCCGCCGCGATGGGCGCCGGGGCAGAGGACGTCTTCGGGCTGACCGGGGAGACGGTGGCCGGCAAGTACCGCGTCGATGCCCTGGTGGGGGAGGGCGGCTTTGGTGTGGTGTATCGAGGCTTTCACCTCGACCTGGAAGTGGCGGTCGCGCTCAAGTGCCTCAAGGTCCCGGCACACTTCACGGCCGACGCGCGCCGGCTCTTCCTCGGGCAGTTCCGCACCGAGGGCAAGCTCCTGGCCAAGCTCGGCACGGCGCACCTGTCCATCGTGCGGGTCTACGATATCGGCGAGATCGAGCGGCCGGGCGGCGCGGCGGTCCCCTACCTGGTGCTCGAGTGGCTCGATGGCCGCGAGCTTCGCGCGGTCATCGACGAGCGCTGGCAGAGCGGACTCGGGCCCTGGGCCGAGGCCGACGCTCTGGCCTTGCTCCGGCCGGCCATCGAGGCGCTGGCGGCCGCCCACGAGCGGGGCATCGCCCACCGGGACATCAAGCCGCAGAACCTGTTCCTGGCGAACGAGCGACAGGGCACGCGCCTCAAGGTGCTCGACTTCGGCATCGCCAAGGCGATGCAGGAGGGCGAGCGCGCCACGCAGCTCGCGACCCGGACCGCGACCGGCTTCAAGCCATTCTCGCCGTGGTACGGCGCGCCCGAGCAGTTCCTCTCCGAGAAGTACGGCGCGACCGGTCCGTGGACGGACGTGCACGCCATGGGCCTGATTGTCGCCGAGCTCGTCTCGGGAAGGCCGCCGCTCGAGGGCGAGAACGCGTTCGCCCTCATGGTCCCGGCGACGAGCGCCGAGCGGCCGACACCGCGAAGGCTCGGCGCGCAGGTGTCCGACGGGCTCGAGGCGGTCTGCCAGAAGGCGCTGGCGCTGCACCCGCGGGAGCGGTTTCGCACGGGCACTACGAGATACCGTTCCACGATGCCCACCTCGAGGAGAGAGAGGGAAACCTGGTTTTCGTCACCGAGGTGGACGGAGGCCGAGTGGAAGAGCCGCTCGGCGCCGGCGCCTACGAGCCGGGCACGCTGAGCTTCGAGCACGCGCTCGACACCTACGAGATTCGCCCGATCGTAGGGGACTGACGACGTTCGGGCCGGCGCGGCTCGGGCGCCTGTTCCGTCAGCACGGACCACGCTCGATCGGTCGCAGGTCACGGCACCTCTTGGGGAGCCACCTCCGGCGCGATGGCCCGCTTCATGTCGGCGGCGAGCCGCGCCAGAGGCTCCAGCTCGGCGGGCTCAATCTTGCCCCGAAGCTCCGCCAGCGAAGCCTCGATCGCCGCGACCTGCTCCTCGCGCTCGGCGCGCAGCGCGCGCACCGTCTGCTCGAATGCGGCGAAGAAGCCGCCGAGCTCGTCGCCGCGCCGCAGAGGGTCCGGGACGCGCCAGCTTCCGGCGCCCAGCTCGCGGATCTGGCGCGTCATCTTGAGCACCGGCCCGGCCACCTTGTGCGTGACCACTATGCCGCCCAGGCCGATGGCCACGACCAGCAGCGCGAACGAGGCGACGAGCGTGGCAAGCATCGTGCGCTGCTCGCGCCCTAGCTCCTGTGCTCGCTGCGCGAGCGAGGCGGCCTGCGCCTCCAGCGCACCCTCTTGCTCGGCCAGCAGCGCCTCTTGCTTGGCGCTGTCCTGGGCGAAGCTCGCCGCGAGCTCCGGCGCGTCGCCGTAGGCCCGGGTGATGCTCATCTTGACGACGAGGCCGACCTTGCGGCTCTCCTCGGCCACACGCCGGCCGAGGGCCACGGCCTGCCGGCCCTGCTCGAGCGTCTGGTGGCTCTGGGCGACGAGCGAGCGGCTCGTGCGCCACAGGAGCAGCCCCAGCCCGAGGCCCACCAGGGCCGCGACGGCCACGAGGTAGCCCGCGTACTTGAGCTGCAAGCGCCGATCGAGCAGGAAGTTGCGCAGGCGCCGGCGCTGGCGCGGAGAGGACGGCGGCGGTGCTTGTTTCATCGGGGCTCCTCGGTCTTGCGGCTCACGCTCCTAGTCGGCCTGCGACATCTGCGCCAGAAGCTGGGCGAAGTGCGCCCATGCGTCGCGCGTGGTGGCGCGGATGAGATCGTTCTCCTTGGCCACGTCCCGGTCGGGCACGCCCGCCGCGGTGCGCGAGCGCTGTACGCTTCCCATGGCCGCACCCTCGGGGTGGCCGCTTATGCGCAGCTCGACGCGCACCGTGAGCTGTCCGTCGCCGTACTCGGGAGTGAAGACCTCGGGGGCGAGGAGCATGCCTAGCACCTGCGGGTGGGGGCGCAGCCGCTTGCGCGCCTGCTCCGGCGTCTCCTCGCGCGGCGCCAGCGCGCAGCCGGCCAGCGTCGCCGCCTGCTCGGCCAGCACGGCGCGCACCAGCGCGTCGACCTCGCTCTCTTCGCGGGCCGTCCGGTCCACGGTAGTGGCAACGGCCAGGTAGTACTTGGTGCTGGCCGTGATCGCCGGCCCGGCCGCGGCCTGCTCGATGAGCAGGATGGCCTTCTTGATCATCTTGCGGACGTTCTCGTCGCTCTCCTTGTCGAGCCTGGCCCGCAAGCAGTCGAGCCCGCCCCGCTGCAGCTTGCCGAGCGCGGCCGCCGCCGCCGCGCGCACCGTGTCGGTGCCGTCGCCCAGCCCCTGGCAGAGGGGATCGACGGCCTCGGGGCTGGCCGTCGCGCCCAGGGCCAGCGCGGCCTGGGTGCGCACCCGGAAGTCCTCGTGCTTGAGCAGCTTTTCCTTGAGCTCGGCGATGCTCTCGGCCGCGCGGGCGCTGCCGGCAAGGAGCAGCAGCGCGGCGCCGAGGGCCGCCATCCAGCTTCTGCGTACGCCGCAGCTCATTCGATCCCCATCGTGACCTTGGCGATCTGGTTTCCGGGAGAGGGGAAGCTCGTGGTCTTGACCACCATGGCGATGCAGCCCAGGGCCGCCCGGGAGCGCGCGTCCGAGGTGGCGAGACCGACCGACTGGACCATGCCGTCCTCATCGAGGTACATGGTGATCTCGATCCGGCCGGCACCTGGCTCGGTCCGGCAGCGGCCGAGCTTGGCCACGAGCTCGGCGAAGGGCGAGGAAGGAGCCGCCGTCGCGGCGTCGGGCCCGCCGTCGTGGCCGGCCTCGGCCCGCTCCCGCCGCGCCTCTTCCTCCATGGCCGCCGCCAGGGCGTCGGGCTTCCAGTCGAGCGGTGCAGGTTGGTCCGGGGCCGCGCCGAAGGAGTAGCCCTGGCGCGCCTGTCCCGTCTTGCCGCCGACCGGCCGCGGCCAGGGCCGGGAGCGGTACGCCTCCAGGATGCACTCCTCGACCTGCTCGTCGCCGAGCGTGGATCTGCCGAGGTAGGCGCCCGTGGCTCGTCCCTGCTCGTCGATCTCCACGAGCGCCTCGATGTCGCCACCGAGGTACGGCAGCCGCGCGCGGCCGGCGCGCAAGCAGCGCTCCACCTCGGGCATGGCCGCGGCAAAGGCCGCCTGCACCCCGCCTTGGCTGAGGCCTCCGGTCGAGGGCTGCCCGCCGCCGCAAGACGCGCCGCCGCCGAGCCCCAGCAGGGCGGCGCAGAGCCAGGACGGGCGCGGGCGATGGGCCATGCGGCTGGTGTGCCGGGCGGAGCTGCCGGGACTCGAGGGATGGGCCCTCTTGCACGATGTTCTCATATTCGACGGGGCCGAGACAGCCCTGGCGGGCAGAGGGAACCGAGCCTATCGGTAGACTTCGCGACGATGGCCGACGGCCAACACTGAGACCACCCCAGCGGGATCGTCGATGGCGTAGACAACTCGCCATTCGCCGACGCGGATCCGGTACCGATCGGCCGACCCCGCCAGCTTCCCACACCCGTGCGGCCGAGGCTCACCGGCGAGTGCCAGGATCTTCCCGTCTACCCTCGACAGCGCCTGACGCGGAAGGGCTTCCAGCGCGCGCCGCGCGGCGGGCCTGATGCGCAGCTCGTATTTCACGGTCGGTCGAGTCCGAGCTCCTTGCGCACCTGCTCGTACGGGATGCTCTCGCACGGCTCTGCCTGCGCGGCGTCTGCGGCCTCCATGTCGATCCGATCCTCGAGCTCGCTGGCGACAGCCTTCTCGAGCTCGGCGGGCAAGAGAGGCTCGCCACGCTCGATGCGAGCGGCGAGGCTGCGCAACACACGGATCTGGTCGCGCCTGGGGTCGAGCCGCGCGGTGTCCCCGGACGCGCGCACGAGAGGCTCAGCCGACTGCACCATCAGAAGGACTGTAGCGTGCGACCCGGACCTGGGCAACCCTGGCCGAACTCTGGACGCGCGGCACCAGAGACTTGCGCCCGGCTACTGCACGCCGACCTGCCCCGACACGCTGGCACTGGCCTGGACACTGACCTGGATCCGTACCGAGGCGGAGGCTGCCATGTCGGCGGCCGCGCCAACGCAGGCCACGGCCTGGGCGCCGGCGTTGCCGACGAGCCGCGGCAGCTCGGCGCCGATCTGGGCGACCACCTGGGCATCGCGGATCAGCCGGCGCCCCAGCGTGATCTCGGCGTGCAGCAGTTGCGGCAGGTTGGCTTGCAGGGTCGCGGCGAGCTGGGCGGTCGCCGGCAGGCCGGACGAAGGCCGCACGGCCACCACCGCCGGCTGGCAGCTCCCATGCACGTCGGCATGCGCCTCGCAGCTCGCCCGGCACTGGGCGTCGACCTGCACGTTGCACGCTCCGGCGCAGCGGGCCCGCGCCTGGGCGTTGGCCTGGCAGGCCGGCGGCTGGACCGTCACCTGCACGCTGGCGCCCTGCCGCAGGATAGTGTTGATGCGCGCCGCCACCGCGCCGCAAGCGCCCGAGGCGGCGCCGCCGTGGCCGCGCTGCGGCGCCGTCTGCGCCGGGCTCAGCCCGAGATCCTGGCCCATCCGGCGACAGGCGGCGGTTGCCTCGGCCTCGATCTGCGCGGAGACCACGCCGAGATCCGTAGCCGCCTGTACGAAGGTCTTGACCTTGGCGTCGAGCGCGGCCTGGGCCGCGTAGCGCATGGCCAAGGGATCCGCGCCCGGCCGCAGGGCCGGGCAGGCGGCGGCGCCGAGCTCGCCGCCCAGGCCGAAGAGGCTGCAACTGCTGCTGGCCAGGCCGAGCGCGGCGAGGCAGAGGGACGCTCCGGGACGGGGGTGCTTCATCACGAGGCTCTCCTGGCACGGGCACGGGGCCGCGGCCGGATGCAGGCTAGCCGCTCGGCGCTCCGCTGCACACCCTCTGTGGCCGGCCCCGGCGCGCCCGCACCCGCGTAGGGATCTCGGCCCGGCGTGCGTCCTACCAGGTGAGAGGAGCAACAAGCCGCGGGCCCCACGACCCGCCCGCTTCCCCGAGCAACCCCACCACACCGGAGGTAGTCATGCAGCTTTCACGAAACCTGATCCGCTCTTTCGCCATCGTTCTCGCCCTGGGCATCGTGCCCGCCGCGGCCTGGGCCCAGCCTGCGCCCGACGGCAGCGCCCAGCCTGCCCCGGGCGACCGTGCGCCCGACGGCCGTTCCAAGGCACGGCGTTTCCCCATGGACGGCAAGCTCTTCTTGGAGCGCGTCGAGACCCGGCTCGCAAAGGCCCAGGCCCGGCTGGAGCAGGCGCTCGAGCGGCGCAAGGTGCCGCCCAAGATGAAGCAGGAGATCGAGGCCGACTTCGCCAAGGGCGCGGCAGCCATCCGCAAGGCCGCGCAGCACGCAGCCGCGGACGGAACGGTTACGCGGGAGGAGGCGCGCGAGGTGCGCGAGCTCGTGCGCGAGATCCGGCACAAGGCGCGCGAGAAGTACGGGCCGATCGTCCGCGAGGCGAGGAAACAGAAGCGCGGCGAGGGACCCAAGGAGCGCGGCCAGGGGTAAGCGTTCACGCATTCTCCCAGCCGGCTCGTCAGGCGGCCGCGAGCGCGAGCGCGCCCGGAGGCCCGGCCCGGAACGTACGCCTGTACGTGAGGGGCCGGGCCGAGGACGTAAGCCGCGATCGCGGCCGACTCGGCGAGCCGTCCTTGCTGGCGCGGAAATGCCGTGAACGGGTACGGCCAGGGTCGCGAGTAGCCACGGCCGAGCGCCGGGAGCGCCGGCCGCCGGGCCCCTTGCCGGCGGCCGGCGGCGCGGGCAGATGATGGGCGCAAGAGAATCGGAGCCAGGTGGACGAACGACTGGAGCAGGCGGCAGCACGCGTGGCGCGGGGCGATCGGGCCGCCTTCCGGACCGTCGTCGAGCTCACCAGCGCCCGGCTCTACCGGCTGGCGGCGCGCATCATGGGTGGCGCCGCCGACGCCGAGGATGCGCTGCAGGACGCCTACCTGCGGGCGTTCCAGGCTCTGAGCGGTCAGGAGTTCGACGGGCGGGCGAGCGTCTCGAGCTGGCTGTACCGCATTGCCACCAACGCCTGCCTCGACGCGCTGCGGCGCCGCCGCCCCCGGCCGGCGGCCGAGCGCGGGGAGGCAACGATAGCGCGCGAGCCGAGCTTCGACGGCCTTCTCGCCGCCGAGGCCCGCGCCGCCTTGCGCGAGATCGATCGCTGGCTCGGCGAGCTGCCGCCCGAGCAGCGGGCCGCGCTGGTCCTGAAGACGATGGAAGAGATGACGAGCGCCGAGATTGGCGAGCTCTTGGGCTGCTCCGAGGGCGCGGTCGAGCAACTGCTGGTGCGCGCGCGGGCGGCCTTGCGGCAACATCACGGGGAAGGGTCATGAGCGAGCCACAGGACTTCATCGAAAAGCGATTGCGCCGCCTGGCAGCCGCCACTGCCGCGGTGCGGCCGGCCGCCGGCTTCGACGACTGGATCGTGGCCGCCGCAGAGCGCCGGTCGGGGCTGGTGTGGCTCGACGGTCTGCGGCGCTCGGGCCGCGTGGCCATCGCCGTGGCGGCTCTGGCGGCGGCGGCGAGCGCCGCGCTCGCCCTGCACGCCCGCGACGAGCTCGACGATCAGGTGCTGACTGCTTTCGAGCTGGTGGAGCTGGACGAATGAATCGTGCAAGGCTCAAGGCCACCATTGTGCTCGCGGGGATGTTCCTGCTGGGCGGCGTGACGGGTGCCGGCGCAATGCGCGCCTTCGACGATCGCGAGCTGGGCGCCATCATGGGCGGGACGCCGGCCGAGGCGCGCCGGCTCTTCCAGCTTCGCGCCCTGGGGCGCAAGCTCGGCCTGAGCCCGGAGCAGCGCGCCCGGGCGGCCGAGATCCTGCGCCAGAAGCGCGGCGAGTGCGCCGGGCTCGATCAGCAGATCTGGCAGCGGCGCGCGCGCTGCCGCCAGCAGGCGCTGGACGCCATCGCCGAGCTGCTCACGCCCGAGCAGCGCCGGCGCCTGGAGATCTACCGGCGCCGGCTCGCGGAGCGCGAGCGGCTCGACGGGGGCACGTAGCGCCCCCACCCCCTCAGAACGCCAGGATCTGCTCGACCTCGTTGTGGTCGGCCTCGGTGACGTAGCTGATGCCGCTCACCTCGGCCGCCTCGCGCGTGAGCGCGGCGATGTCGTCGCGCGCCAGGAGCTTGGTCGAGAACTTGCGGTTGCCGGCCATGAGCTGGCGCAAGCCCTGCGCCAAGCGCTCGTAGTAGGTGTACAGGCCCATGGCGCCGGTGGGCAGCTTGGCGTACAGCTCCTCGCCGAGCTCGTGGCGCAGCGCGGGCGCGGTGACGAAGATCTCGTCCCGGCTCGATCCGAAGCGCTCGACGTAGACCGGGATCATGCCCTGCTCGATGGTCTTGCCGATGGTCTTGCCCACCATGGCCGCGGCAATGGGACCGCGCGCCATGCCGATGAGCTTCACGTACGGGGCGCCCAGGGCCAGGCCCTTGAAGATCTGGTCCTCGAAGGTGAAGCCGCCCGCGAAGGCCAGCGGAGCCACGCGCTTGCCGCGCTTGGCCAGCATGTCGGTGTACATGTAGGCGAGCGAGTGCAGCTCGACGGAGGGGACGCCCCACTCGTTCATCATGCGCCAGGGGCTCATGCCTGTGCCGCCGCCGGCGCCGTCGACGGTCAGGAGGTCGATGCCGTACTTGGAGCTGAACGCCACCGCGCGCGCCAGATCCGCCGGCCGGTAGGCGCCGGTCTTCAAGAAGACGTACTTGGCGCCGGCCTTGCGCAGCTCCTGCACGCGCGCCGCGAAGCCGCCTTCGTCCACCATGCCCACGCGCGAGTGCCGCTCGAACTCCTTGAAGGCGCCGGTCTCGAAGGCCTTGATCACCGCCGGATCGGTGGGGTTGGGCAGCACCACGTAGCCGCGCTCGTAGAGGAGCTGGGCCTTCTTCAGGTTGTTGATCTTGACCTCGCCGCCGATGTCCTTGGCGCCCTGGCCCCACTTGAGCTCGACCACCTCGACGCCGAGCTTCTCGATGGCGTACTCCTGCACGCCAAGACGCGTGTCTTCCACGTTGGCCTGGACGATGATGGCGCCGTAGCCGTCCCGCTGCCACTGCCGATAGAGCTTGATGCGGTTCTTGAGATCGACCGTGTCGACCACGCGGTGATTTTTGATCACGCTCTCGGGATCCATGGCTACGACGTTCTCGCCGATGGTCAGGCCGATTCCGGCCAGGGCCGAGCCACCGGCGATGCCGTCCCAGTTGTTCTTGGCCACGTTGGTCGAGCCGATGCCCGGGATGATCCAGGGGTGGCGGAACTTGATGCCCTCGTCGTGGCCGAAGCGGACCTCCAGATTGACGCTGGGGAAAATGGCCTTATCCGAGTCGGCCTCGATGCCGTGCGCGCCCACGGCCGTGCCCATGACGGTGAAGTGCGAGTAGTCGATGGGGTAGATCTTCTCCGAGGCGGCGGTGATCACTCCGAAGGGCTGCGGGTAGATCACCTCGTGGCCGCGGTAGGCGCTCTTGCCGATCTCGCACATGCCGATGCAGCCATCGACGCAGGTGACGCACATGCCGGAGATCGGGACGATCGAGCCCTCGGTCCGGTTCTTGGTCAGGGTGGAGGCCGAGCTGTTCAGACGGGTCAAGCTTCCCATGTCACGCTCCTTCTACTTGACAATCTCGCAGGCCACGCAGGGCCGCAGGTAGCACATCATGTCGTGGAACTGCGGCTTGTCGACGCAGGGCGGGGGCAAGTTGGCACACCCGCCGCATACCGCCTTGTCCGGCTCGGTGTAGGTGCACCTGAGCTGGCAGGCGGGGCAAACGTAAATGCAGCCGCCGCACAGGCGGCACTCCTCCGAGCGCGCGTCGAACGGCGTGCCGATGCTGCGACTCATCCCCCGGCCGCGGAAGCCGATGGCCTTGCCCGTCATCTGCTCGGCGCACATGCGCACGCAGCGGCCGCACATGATGCAGGTCTCGTGCTCCTGGCGGAAACGCTGCTGGCGCACGCCGTGCATCGAGGCCAGATCCTGGATCACCTTCGACTGGGGGCAGGAGCCGAGCAGAAGCTCCAGGACCATGCGCCGCGCCCGCACCACCCGCTCCGAGTCGGTGCGCACGCGCAGTCCCTCCTCGGCCGTGTAGGTGCAGGCGGTGACCAGGCGCGACTTCGGCTCCTGGCCGATCTCGACCACGCAAAGGCGGCAGGCCCCGTAGGGCGTCAGGCCTTCCATGTGGCACAGGGTGGGAATGGGGAAGCCCAGGAACTGGGCGGCCTCGAGCAGGGTCGTGCCATGCTCGACGGCGAGCGGCAGCCCGTTGATGGTGAGGTTCGTCATGACGCCATGGCCTCCACCCGCTTGCCACCGTGCTCGGCAGGCTTCTGCTCTTGCGGCTTGGTGAACTCGAGGTCGCAGCGCAGGCAGCGCCGCGCCTCGCCGCCGGCGTCCGCCTCGGACAGGACGAGCTCGGCCTCGGCGAAGGAGCGCGCCCGCTCGGTGGCCGGAACCGCCGGCCGCGCCACACGCCTGGCCACGGCGTCGGCGTCTGCCTCGACCGGCTCGACGTAGACGCTGGGGCGCAGGGGCCTGGCTACCCGCAGCGGCTCGCCGCGCAGATACCGATCGATCATGGTAGCCGCCTTCTGGCCGGCCGCCACCGCGGCGATGACCGTGGCGGGGCCGGTCACCACGTCGCCGCCGGCGAACACGCCCGAGCGGGTCGTCTCCAGCGTGTCGTCGTTGACGACCAAGTGGCCGGTCCGGTTGAACTCGAGCCCCATCGAGCCCTCGAGCTTGAAGGGCTGGAGTTGCTCGCCGATGGCCACGATGAGCGTGTCGAGCGGCAGGCGCCGCTCACTGCCGGACCTCGGCACCGGCGCCCGCCGGCCGCTCGCGTCGAAGTCGCCTAGCTCGTTGTGGATGAGCTCCAGCGCCGCGAGCTTGCCGCCCTCGGCGTGGATGCGCACGGGCGAGACCAGCGTCTCCAGGTGGATGCCCTCCTCGATCGCCGCGTCGATCTCCGCGGCATACGCCGGCATCTCGTGGCGCGTGCGGCGGTAGAGCACGGTCACGGTGTCGGCCCCGGGCTGACGGCGGGCCACGCGTGCGGCGTCGATGGCCGAGTTGCCGCCGCCGATGACGCCGACCCGGCCGTGGGCCAGCATCTCTTGGCCCAGGTTCCATGCCTTGAGGAACTGCATCGAGGGGAGGACGCCGGCCGTATCCTCGCCCGGAACGTCCATGCGGCGGCTGCGGTGCGCGCCCAGGGCCAGGAACACGGCCTTGAAGCCCTCGGCGAAGAGGCTGTCGATGGTGAAGTCGCGGCCGAACATCCGGCCGCACTTGAGCGCGATGTTCTCGTCGAGCAGGGCATCGATCTCGCGCTTGAGCACATCGCGCGGCAGCCGGTAGGCGGGCACGCCCGACAGGAGCATGCCGCCCGGCCGGTCCTGCGCCTCGAAGAGCGTCACCTGGTAGCCCTTGAGCGAGAGGTAGTGCGCGGCCGACAGGCCCCCAGGACCAGCGCCCACCACGGCCACCGGCCTGGTGCCTGCGCCAGGGGCCGGCTCGCGCCGGGGCTTGAAGACGGCCGGATCGATGCGGTCGGTGACGAAGCGCTTCAAGGCCCGGATGGCCACCGGCTCCTCGCCGCTCGTGCCGAGCCGGCAGTGCTGCTCGCAGGCGTGGTTGCACACCCGCGCGCACACCGAGGGGAAGGGGTTGTGCTCGCGAATGGCGAGGTAGGCCTGCTCGTACTCGCCGCGGGCGATGTGGGCCACGTAGCGCCAGGCCTCGGTGCCGGCCGGGCAGGATGCCTGGCAGGGCGCGCCCACGAGCTCGCGGCAGACGTAGGCGTCGCAGCGCTTGTCGTGGATGTGCCGCTCGTACTCCTTGCGGAAGTAGCGCAAGGTCGAGAGGACCGGGTTCGGGGCCGACTGGCCCAGGCCGCACATGGTCGTGTCCTTGACCGCGCGGGCGAGCTCCGCCAAGAGGTCGAGCTGCTCGGCCGTGCCCTTGCCCCGGCTGATGTCGTCCAGGATCTCGTACATGCGCTGCGTGCCCTTGCGGCAGGTGAAGCACTTGCCGCAGGACTCGTCGCGCAGGAAGTTCATGAAGTACTTGGCGACGTCCACCATGCAGGTGTTGTCGTCCATCACGATCATCCCGCCCGAGCCCATCATCGAGCCGGCCTCGGTCAGGCTGTCGTAGTCGACCGGCAGATCGAAGCGCCAGCTCGGGATGCAGCCGCCCGAGGGTCCGCCGATCTGTACCGCCTTGAACCATCGGCCTTCCGGCGGGCCCCCGCCGATGTCGTAGACGATTTCCTCGATCGAGATCCCCATCGGCACCTCGACCAGGCCGGTGTTGCGGATCTTGCCCACCACCGAGAAGACCTTGGTCCCGGTGCTGCCCGGCGTCCCGATCCGGGCGAAGGCCTCGCCGCCGTGCAGAATGATGCCCGGCACGTTGGCCCAGGTCTCCACGTTGTTGATGCAGGTCGGCCGGCCGGAGATCCCCTTCTCGATCGGATACGGTGGCCGCTGGCGCGGCTCGCCCATCTGCCCTTCGATGGTGCGGATCAGGGCCGTCTCCTCGCCGCAGACGAAGGCGCCGGCGCTCTGCACGATCCTGATGTCGAAATCGAATCCCGTGCCGAGAATGTTCTGGCCCAGCAGGCCATGCTCGCGCGCGGCGCGCAGGGCGATGATGCTGTGCTTGATCGCCAGAGGGTACTCGTGGCGCACGAAGATGAAGCCCTCGGTCGCCCCCATGGCCCGGGCGCCGACGATCATGCCCTCGATCACGCTGTGGGGATTGCCCTCCAAGATGCTGCGGTCCATGTAGGCGCCGGGATCGCCCTCGTCGGCGTTACACACCACGTACTTGCCCCGCCGGCTGTCCTGCTGGGCCGCCAGCTCCCACTTGCGGCCGGTGGGGAAGCCGGCGCCGCCGCGTCCGCGCAGCCCGGAGCGTTTGACCTGGGCGACGATCTGGGCCGGGCTCAGCTCGCCCAGGGCCTGCTCGAGCGCACGATAGCCATCGCGATCGAGGTAGTCGAAGATGCGGATCGGGTCGATGAGCTGGTTCTTGCCGAGCAGCGTGCGCTGCTGCTTGCGGAAGAAGGGGATCTCGTCGTGGTGGTGGCAGCGCTTGCCGGTTTCCGGGTCGCGGTAGAGCAGCTCCTCCACGTAGCGGCCTTCGAGAACGGCGTCGATGATGCGCGGCGCGTCCCTCAGGCTCACCTTGGTGTAGAAGGCCCCCTGCGGCTCGGTCAGGATGAAGGGGCCCATCTCGCAGAAGCCGTGACAGCCGGTGATCCGCAGGCCGAGCTGGTCCACCAGCCCGCGCTCGAGGATCTGGCGCTTGAGGATGCGCATCAAGTCGTTCGAGCCGCTGGCCTGGCAGGCGGTGCCGGCGCACACGACGATGCGCTTCTGGTTCGGGTCACGGTCGGCGTGGCGAAGCTGGCGCGTTTCGCGGAGGCTCTCGAGGGTGAACTTGCTCATGGCCGGGCTCCGAAGGCAGTAGCGGCGGCGGCCGGGCTGCCGCAGGAAGCTGGGGTCAGTCTCCCAGATCGAGCATGTGCTCCTTGCAGCCGCGCCGGGAGCAGATCTGGAGGATGCCGCCGGCGCGCACCAAGAGCGCGATCATGGGCGCGTCGCAGCGGGCGCAGGTGCGCACCGCCTTGAGCTCGGCGTGGCAGCGCGGGCAGAAGATGGTGACCACGGTCTCGGGCGGGATTTCCAGCTCGGAGCTAATGCGGAAGTCGCCGTAGAGGCTGGAAAGGCGCAGCCAGCCGTGCTTGCTGCCGAAGGTGATGGTGACGTGGATCGTCGGCTGGCCCTCGATCGGGTGGTCGTGGTCCATCAGGCTGCGGTTGCAGGCCGGACAGGCCACGGCCACGCGGAAGATGCGCTGGTCGCTGCTGATCTTCTGCGCGCGGCCGGCCTCCAGGCAGTCATGGATGATGGGCTTGACGTCCCGGGTTGTGGTGTTGCGGTGGTACTCGCCGTCGAGCACGACTACCGGCCCGAGGGCGCAGGCGCCGACGCAGTTGACCGTCGCGAGCGTGAAGGTACGATCCGGCGTGGTCTGCCCGGCCGGCACGCCGAGCCGGTGCTCGAACTCCTCGAGGATCCGGGGCGAGCCGCGCACGTGGCAGGCCGTGCCCATGCACACCGAGCACAAGTGCTCGCCGCGTGGCTGGAGGCTGAAGACACTGTAGAACGTGGCCACGCCGTAGATGTCCACGAGCGAGCTGCCGGTCTTCTTGGCAACTATGCGCAGCGCGTCACGCGGCAGGTAGTTGTACGTCGCCTGCAAGTCCTCGAGGATGGCGATGAGGGCGCCGCGGCTGCCGGCGTTCTTGTCGACGATCCGGAGGACGTGCTCGGGGTCGATCAGGGTCTTGGCTGGCCTGGAGACGGAGGCGGGCGTGGGCACGGTGGCAGGCATGGTGATTGAAAGTGGTGGGCTGGGCGGTTGGCGGATCCGGCGGGGCTCCGCCGCACCGGCCGCGTGGGGTTTCTTGTCGGCCTGCCGCGTCGCTGCTCAGAGCAGGGCCAGGCCCTCGGCCGCATGGTTGCGGTACTGCTGGACGGCCATACAGGCCTTGCTCCAGTCACAGTCGGGCAGACGCCAGTCGCTGCGCGCCAGCGTGGCGGAGAGCAACCTCTGCTGGGCCGGGAGGGACTTCGGGATCCACGACAGCGCCTGCTGGCAGGACCGAGCCACGGCTCCAAGGTAGGCGCAGCCGGCGCACTTGGGCTGTGCCTTGAAGTCGGCCAGGGCCACGAGCACGGGCAGCCAGCGGCTCTCGTCGTAGGCCACCTCGCGGTATGCGACGGTGGCCAGGTCGTGGGCGCAGTTCGGGCAGCGGAAGTAGTCGCCGGAGCGCAGCAGGAGCTCGTCGTTCTTGTTGAGCCGCTGCTCGCAGACCGGGCAGTGCAGCACGCCGTCCACCGAGCCCTGGAGCAGGCGATCGACGAACTGCCCGCGCACGCTGCGCCGCCTCTCCAGGCGGCCCACCGAGACGTCGTCCCCGCCCTGCGCCGCACAGCGGGCCTCCGCCGACTCGGCGCCCGGCATGACGGCCAGGCAGTAGGGACAATGTCGCAGCCCCGTGCCCGTCGTGGAGCACGCGATCTCCAGGCCCGGCGTGATGACATGCTGGCAGCTTGAACACTGCATGTTCGTCTCCAGTGTTGCGGTGCCGGGGCCTTGAGACGTCCGGGGATCCTCCCCCATCTTGGCCGAGCAAGCTCGGCCGGAGACCAAACCTCGCGTCTCGGCGTAGCCGCGACGACGAAAAGACGGGGGAGGAGCCCCGGCTCCTGCCCACCACTTAGCAAGACGCGTGCCAGGGGTGGGGCCTCGTCGCCCGGCGCCGAACTCGCTGGAATCGCGAGGCCCGCGTGCATCGCGCGCGCCGCCGGCCCCCGGCCCGCCGCTGCCCTTTGAGCAGCCTGCCCCAATCCTGGGCACACCTTTGGGCTACCCGCTGCGGGCGAGGCGGGGGCGGAGAGGGGTGGCAGCGCTCCGCCTCAGCCTACTACTACGGATCCCATTTCTCCCCCTGGCATGCGCCAGCCAAGAGAGATCGTTCGTGATTTGGACGGCGTACCCACAGCACCGGTAGCGACGCAAGTGCGCGGATCTCAACGGATAGCGTGAGAACCGGAACCAATAATACTACTTGGCTCGCCGTTCAAGAGAATGCTGAAAGCGCCTGACAACAAGAAGCCCACGTTACACCTTTTTCCATAGCGGCCGGCCGGTTCGGTCATGCCCGTCGCCTAGCGTCGGAGGCCTGCAACGCGGACATCTGCGAGCGCTTTTGGAGGACGCAGCGTGGCATTGGGAGCAACGATCACCATTGAGGAGCGCTACTGCCATCGGCCGGTTGGCGCGTATCAGCAGCGCGTTCACGATGGGAGCCTTGCTCGGCAGCTGCTCAGGGACCGTGTCGGTGGACTGGTGGCCGAGCGAGAGCACGGGCGGCGGCACGAGCAGCGCCGCAGGAGTGGGAGGCGCGGCCGGAGCCGCATCCTCGAGCTCGGTCGGCGGAGGCGGCGGCGCGAGCACGACTGGGGGCGCGGCCGGCGGCTGCAGCACCGGGCTTGAGCTGTGCGGCAGCGAGTGCGTCGATACGGATAGCGATGTGGAGAACTGCGGTGCGTGCATGAAAGCGTGCACGAACCCGAACGGCTCGACGGCATGCGTCGGCGGGGTCTGCTCGCCCACCTGCGACGAGGGGTTCGGCAACTGCGACGGCAACAGCGCCAACGGCTGCGAGACCGACACCCTCACGAGCATGAACTGCGGTGGGTGCGACAAGCCTTGCACGAACCCGAACGGCTCGACGGCATGCGTCGGCGGGGTCTGCTCGCCCACTTGCGACGAGGGCTTCGGCAACTGCGACGGCAACAACGCCAACGGCTGCGAAGCCAACACCCTGACCAGCGCGAAGAACTGCGGCGGCTGCGGGACGAGCTGTGCCGCGAAGGAACTCTGCGCTCTCGGGGTTTGCGAGCCGTGCTTCGTCGACCTCGGAGCTGGCGACCACACTTGCGCGACCAAGGGCAACGGTGCCCTCTGGTGCTGGGGGAGCAACTTCTACGGCGAGCTGGGCGATGGAACGACCATCGACAGACTGGTGCCTATACACGTGGCGGCGCTCGCCGACAGCGCCATGAGAGTAGCGGTGGGCTACTCGCATACGTGCGCGCGCAAGGGAGACGGCACGCTCTGGTGCTGGGGGTGGAACGAGTACGGCCAGGTCGGCAATGGCACGAAGATCAACACCAAGTCGCCCGTCCAGGTGAAGGCGCTCGGCACGACGGTCATCGACGTCGCTGCGGGGTACCGTCACACGTGCGGGCGCAAGGCGGATGGATCACTCTGGTGCTGGGGACAGAACGGGCACGGCCAAGTCGGCGACGGGTCGCAAGGAATCGACAAGCTCCTGCCGGTGAAAGCACTCCTTGCCTGTCCGTGACCTCAGGAGGCGTGTGAGAATAACCAGTGCGATTCATGGTCCTCTCTCACGTAGTCCCAATGGTGTAGTTCCAGTCGCCGTGGAATGCTGCGCGGTGGAGGTCGATGGCAGCGAATTCGTCATCGGAGACGGCAACCCCCTTCTCGTACTCCTCGCGATCCAGGTCTGCGCGCACGTGCAGTCCAGCGGTCGTCCGTGTGTCTCCGATGAGACTGACGATCGTCTCGACTGACTCCAGCGGACGGCCGCGCCAGTTCTGTTTGCGGCAAGACGTGGGGAGTCAGAACAACTACGCCAGGCCCAGCAGCCGCAGAGGACGCTCGACCCGCCGGCCGAGGTATCGGGTCTCGGGGTGGCTCCTCGGCCGGGCGCAGACCGATGTCGTACTTCTCCAGCCGAGAGCGCAGCGTGTTGCGGGTGATGCCCAGGGGCCTGGCGGCCTGCACCTGGTTGCCACCCGCCTGCTGGTAGACGTAGTCGATGGCGAGCCGCTCCAGCGTCGGGAGCAGGCGCACGCCCGGCCGGGCGCGCAGCAGGTCGACGAGCTGCCGCAGGAGCTGCTCCGCCCCGGAGGGCACCTCGAGGTCGGGCTGGGCCGTGCCATCGCCGAGGTCGTCGAGCGTCTCGGGAAAGAAGTGCGCCGGCAGCAGCACCGGTCCGTGACCCACGATCACGGCCCGCCGGGTGACGTGCATCAGCTCCCGGACGTTGCCCGGCCAGCGGCGGGCCTTGAGCAGAGCGATGGCCCGGCCCGAGACACGCGCGAACGATTTGCCGTGCTCGGCGCCAAACCGGCAGACGAAGTGGGCGACCAGCGCCTCCAGATCATCCAGCCGCTCGCGCAAAGGGGGCACGATGATGCTGACGACGTTCAGGCGGTAGAACAGATCGTCGCGGAACTGGCCCCGCGCGACCTCTGCGCCGAGCTCGCGGTTGCTGGCGGCGATGACGCGCGTATCGACGTGCACCGGCCTCTCGCCGCCGAGCATGAGGATCTCGCCCTCTTGGAGGAAGCGGAGCAGCTTGGCCTGCGCGGATGGAGGCATCTCGGAGATCTCGTCGAGCAGCACCGTCCCGCCGGCGGCCGACTGCAGCAGCCCGATCTTGCGCTGCTCCGCCCCGGTGTAGGCGCCTCGTTCGTGCCCGAACAGCTCGCCCTCGATGAGCGTCTCGGGGATGGCCGCGCAGTTGATGGCGAGGAAGGGGCCGCCCTGCCGCGGGCTGTGCTCGTGGATGGTCCGGGCCACGAGCTCTTTGCCCGTGCCCGTCTCGCCCAGCAGCAGCACCGCCACGTCGCTTCCGGCTACGTGGCCGACCGCCTTGTAGACCCGCTGCATGGCGCGGCTCGAGCCGATCAGCCCCGGTCGCGGGTGCGGCTCCTGCGCCGGCCGGCCGAGATCGAGGCCCTGGGCCTCGTCTTGCCCGCGTTCGAGCGCGCGCGAGATGAGCGCCCGCATCTCCTCGACCTCGAACGGCTTGACGATGTAGTCGAACGCGCCGCGCTTCATCGCCTCGATGGCCGTCTCGGTGGTGCCGTAGGCGGTCATGATGATGACCGGCACCTCGGGCAGGGCGCGCTTGATCTCCTCGAATGCCTCCAGGCCGCTCAGCACGGGCATGCGCACATCCATGACGATGACGTCCGGCCGCTCCTGCTTCGCCTGCGCGATCGCCTCGCGCCCGTCGGACGCCTCGATGAAGGAGAACCCCTTGCCCTCCAGCATCCGGCGAAAGGAGTAGCGGAGGTTGTCGTCGTCATCCGCGATCAGAATCCGACTCATCGCCGTTCTCCTGTAGGCGCGAGAGGCCGAGCACGAAGGTGGTTCCCGCCTCGGGCACCGACGAGAACGTCAGGGTGCCGCCGTGCTCCTCGACGATGCGGTGGCTGATCGCCAGGCCGAGCCCCGAGCCCTCCGCCTTGGTGGTGAAGAAGGGACTGAAGACCTTGTCGCGCGCCCCCGGATCGATGCCGGGGCCCTGGTCGGCCACCGCGATCTCCACCCGGGAGGGCGAGCGCTCTTGTTCCGCGAACACCGCGCGCGCCGTCAGGCGCACTTCGCCGCCCGGGGGGCTCGCCTGGATCGCGTTGAGCATCAGGTTGACGAGCACTTGCCCGAGCTGCTCCTGGTCGGCCAGCACATCCGGAAGATCGACGTCGACGGCGGCGGCGACCGCGAGCTGCTTCTGTCGCGCCTGCGGCTCGAGCAGCCGGATCGTCTGCTCCACGAGCCCGGGGACGTGCACGGGTCGGATGTTGGCCTTGGGCGGGCGGGCGTACTTCAAGAAGTTCTTCACCAGCCGGTTGATCTTCTCGATCTCCTCGCCGAGCACACCCAGGTCGTGGCCGACGATGCCGCCGTCGTCGCCGGCGGCGGCGCCGAGCGAGTGGACCAGGTTCTTCATCGTCGTGAGCGGGTTGTTGATCTCGTGCGCGATGCCGGCCGCCGTCTCGCCCATCACCGCAAAGCGCGCCGTGCGCGCCACGATGGCCCGCTCCTGCTCCAGCTCGCGGTTGGCCGCCTGCAGTTGCTCGTTGAGCCGAGCCAGGTGCTCGCCCTCGGCCGCGAGCTGGGCATTCTTCTGTGCCAGGCTGCTCGTCGCCTGGTGGATGCGTTCGTCCATGGCGGAGTGCGCCTCGGCCAGGTTGGTGGCCATCTGGTTGAAGCAGCGGGTCAAGTAGGCCACCTCGTCGTCGCCCGCGATCTCCAGGTGCTGCTCGAGCTGCCCCGAGGCCACGGCCTGTACCGCGCGCGTCAGCTCCCGCAGCGGGCGCACGACGGAGCGCACCAGCAGCAGCGTGCCGAGAAACACCGCGGCCGTGACCAGCCCGACGATGAGCAGCAGGCTGCGCCGGGCCGCGTCGACGGGCGCCAGCGCTTCGGCGCGATCGACCTCGGCGACGAGCCCCCAGCGCCAGCGCGGCATCCACTGGTAGGCGCCGACGACCGGGACGTCGCGGTAGTCGGGGTAGACGCCGACGCCGCTCTGACCGCTGATGGCCGCCGCGATGCCGGAGACGCGCGAGATGTCGTCCCGCAGCACGCGCCGCCGGTCGCGGTGGGTGAGGAACACGCCCTGCTGGTTGACCAGATAGGCCTCGCCCGAGCTCATGAGCTGCATCGAGTCGGTGATCTGGTTGACCGCCCGCAGGTCGACGACGGCGACCACCGCGCCGAGCAGCTCGTCGTCGCGCGTCTCGATGGGCGAGGCCAGGGTCAGGGCCAGGGAAGTCTGCTCCGGATGCAGGTACGCGTCCGAGGCGTACTGGCGCCCGGCCCGCACGGCATCGAACAGCAGGGCATCGTCGATGGCCGGTCGCGCCCCGTCGCCGCGGCTCGAGGCGAGCAGGCGCTTGTCGCGCCCGAAGATGAAGATGTCGTGGTAGGCACCGTACTGATCGCGCACCAGGCGCAGAAGCTGAGCCAGGGCCCGCCGGGCCGGCGGCGCCGTCTCCGGCTCGCCCGCCACGAGCTGCGAAGTGTGCTCGATCACCGTGGCGTTCTTGGCGACGACATCCACGTCGTGCACCCGCTCCTGCATCCAGCGAGAGATGAGATCCGTCTCGGTCGCCGCGATGGTCCGCAAATGCGACTGGACCGACGACAGGATGAGGTCGCGCGTGGTGCCGTAGAACAGCCAGGTCGTGGCGCCGAGCGAGGCGCAGGCCATGGCGAGGTACAGCCCCACCATGCGACCGGGAAGGGTGCGGTAGAATCTCCAGTTCATGGGCAGGGCGGGACCCCGGGCCAGGGCCGAAGGATCCCCCGCAGCGTGCGCCCGCGGCGGCGCGGCGGCAAGGGGCGGCTGCCTACTTCAGAACGGCACCTGTACCCGCACGGCCGCTCCGAGCAGTGCGCGGAACTCGGCGGCCCACGCCGCTGCGAGACGCAGCTCCAGCCCGAACCGAGAAGTGCAGCGCCCGGAAGGCTCCTACGCGAGAAGCTGCTCGGCCGACTCGACCAGCGCCGCGCGGCGCGCCCACTCGTCGAGCCGCGGCAGGTCCGTGCAGCGCCGGATCTGCTCGGCCAGCCCGGCGGGCATCGCCAGTCCGCGCGCCGCGAGAACCGCGAGAATGGCCGCGGCCTTGCCCCTGGCTTCGCCCTCGGCCTTGCCCTTGGCCTCGCCCTCGGCCTTGCCTTTGGCGTGGGCCTCGTTCCACCACTGCCGGAGCAGCGGATGCTGGGGCTCGTAGTGCTGACTCATCCAGTCCTCCAATGCGCTCGCCAGAACCGGCTGCAGATAGGATAGCACCAAGTCCGCGTGGACCGGTCCGAGCTTGCCTTCGATCACCGCCTCAAGCACCTGCCGGCCCAGGGCCTCGGCTCCGGGGCCCGTCGGCTGCGCCAGCACGGCCAGCAGCGCCAGCTCCGGCGCCACGGCCGCACCGGACCGGCCGGCCAGCTCGACGATGCCGTCCGGGCCGACGACCAGCGGCTCGATGCGGCCGCAGCCCAGCTCGATGGCCTGGGCGTAGCGGCGCGCCAGCGTCCGGTCGAGCGTCACCACGAGCAGCTTGACCGGGCAGCGCTTTCGGCGCCGCAGTCCGGCCACGTACAGCGGCCAGACGTAGGGCTTGTCGGCATCGGCGCAGAGCTGCAGCTCGACGATGGCCGCCAGCTCGGGCTCGGGCTCGCCAAGCAGCACCACCTGGTCGGCGCGCAGCTCGGGCTGCTCGATCTCGGCGAAGCTGCTGGCGGCGCTGCGGGCGGTGCCCAGTGCGGCGTCTGACAGCGCCAGGCCGCCGGCGTCGCGCAGCAACGCGGCGGCGAAGGCGGGCCGGGAGCGCAGTAGCTCGACGAGCGGCTCGTGCGGAGGTGGCTGCATGTCCGCAGCAAGATGCACGGGCCGTGCCTGGCGCAACCGTGCGGGATCACATGGCCGCCAAGTGGCGGCGCCATGGCGCAGGCTGGCGGCCGCCAGGGCCGGGCGCGCCCTCGGGTAGCAAGCGATGCCCCTTCCGCTCCGGCCTGTTTTGATCCAGACTCGCGCGCGGAACGCCGGTGGGATCTTCGCGACGGCGAGGGCCCCGCTGGCGTGTGCGTCCGAGGCATCGCCCACTCCCCGGAGGGTCCGCCCCGGCGCACCTGCAAAACCGACCTAGGAGGCCAAACATGTCTGACGCTGTTCGTGAGTTCATGGATCGCATCAAGGCCAAGAATCCCGGCGAGCCCGAGTTCCACCAGGCCGTCTTCGAGGTGGCCAGCTCGCTCATGCCGTTTCTTGACAAGCACCCGCACTATCGCAAGGCGAAGATCCTGGAGCGCATCGCTGAGCCCGAGCGCGTGATCCTGTTCCGCGTGCCTTGGCTCGACGACCGGGGCGAGATCCAGATCAACCGCGGCTACCGCATCGAGATGAGCTCGGCCATCGGCCCCTACAAGGGCGGCCTGAGGTTCCATCCCAGCGTCAACCTCGGCATCTTGAAGTTCCTCGCCTTCGAGCAGGTCTTCAAGAACGCGCTCACCACGCTGCCCATGGGCGGCGGCAAGGGGGGCTCCGACTTCGATCCCAAGGGCAAGAGCGACAACGAGGTCATGAAGTTCTGCCAGGCTTTCATGGCCGAGCTGTCCCGCCACATCGGGGCCGACACCGACGTGCCCGCCGGCGACATCGGCGTGGGCGGCCGCGAGATCGGCTTCATGTACGGCATGTACAAGAAGCTGCGCAACGAGTTTACCGGCGTGCTCACCGGCAAAGGCCTGAACTGGGGCGGCAGCCTGATCCGCCCCGAGGCCACCGGCTACGGTGCCGTCTACTTCGCGGCCGAGATGCTGGCGACGCGCGGCGATTCGCTCAAGGGCAAGACCTGTCTCGTCTCCGGATCCGGCAACGTCGCACAGTACACCATCGAGAAGGTCAACCAGCTCGGCGGGAAATGCGTCACGGTGTCCGACTCCGGCGGCTACGTCTACGACGAGGCCGGCATCGGCGCCGAGAAGCTCGCGTTCATCATGGATCTCAAGAACGCACGGCGCGGTCGCATCAAGGAGTACGCCGACAAGTACCGCAGCGCCGTCTACACGCCGGTCGATCCCCGGGCGGACTTCAATCCGCTCTGGTGCCACCAGGCGCAGTGCGCCTTCCCGAGCGCCACCCAGAACGAGATCAACGGCAAGGACGCCCAGAATCTCATCACATGCCGACGACGCCCGATGGCGTCGAGCACTTCCTGGCCGCCAAGATCCTCTACGGTCCGGGCAAGGCCGCCAACGCCGGCGGTGTGGCCACCTCCGGCCTCGAGATGTCGCAGAACAGCCTGCGGCTCTCCTGGACGCGCGAGGAAGTCGACCAGCGCCTGCAGGGCATCATGAAGGCGATCCACTCGACCTGCGTCAAGTACGGACAGGACGGCAAGTGGGTCAACTACGTCAACGGCGCGAACATCGGCGGCTTCGTCAAGGTGGCCGATGCCATGCTCGACCAGGGCGTGGTCTAGTCGCCTGGTAGCTTAGCGGCTCCGGGCAGGGCCCTGTCGAGGGCTCTGCCCGTCGTCTTTTCTCAACGGGGCGCCAAGGTGCCAGAGCGTCGTCGGAGCCCGGCATCCCTGTAGAAACTGGTGAACTGGAAACAGGAAACCGGGAACCGGGAATGAGGGCGCACATTGCCCGTTCCCAGTTCTCAGTTTCCTGTTCACCGGTTGACGCCCCTGGCGTGCAGCCCCCCCAGTCGCCGGCGTCGTCTGGCATCTTGGCGCCCCGTCGTCTTTTTTCGCCCGCAGCGTCGAGGCTGGACGTCCGTCTGCCGTCTACCGTCGACTGCGGCGGGCCGCCGAACGTAAGGCATTGTTCGCACCCATGCCGATCGAAGACTACCACCCGAGATTCGACTCCTTCCGGTCGCTGATGCCCAACCGCGTCCGGCAGGTGCTGCTGGTATCCAGCCTCTATGACGCCTTCGTGCTCGAGGAGGACGGCACGCTGGGCGACAGGCTCTGGGATCAGTACGTCGAGCAGCGCTTGACCATGGTGCCCGCCGTGCGCCGGGTCTCCACGGGTGCGCACGCGCTCGGCCTCATGGAGCGCGAGCCGATCGATCTGGTGATGGCGATGACGCGCCTGTCGGACGGGGATCCCTTCGCGTTCGCAGCCGAGGTCAAGAAGCGCTACCCGCACATGCCGGTGGTGCTGCTGGTCACCGACCCCTCCGAGCTGCGCCGCCTTCCTCCTCCGGCCGAGCGCGCCTCGATCGACAAAGTCTTCCTGTGGAACAACTACTCCGGGATCCTGCTGGCGATCGTCAAGTACATCGAGGACAGGGCCAACGTCGACCACGACACCCAGGTCGGCGGGGTGCGCGTGATCGTCCTGATCGAGGACTCGTGCGCGTACTACTCGACATTCCTGCCCGCGATGTACACGGTCATCATGGACCTGACACGCAACCTGATCGCGGACGGCTTGAACGAGCTGCACAAGCAACTGCGCACGCGCTCGCGCGCCAAGGTGTTGCTGGCGGAGACCTACGAGGAGGGGATGGAGCTGCTGCGCAAATACCGTCCCTACCTCGTCGGCGCGGTCTGCGATGTCGAGTTCTGGCGTGGCGGCGTCGTGGATCCCCAGGCGGGCTTCGAGCTCACGCGCGCGGTGAGGGCCGAGATGCCCGACCTGCCCATCGTGCTGCAGTCGGCCGACCCGGAGAAGAACCGTCAGCGCACCCGCGATCTCGGCGCGCTGTTCATCGACAAGAACTCGCCGGCGCTGCTCGACGAGTTCCGCTCGTTCCTGACCGAGTACCTCGGATTCGGCGATTTCGTGTTCCGAATGCCCGATGGCCAGGAGGTCGCGCGGGCGCGCAACGTGCACGAGATGCTCGACATCCTCCACCGCATCCCCTCCGACTCTCTGCTGTGCCATGCGGAGCGCAACGACTTCTCCCACTGGATGGCCGCACGCACCGAGCTGACCATCGCGGACCGGCTACGTCCCAAGCGCGTGGCCGACTTCGACGACCACGAGGCGGTGCGGCGCTACATCATCGACGTGATCCGCGATGTGCTGGCCGACAAGCAGAGCGACGTCGTGGCGGAGTTCTCCGCCGAAAAGGCGATGGCCTTCGGTCACTTCCTGCACCTCGGCAAGGGTTCGCTCGGAGGCAAGGGGCGCGCGATCGCGTTCCTTCGTTTCCTGCTCGCGCGCTCCAAGCTGTCCGCCAACTACCCCGGGGTGCGCCTCGGCGTGCCGGCCGCGGTGGTCATCGGCGCCGGCGAGTTTGCGGACTTCATCGACGACAACAAGCTGCGCCGGTTCGCGCTCGAATGCGACGACCGCGAGGAGATCACGCATCGCTTCCTGCAGGGCACGGTGCGCGAGCCGCTCGTGACGGCGCTCCGATCGTACCTGGGGCACGTCACGGGGCCGCTGGCCGTTCGCTCCTCCAGCCTGCTCGAGGACTCGCACCTCCAGCCCTTCGCGGGGCTGTACGCCACGGTGATGATCCCCAACCTCTCCGAGAGCCTCGATCGCCGTCTCGAGCAGCTACTGCACGCCGTCAAGGAGGTCTGGGCATCGACGTACTGCCCCGACGCCAAGGCCTACTTCCGCGCCACCGTGCACCGCATGGAGGAGGAGGAGATGGCCGTCATCGTGCAACTTATCGCGGGACAGCGGCACGGGGACCATTTCTATCCCACCCTGTCCGGCGTGGCGCAGTCCTACAACTTCTATCCCATCTCCCACATGAGCCCCGAGGATGGCGCGGCGCAGCTTGCGCTCGGCCTGGGCAAGATGGTGGTCGAAGGCGGTGCCGCGGTCCGCTTCTGTCCGCGCTACCCCGAGATCCTCCCGCAGTTCCCCCGTCCCGAGGACTGGCTGCGCTCCGGCCAGAAGCAGTTCTATGCCCTGCGTCTAACAGAGCCACCGACGAGCTGGGACACCGACCCCGACGCCACGCTCGCGCTGCTCGACCTGAAGGATGCCGAGGACCACGGCGTGCTGCAACGGATCGGATCGGTCTACTGCAGCGACGACCGCATCATCCGCGACGGGCTCTGCTACCGGGGACCTCGCGTCGTGACGTTCTCGAGCATCCTCAAGCACCACGAGATCCCGCTGCCCGAGATCCTCGCCGATCTGTTGGCCACCTGCCGCGAGGCGCTCGGCTGCCCGGTCGAGATCGAGTTCGCCGTGAACGTCGGCCCCTACGGGACCAAGCCGCTCTTCTCGCTGCTCCAGGTCCGACCGTTGATCGCAGCCGGCGAGCGCGATCTCGTGGCCCTGAGCGACGCGCATCGCGACGCGGCCTGGTGCTTCACCTACCGGGCCCTGGGCAATGGCATCAAGAAGAACATCCGGGATCTCGTGTTCGTGCGCCGGAGCACCTTCGAGAGGTCGCGCACGCGCGAGGTCGCCGACGAGGTCGGCAAGATCAACCGGCACCTCGAGGCGGCGGGGCGCCCCTACCTGCTGATCGGCTTCGGGCGGTGGGGCACCTTCGATCCTTGGCTCGGAATCGGGGTCTCGTGGGCTCAGATCTCGGGTGTGGCCGTGCTCGTGGAAGCGGGGCTGCCGGACTTCGAGGTCGATCCTTCGCAGGGCACGCACTTCTTCCACAACTTGACCACGCTCGACATTGGCTATCTATCCGTTCCCCACGGCAACCCACGAGCCAAGATCGAATGGGAATGGCTCGAATCGCTGCCCGTCGAGCAGGAGACTCGCTACGTCCGGCACGTCCGGCTGAGCTCGCCCATCGAGGTGCGCATCGATGGACGCAGCGGAGAAGCGGTAGCGCTGCGCGAAACGCCTCGACCGGAACTTCAGTCCACGGGCTCCGGTGCGGTGGCGGGAACGACCTTGCGGAACACCTCTTTCGGCCAGCGCAGCACGCCATCGACCCCGAGCAGGTCGTAACGCGTGTCTAGCCAGGAGAACCTCGTGAGAAAACACCCTCCCTTGCTGCTCCTCGTCAGCGTCCTGTTCGCCTTGCTGCCGGCGGTCGCCCAGGCCGCCCCGTCCTCGCTTGCCGGCGGGTTGCGCGAGGTCCAGCAATACGACTTCTCGATCCACGTGCTGGCGATGCTGCTGGTCGGCTTCGGCTTCCTGATGGTGTTCGTCAGGAAGTACGCGTACGGCGCCACGACCGGCACCTACCTGGTCGTGGCCGCGGGCGTTCCCCTGTACCTGCTGCTGCGCGGCTCGGGCCGGCTGTCCGCCGTGCCCGTGCTCCCCGACGCGATCCCGGCGATCCTGCTCGCCGAGTTCGCATGCGCATCCGCGCTCATCGCCATGGGTGCGGTGCTCGGGCGGCTGCGACTGTACCAGTACGCACTGCTCGCGGTCCTGCTCGTGCCCGCATACATGGTCAACGAGTGGATGGTGCTCGACGGTGGGCTCGGCGTGACCAAGGGTTTCGTCGATTCCGCGCGCGGGTCCATGGTGCTGTGGATGTTCTGGCCGAGCTTCTGCTGCGCGGTCGTGCCACCCGAGCAGATGCCGCGGACGGCGATTGCCACCGTCGTGGCCCTGTGCGCCGCCACGCTCGCCACCTGCCTGACGAGTGGTCTGCTGCGCAAGGGCAAGGTGTCGTTCACCGATGTGGCCAACGCGGCGTTGGCCGGCGGCGTTGCGGTCGGTGCGACGTGCAACACCGTGAGCCCGGCAGGGGCCTTCATCATCGGGGCGTTGGCGGGGGCGCTATCGGTCATCGGCTACGTGCTGGTGCAGCCGAAGCTCGATGCGGCGCTCGGTATCGTCGATACCTGCGGCGTTCACAACCTGCACGGGATGCCCGGGCTGCTCGGTGGCGTGGCGGCGATCGTGGTGGTGCCAGGGATCGCGACGGCTCAGCTCGCCGGCATCGCCTTCACCGTGGTGCTGGCCTTTGCGAGTGGCAGCCTCGGCGGCTGGCTCATCAGACTGACGGGCAGCAAGCGTCTGGCCTACGAGGACGCGGAGGACTTCATCCTGGCTGGCGCGGCGGCGGGCGATGCCGCTTCGGGCGAAGCGGCCGGCGCCACGGGCGCGCCGCCGGGCCCCAGCTTGCTCACCGAGAAGCGCTGCCTTCGGCGGTAACGCTTGTCAAGGGGCGCACGGCCAACGCCCAGGGCCGGCGCATCATCCTACATTGGCGCCATGCAGCGCACGGGGCGCGCGGGCGACTGCTTCGTCCCCTCGGAGATCGCGGCCGTCGGCCGACGGCCGCCGGCCGCCAAGGCAGCGCCGTTGGCAGCCCGCTGCCCGAGCTATCTGGCCCTCTATTCTCGGAAAGCGGGAATAGAGGAGGCGATGACCTCGCTATCTGCCCCTCTATTCCCGCTTTCCGGGAATTGGGACGCCGATGGCTCTGCGTTCCCGGCCTCCGGCGCCCAGGGCGGCGTGCTCCAGCGCGACGGGCGCGCTCGCTCAGCTTGTGCCGGGCGGCGCGCTCGCCGCCTGGTCTTGGCACCTCGGCGAGCGGATCGCTCGGCCGGTCCACGGCAGCGCACGCGTGCAGGTCCGCAGAAGTTGGGCCGAATAGGATGCGCCGGCCATGGGCCAACGTCCCATCACCGTTGACAGCTCTGTCCACCCGATGGCGCACGAGCTCACCGGCCGCCGATCCGGTCGAGGAACGCCCGCGGCGTGACGATCGCGACGTTCTCGTGCTCGGCGAGGGCGAGCAGATCGCCGTCGCCGGTGACGACGTAGTCGGCCCGGCCCTCGACGGC
>JACQWT010000384.1 GCA_016209145.1 Deltaproteobacteria bacterium | reverse complement strand
GCATAGCGCGGGCTGCGCCCGCAACCCAGACGTGATCTCATGGCAGGGCTCTGACATCTGTACTGTCAGATTCAAGATCTGATCTTGAGCTTCAGCCTCGAGGCACGTCCGCCCCACCGCTGTCTCCCACCCGTGCCGCCGCCTCGATGATGCCGCGCACGGGTGGACGCGCCAGGAACGAGCGTCGCAGCGCAGGCTCGCGCACGTGGCCGGCCAGGGCCTGCACGTGGCTCGCGGCGCGCCGCAGCACCGCGCCGGTCATGGCGGGCACCGCCGCGGCGGCGACGCCGGTCGGCTCGGCCGCGGCGCGCAGCATGGCGTCGCAGCACAGCGCGCGCACGCCGATGCCGTACTCGGAGCCCTCCATGGCCTCGACCGCGCCCAGGGCCTCGGTGGCGAGCGGCACGCCGGTCGCGACATCGCCCTGCGCGACGCGCGCGGCGGCTTCAATCGCGGTAGCGAAGACGCGGTAGCTCACGAGCGACTGCGCCTCGGCGATCTGCCGTGCCTCGGCCGCGGCGGCCGCGGCCTGGGCCTGCTCTCCCCGGGCCCGCAGCAGCAGGGCCCGCACTATGCGCTCGTGCACGGCATCGTAGGCGCTGCCCGTGACCGCAGCCAGAGCCCGGGCGTCGCCGTGCAGCAGCGCGGCCTCGCCCAGCTCGCCCCGCTCGACGAGGACGTTCGCCGTCACGAGCAGCGTGTCGATGCGGCCGTCGTGGTCGTCGTAGCGCTCGTGCGCCTCCCGGGCGCGCTGCAAGTACACCAGCCCGCGCGCGCCGTCGCCCAGCGCCGCGTAGGCCATGCCGACGTTGGAGAGGGTCTTGGCCACCTGGAAGCGGCCGCCGATCATCATGTCGATGGCGATGGAGGACAGGCACATGGCGATGGCGTCCTCGTAGCGCCCGAGCACGAACAGGACGAAGCCCAGCGCGTTGCGCGCCCGGGCCTCGCGCCGGCGCGCACCCACGGCCTCGAAGACGGCAATCGCCTCGGCGTGTGCCTCGAGGGCGGCGCTCAGACGGCCGGCGCGGCGGAGCATGACTCCCTTGGTGCGCAGCACCTCGGCCCGCACCCGCGCCCCGACCTGTCCGGCCGAGGCCACTTGCAGCGCGCGCTCGCAGGCGTCGAGCGCGCCCGCGCTGTCGCCGAGGTCGCGCAACAGCTCGCAGCGCAGCACCAGAGCCTCGACCTCGGCCTCGGGCTGGCCGGCGAGGCGGGCGAGGGCGGCCGCCCGTTCCGCCGTCGGCAGGCCCTGCGCCGCCCGTCCCTCATCCAGATACAGGCGCGCCTGGCGCAGCAGGGCCGTGCCAACCCAGCGCGCCTGCCGGCTCTCGCGCGCGAGCTCGCAAAGCCGGCGCAGGTGGCCCAGACGTTCGGCGCGGCGCCCCAGGTGTCGGCTGATCGCCTCCAGCGCCTCGTGGGCGGCCATGTGGCGGCTGTCGCCGGCCGGCAGCAGTTCGAGCGCGCGCGCGAAGTAACGCAGGGCGAGCCCGGTCTGGTGGGCGTCGCGCGCCGCGCCGGCCGCCTCCAGGTAGAACTCCGCCGCCTGGCCCGGAGCCTCGCCGCGCTGCAAGTGCCCGGCGACGATGGCCGCCGACAGCCCGCGGGCGATGGGGCTGGTGCTCAGGTGCTCGCCCAGGCGTCGGTGCATGCGCGCGCGGCGCACCGGGTCGAGCCCCTGGTAGGCCACCTCGCGCACTAGTGGGTGACGGAAGTCTACCGCCCGGCCCCGCCGCTCGCACAGCCCCCGCGCGCACAGCCGGCTCAGGGCCTCGTCGTCCGCCAGGCGCGTGAGCGCCAGCAGATCGGCGTCGGATAGCGGCCCCCCGGCGACGGCCAGCCACTCCACCACGTCGTGCTCGGCCGCGGGCAGCTCCCGCAGCCGGTCGCCCACGAGCTGCTCGACGGTGCCCGGCAGGGCGTCGGGGGATTGCTCAATCCGGTCCTCGTGGCGCAAGAGCACCGGGTCGGAGCTCTGCCCGGCGGATCCCTCGTCCCCCCCGGGGATGGGGCGATCGGCGATCTCCAGAGCCCCCCGCTCGAGCAGCGCCTCGACGAGCTCCAGCAGGAAGAACGGGTTGCCGCCGACCCGGGGCACGAGCTCGCGGCACACCGCGGCTACGCCCTCGCGCACGCCAAGCCGGGCCTGCACCAGGCGCACCTGCTCCTCCGAGTCCAGGCCCCGCAGCTCGATGCGCATCAGCCCCTCCAGAAAGGGCGCCACACGCTCGTCGGGGCGCGTGACGAGCAGCGTGAGGATGGGGAGCGGCTCCGGGCGAGCCAGGACCCGGGCGAGGAGCTGCAAGCTCGCGCGGTCGGCCCACTGCACGCCGTCTATGGCGATCACGACCGGCTGCTGGCGGGCGAGCGAGCCGAAAAGCACGCGCACGGCGCGCAGCACGAGCTCGTGCTCGTAGGAGGCGGCGTCCTCGTCCTGCGCCGGGGCGTTGCCGCTGGCGAGCTCGGCGAGGCGGGCGAGCAGCCGGCCTGTCTTGCCGTCCGGCGCGGAAACGCCCAGCTTCTGGCGCAGCTTCTCCAGAGCCTGTGCGAACGAGACCTCGGCGCCGACGCCGAGCGCCTCGCGCAGCAGATCGCCCAAGGTGGCATAGGGTAGATCGATGCGCACGGGCGAGCACTCGACGCGCACCACCAGGGCCTCGCGCGGCAGCTCCGCGACGAAGGCATCGCAAAGGGCGCTCTTGCCGATGCCCATCTCGCCCACGACCACGCGCGCCACCGCCTCGCCCGTCGGCCGCTCGGGCCGCAGCCCCGCCTGAGGTGGGCCCGCGGCCGGCGGCGGCGGTACGCTCGGCCCGGCCCGGTGCACGCAGCGGTGGTAGGCGGCGTGTAGATCGGCCTTCTCGGCGTCGCGGCCCACGAGATCGCCCGGAGCGGCCGCCAGCTCGGCCAGCCGCTCGTCGCCCGTGATGGGACGCAACAACGCGTAGACGCGCATGCGCGAGGGGACGGCACGCGCCGCGCTGTCGGCGAGCTCCAGGGAGGGGCCGTCGCTCCAGCGGAACTCGCGGCGCACGAGCCGATACACTCCCCCGGCCACCCAGGTCCGGCCGACCGGAGTTTGCGCGCCCAATTGGGCGGCAAGATAGGGCGCCGGCTCCTGGAGCTCGTGGCCCACGAGCCGCCCCTGCTCGTCGCGCTCGCCCGCGGCGATGCCCCGCACCAGCCCCATGGCGGCGCGGATCGGCACCGGCAGATCGGCCGAGAGCCCCGCGAGCGCCTCGTGCGCGTCCACGGCGAGCATGGCCGCGTCCTGGGCCGCATGCGAAGGGTTCTCCATCAGGCCCACCACGGCCACGGCCTCGGTCGGCGAACGCCAGACGAAGCGGGCGCCGCGCTTGAAGGCGATGTCGTCCAACGTGGCCCGGGTGGCGCGGCTCGCACGCTCCGCCGCCGCCCCGCCCCGCTCCTGCTCCAGAGCAGCGAGACCGTCGAGACGCAGCGTAACCACGGCCACATGCCGCACCTCGCGCACCGGCCGCTTGGAGTAGTGCGCCGCCGTGCCGAGGTCCGACTCCTCCGGCGCGCTCCCGCGCGCCTTGCGCACCGCCGCCTGCGTTTGCTGCGGCTCGGGCACGCCCGCTACCAGCTCCGGCGGGCCGGCTGCCGCGCGGCCCAGCAGCGCGGCGATGGTCTCCTCCACCGAGGCGCCGTCCACGAGTTGCTGCCGCGCCAGCAGCGCGCGTCCGATGGCTGCGGCCAGCTCGCGCGCGCTCTGGTAGCGATCCGCGGGCGCGCGGCCGAGGGCGCACATCGCGATCTCGCAGAGCTGCGGCGGCACGTCGCCCGAGAGCGGGAGCACCATGCCCTGGCGAACCGCCTGGGCCAGCGCCTCCTCCTTGAGGTTGCCGTAGGGTGAGCGCAAGCTGAGGAGCTCGTAGAGCACCACGCCCAGGCCGTAGACGTCGCCGCGCCGATCCACCTTCTCGCCGCGCGCCTGCTCCGGAGACATGTAGCCGGCCTTGCCCTTTAGCACCCCGATCTCGTCGCGGAAGAGGTTGGCGGTGGCGATGCCGAAGTCGGCGATCTTCACTACGCCACCGTACGAGATGAGGATGTTCTGCGGCGAGACGTCCCGGTGGACGATGCCGAGCGGCAGCCCCCCCTCGTCCTTGCGCTCGTGGGCGTAGTGCAGGCCCTTGGCCACTTCAGCCACGATGAAGGCCGACACCCAGGGATCGATCCGCACCTGGTGCTTGCCCGCCGCGCGGATGAGACGGCCCAGATCCACCCCCTCGACGTACTCCATGGACAGAAGCAGTCCGTCTTTGCCGTGGTGGGCGAACTCGTAGATCTGCACGATGTTGGGGTGGTTCAGGCGCGTGGCAAGCTGCGCCTCCACGACGAACATCTCGCGAAAGCGCCGCGAGCTCGCGTGTTCGGGCAGGATCCTCTTCAAGACGAGCAGCTTGTAGGTGCCCTCGGCGCCGCGCTTCTTGGCCAGGAACACCTCCGCCATGCCACCCGCGCCCAGGCGTCGCAGCAGCTCGAAACCCGACAGCTCGATAGCTGGCGACCGAGAGGGCTCGAACATGGCTCGTGCTTCGCCCGGCGAGCCGGGCTCCGGGCGACAATAGCACTTCTCCGCCGCGGTAGGGCTTGCTAGCCTCGGCCGAGCGCGTCGGCGCTCTCAGGCGGCAGGAGCGAACCATGATCTGTTGGCATCGTAGGCCGGCCCGCCCGCTCGCGTGGGCGGCGGCGGTCGGCATCAGCTCGCTCGTCCTCGCGCCGGAGGCTTGGGCCAAGCCCCCGGCCGGCACCGGCGACACACCCCCGCCGGCCGAGAAGAAGGCAGGCGAGGAAGACGAGAAGGCAGGCGAGGACGAGGACGTCCGGGGCAAGAGCCAGGCCCTGCCCCCGCCCGATCTCGGCGGTTGGGGCGTGGGCGGCGACGAGGAGAAAGGCCGCTTCTCGCCCCAGGGCAAGACCGGCCGCTTGAAGGAGCTGGAGGATGCCGAGGGCAAGGTGCGGGGTGAGGAGGCGCCGGTCAAGCCCGGGCCGGCGGGACACGCCTACCTCGACGCCGCGATCGGGCTCGGCAGCATCCGCGTGCCCGTGAACCCGACCGGCAGCACGCAGATCGCCCCTGCCGCCTCGTTCATCTTCGCGGCGGGCTACCGCATCGGCGACGTCTTCGGCCTCGGCCTGCGCTTCCCCGTGTCCACCGGCGCGGTCGACGGGCCGCTCGAGCCCGCCGAGGGCGGCATCCAGACGCGCGACAAGGACGCGTACAAGCGGATCGCCACCGGCGCGTTCGAGATCGCCGTGCGGCCCACTTTCCTGCTGGGCAGCTACTGGCGCTTGCCGCTCGTGCTGGCCTTCGCCATGCCGACCGCCAGCGGCGACATGTTCGCGGGTCCCGACAGTCGCGCCGACATCGGCACGGCCATCGTCAACCAGGCTGCGGCGGCGAGCCGCGGCTTCAAGGAGCGCGCCTTGTTCTCGCCGCACCGGATGGGAGTGACGCCCGGCGGCGGCATCCTGTTCGATCGCGGGTCGATCTCGGCTTCGGCCGAGACCAAGGTGGAGCTCATGTTCCGCGTGGGCGGCTCCGATCCGCCGCCGCCGCCCACCGCTCCCGGAGTAGTCGATCCCCAGTACGAAGCGCGCGGCGCCGCCTTCAACTGGGTGACCGACCTGGGGTTCTACTATCACTTCATGGACGAGCTCGTTTCTCCCGGCGCGCACTTGTGGCTGGCCGTCGGGAGCGCCACGGACTCGGCCGAGGCGGTCGACTACGGCGGCGCCCAGGCCGTGCTGGAGCCGGCCATCAAGACGGCCGTTCCCCTGCTCGAGGGCACCGACTTCGCCATCGACGCCGAGCTGAGCTGGATCGTGCCGTTGGGGGGCGAGCTCGGCGGCGCCAACCAGGCATTCGCCCACGGCCCGCACCTGCGGGCGGGCGTCGTGTTCTGACGGCCGGGGGTTTCGCCGCACCCTGCGGCGCGGCGAAACCCGTCGGAGCTGCTGGGGGCTACTCGGCCTTGGCCGGGCAAGGCTTGGCCTCGAGCGCGAGCTGGAACGCCGCGAGCGTGCCGTCCTCCTTGGCCTCCTGCTGCGCCTCGGCCCAGAGCTCGCCCGCGGTGCACGCGCCGTCGCCGTCGGCGTCCACGAGCGCGTGGGCGATGATGACGTCCTCGCTCGCCTCGATGGTCTCGGTGAAGGCACCGGCCTTGGCGAGCTCGACCTTCTTGACGGAAACGCGCTCGGCGTCCGGCGCGTCCTTCTGCACCTCGAAGAACTCCAGCGTGATCGGATGGGCGATCGCCTGGGCCGAGGTCACCTCGCCCGTGACCTCCAGCTCGCGGGCCGTGCTGCAGCCCGCCGCCATCACCAGCACGAACAACGAAGCCAATGCAAGAGCCTGCGTTTTCATCTTCATCTCCTCCGTGATTGCCTCAATTGGCTCTTCGCGTAGGAGCAACTCGCATACCAATGGCTCGGTCGGACCGGCGCGCGCGGTTACGGCGGCTTGGCGAGGGCGGGAGTGAACGGCGGCTGTAGCGCTCCGGCAACATGTGCGGGCAGGCAACAGCTTCGGCCTGCCGGCTGCGGGGTGCCTAGGCGCCCCGGGCTGCGGCCCGAATCGCCGAGGCATGGCGGGTGTGGTAGAGTTTCGACGTGCCCCATCTCAACGCCCTGGAGTTGCACGGGTTCCGCGGCATCCGCGAGGGCAAGCTCGAAGGCCTCGCGGACGCGAACATCCTCGTCGGTCGAAACAACTCCGGCAAGACCACGGTACTGGAGGCGCTTGCCCGCTTGGGGTCACGCATGGCGCAGTGGACCGGGCTGACGCCGATCCTGGGAAGAGAGCCGGCACAGCCTTGGCTCGCGGCAAGGAACGAGTCCTCCAGCAACGCGGCGGAGCTCTGGTACCGCGGCGGGCAGAAGGCCGCTTTCCAGGTCAAGGCGCAAATGGCCGGGGGTTCGCTCGAATGGACCGTACCGCACCTGGCGGATCCGCAGAGCGGCCACGTCCAAGTGCAGGAGGGCTCATACCAGGACTGCGCCGCCGTGCTGCACGCGGCGGGCAGCTTCCGGCCGGCGGACGCCGCCAACCGCGAGCTCGAGGCCAGGCTATGGGAGGCCCACGTGCTGCCCACCCGCGCCGACAAGCCAGTCCTCGACGCGCTGCGCGACGTCTTCGGGCTCGAGGTCGAGCAGCTCCAGCTCCCCAGCAGCGGCCGGGCCATCCTCGTGTTTCCCGACCACAGCCTTCCGCTCGACGTCTTCGGTGACGGCGTGCGCTCCGCAGTGAGACTGCTCCTCGTGCTTGCCGTGCTGCGCGGCACCCTGCTGTCGATCGAGGAGCCCGAGAGCCACCAGCATGCGGGTTCGCTGCGCAAGCTCGCGCGCGTTTTGTGCGAGCTTGCCTGGGCACAGGACGTCCAGCTACTCGTCAGCACGCACAGCCTCGAATGCGTGCGCGCTTTCCTCGATGCTGGCGCGGAGCTGCCCGCCCAACAGAGACCGTTTGAAACCGCCCTCTTCCACTTGACGTTGGACCAAGGCTGTCTCGTCGCGCGCAAGCTCAGCGCCGAGACCACGCACATGCTGGAGAGAACGGGGGTCGACCCCCGCATGTTGGACCTCTATGCGTAGGATCGTTCTCTTCGTAGAGGGCGATGACGACCGTGCGCTGCTCGATGCGCTGGCCGACGCCCGGCTGCTGCCGACGGAGTTGCAGATCTCGCGCCAGCAGGCTGCAGGCTGGGCCAACCTCTACGCCGATGTCGCGACCTTCGTTCGGGCCCGCGACGGCGCGAGCGGTCTGGCGATTGCCCTTCGGGACGTGGACAGCCCGGAGGAGGAGCAGTCGCACGTCGACCAGTTCTTGAGGCTGCTGGACGGACCGAAGCCGATCCCGGAGCCAGGCAACGGACGCGTGCGGGCCTGGGAGGTCGCTGGCGGTGGCCGCGCCGCCTTGGTCCTCGTGGGGCTGGAAGGGGACGACGCTCTCGCCGCTTTGGGCGTGCGGCGGTATGCCGGGGACGACTACGTCCTGCGCCTGGTGCTCGACGAGCCCGTCTATGGCGGAATCCCTGAGCAGGCCGCGGTCCCCCATGCGCTGGCGAAAGCCAAGCTGGAGACCCTGGCACGCGAGTTGTGTGACAACGGCATCGGTGTCGACACGAGCAAGCGCCTGCTCCATCTGCTTCGCGCCATCACCGGCTTTCGCGCCAGCCCGGCCACGTTTGCGCAGCGCGTCCTAGGCGCTGCCAGGGGCGTGCTCGACAGCGAGGCGATGGCCGCCAGCCTGAGCCCCTTGCTTGGCGACATTGCGTGCGCCGCGCGGCTGCTGCGCCCTAGCTAGCCAGATGCCCAGGCTGCCCGCCACGCCAGGCACCCGGCCTTCCGCACCCCCGCGGGCACTACTGGCGCTCTGTACGGCCGTGGCCATGGCCTGCGCTTCGGCGGCGCCGCAGCCGCAGCCTGGGCCGCAACCGGCGCCGAGCGTCGCGCCCCAGCCGTCTCCCCCGCACGCGGCTCGTCCCGTGCGGGTCGAGGCCCCCGCGGCGGACGGCGGCGTCCCGAGCGCGGCCGTGGCGATGGGCCCGGCGCCGCCGCCGGCCGCGGCCACGGCCAGCGAGCCACGCGAACCCGCTTGCCCGCCCGAGATGAAGCTCGTCCAAGGCGAGTACTGCACCGAGGTCGAGGAGCATTGCCTCGTCGCGTGGTACGCGCCGCAGAACCGCAAGCGCGTCTGCGAGCAGTTCCAGCCGCCGGCACGCTGCATTGGCCCCCGGATCCCCAAGCGCTTCTGCATCGACACCTACGCCTGGCCGAACCGCGCGGGTGAGCGGCCGGAGGTGATGAATACCTTCTACCAGGCGCAGGTAAAATGCGCCGCTCGGGGCAAGCGCATGTGCACCGAGAGCGAATGGACCTTCGCCTGCGAGGGGCCCGAGATGAAGCCCTTTCCCTACGGCTACGTCCGCGATCCGCGCTCCTGCAACGGCGACCACGCCTGGGATCACCCGAACATGAAGAAGGTCGCCCGGCGCGACAAGGTCGAGCTCGGCCGGCTCTGGCACGGCGTGCCGAGCGGCTCGCAGCCGGACTGCATCAGCGACTTCGGCGTGGCCGATCTACCCGGCAACAACGACGAGGTGGCCGCGGGTGAATCCCCGCACGCCAAGTACAGCAGCGTGAACACCGGCGGGCCCTGGTACAGCGGCGTGCGCAACCAGTGCCGGCCCAAGATCTACACGCACGAGGAGGGCTTCTACTACTACTTCCTGGGCTTCCGCTGCTGCGGCGAGGCCGACGGGCGGCCGACGGAACCGCGCACGCCCCGGCAGATCCGGGAGGGCTGGAGCTTCGACCGGATCGAGAGGCTCGCGGGCTTCAGCTTGGAGCAGATGAAGCAGGTGCTCGAGCTCAAGCGCGAAGGCCGCTGCAGTTGCGAGCAGAACCGGCTGCCGGGCCTGGTGCTGCACGGCCCCGAGTGGTTGTGCGACACGATGTGCGGCACCCTGCTCGGCCCCAACGCCCGGGACGGGGACGACGCGACGCGGGTTCTCAACCCGAGCCGGCAGAAGATCCGCGCGCCGTAGCCGGGTACGCTCCCCGGCTCACTCGTACTGGTACTTCACCCAGGGGCGCACCGAGGAGGCATAGCCGGAGTCGTCGTACTGGACTCCGTCCTCGTCGGCCTGCGCGCAGTACTTGCCGTCCCAGTCGTAGTGGTAGTCCCAGACGATGGTCACGGAGGCGCCGGGCGCGCCGAGGTGACTGACCGCCTGGTAGGTCCAGCCGCACGGCTGACCGCCGAGGTTGGGGCAGGGCTGCAGCCGGTACATCGCCGGCGTGGCCTGCTGGCCGGCGATCCAGTCGAAGCTCATGCCTTGGCCGTCGGAGGCGACGAAGCGGTTGTCGCCCGAGCTCGCGTCCGAGTCGCCGCAGATGCCGACCTTGACGATACGGATCCGCTTTCCCTGCAAGCCCGGGATGGTGCCGAGGGTGTAGGGCACGGGGAAGGCGCTCTGCCCTAGCTCGGTCCACACCTTGACGGCCGAGATGCACTTGCCCTTGTCGCAAAGGTAACCCTGCTGGCAGGCCGCACCGCAGGAGCCGCAGTTGGCGGAGTCGCTGGCGGTATCCACGCACTTGCCGCTGCACAGCGTCTGCCCGGGCGGGCACAGGGTCATGCACTTGCCGGAGACGCACACCTGGCCCTGGGGGCAGGCCGCACCGCAGGAGCCGCAGTTGGCCGGGTCGTAGCCCGTATCGACGCACTTGCCCGCGCACTTCGTCGTGCCGCCGACGCAGACGAGCGAGCACTTGCTGCCCGAGCACACCTCGCCCGGCGGGCAGGCAGCTCCGCAGGAGCCGCAGTTGGCGGGATCGATGCTCGTGTCGACGCACTTGCCCGCGCACTTGGTCGTGCCGCCCGCGCACTGCAGGGCGCACGCTCCGGCGGAGCACACCTGACCCTGCGGGCACGCCGCGCCACAGCTTCCACAGTTGGCCGGGTCGCCGCTCGTGTCGACGCACTTGCCCGCGCACTTGGTCGTGCCGCCCGCGCACGCCAGCGCGCAGCTTCCCGCCGTGCAAACTTGTCCCTGGGGGCAAGCCTGGCCGCACCCGCCGCAGTGGGCCAGGCTCGTGCTCGTGTCGACGCAGCTCGACCCGCACTTGACCGTGCCGCCCGCGCACTGGAGCAAGCACGCGCCGCCCGAGCAGACCTGCCCGGCGGGGCAGGCCGCCGCGCAGGCGCCGCAGTTGGCCGGATCGAGCTGCACATCGACGCATTTGCCGCCGCACTTGGTGGCGCCGCCGGCGCACTCCAGCGCGCAGGCGCCGCCCGAGCAGATCTGGCCCTTGGGGCAGGCCTTGCCGCAGCCGCCGCAGTTGCCGGGATCGAGTTGCGCGTCCACGCAGGCGTTGCCGCACTGGATGAGGCCGCCGGTGCACTGCGAGGCGCACTTCTCGCCGGAGCACACCTGGCCCGGTCCGCACGGCTTGTCGCAGCCGCCGCAGTGGGCCAGATCGTTCTCCGTGCTGACACACTTGCTGCCGCACTTGGTGGTGCCGCCCGTGCACTCCAGGGCGCAGCTTCCCTTGGCGCACACCTCGCCCGCGGCGCACTGCACGCCGCAGGCGCCGCAGTTCGCGGGATCGAGGTTCGTGTCGGTGCACTTGTTGCCGCACTTGACGGTGCCGCCCAGGCACTTGAGATC
>JACQWT010000383.1 GCA_016209145.1 Deltaproteobacteria bacterium | reverse complement strand
GCTCGCCAAGCCGTGGCGCGAGGCGGAGCTGCGCGCCGCCGTGTGCGAGCTTCTCTGCGGCTAGCACTACTGCCGGAGATTTTGACGGCAGTAGTGCTAGGGCGGCCGCAGAGCGGACGCCCGCGGGGGTGAATCGGCTCGCGCAGCGAGCCGAGAGGGGGCGCGCGGCGCCCCCTGTGGACAAAACTAGCGCTACTGCCCGCCGCGAAGCGGCGAGCGCGAAACGCGGAAACGAAGTTTCCGGCAGTAGTGCTAGGCGGGGAGACCGCTCCCGGCGCGGGAGACAGCGCCCGGGAGGGCGCGCCCGCTCGGGGCGGCACCGTGGCGGAGCGTGTCGCAGGGCCGGTGCGCGCGACAAGTCGGCTGCTTCCCGCAGGATGGATCGTGAAGGGACGAGCGCGCCTCGCACCGGGCCTGTGGACAAGCCGTGCGCAAGCTGGGTGGCAGTTGTGTACGGGTGGTGGGCTCGGGCGCCGTTGTGCCGGGCACGGGTCTTGCTCGAAGCAGGCACGCCACGAGCCGCCGGAGCACGCCTTGCGAAGCAGCAGATTTCTCGGTCCATCCACCACGACTGCCGGCCGGCGGCTCCGATCTCGGCCGCATGGCGCGGGCGCGGCGCGCCGGAGCGCGCGCACGATGAGCCAGGTGCGCACGCTCGGGGCGCTGGGTGGCAGCGGCTCGCGGCTCCGGGGCCCGCTCGCCGGCGCGCCGGACGCCGTGGCGGCGGCGGTGCTGGCGCGCTGCGCGCAGGCCGCGCGGTTCGCGCAGATGGGGCTCTTGGCCGGCGGGATCGTCCACGAGATCGCCAATCCGATCTCCTGCGTCCGCTCGGGCGTCTCCGTGCTGCAGCGCGATCTTCCTCGCCTGATGGAGCTCGTCTCGGACGCGGCGGCGGAGCCCGGTGGCGGGAGGGCACAAGGGGAGGCGCAGAAGATGCTGGCCGAGTGCCGCGAGATCCTGCACGACGTGTCGGACGGCGCCGAGGTGCTGGCGCAGATCGCCCAGGGCCTGCGCTCGCTCGTATGCTCGGCTCGCGAGGCGCCGCAGCCGACGGCTCTGCACGAGTGCATCGAGGCGGCGCTGCGGGTCGCCAAGCACAAGCTCGGGCACGGAATCGACGTGACCAAGGAGCTCGGGCCGGTTCCTGTGCTGCCCGGCTACCCCGGGCTGCTGATCGAGCTCTTCGTCAACCTCTTCGTCAATGCCGCCGAGGCCATGGAGGGAGCCGGCAGGCTCACGATCCGCACGAGCGTGGAGCAGGGGCTCGCGGCCGGCCGTTCTTCACGACCAGATCCGGCGCGGACGCGCTCGGTCTCGGCCTTGCCATGTGCCAGCGCATCGCGCGCAAGCACGGCGGCAAGATCGGGATCTCGAGCGCGCCCGGGCGCGGCACGACGGTGCGGATCGAGCTGCCCGCGGGCGCGGAAAGCGAGCGGGGGCGCTGCTCGGCGCCGCCCGTGTCGGGAGCGCGCCGGCGCGGCGCCGCCGGCGGCGCCGTTCGCCATGCGGGAGGGTGGTCATGAGCGGGGCGGGCGCCCGCGGGCCGTTCCAGGCTCGCCGCCGCGCGGGCGGCGGGCGCACGGCCCGGAAGAAGGAGGCAGTCATGGGAGGCACGAACCGGGGCAGCGAAGGCTCGGGCGAGCTCGGGCTGGGCGGCATGCTGCGCAGCCTGGGCGGCTTCGTGGAGCTCTTGTCGGATCTGGCCGAGCGAGGCGGCGAGCTGCGGCGCAGCGGCGAGATCGGCGAGGACGACAAGGGCGTGAAGGCGGTCTGGGGCTTCACCGTGCGCGCGGGCGGGGCGGGCCCGCGGGTCGAGCGCTTCGGCAACGTCAAGGAGGGGGGCCTGGGGCCCACGGTGGAGGAGACGCGCGAGCCGATGGTGGACGTCTTCGACGAGGAGGGCCACTTGCTCGTCGTGGCCGAGCTGCCCGGCGTGGAGGCGGCCGACATCCACCACGATGTCAACGGCGACGTCCTGGTCGTCTGGGCCACGCGCGGCGAGCGCAAGTACCGCAAGGAAGTCCTGCTGCCGTGCGCGGTGGCCGCGCGCGGCGCGGCGGCGTCGCATCGCAACGGGGTCTTCGAGTTGAAGCTCCCCAAGGCGGGGTAGAGGAGGCCGGCATGGAAGCAGGAGCGGGCCCCTTGCCCCGGACGCGGACTGTCGCGTACCTCTACGGCATCACCCGCGGCGACCAGGGCGCTCCGCGCGTGCGCGGAGCGGCGATCGAGACCGTGCGCTCGCCGCGCCTGGCGGCCCTGGTCGAGCTGGTGGACGCCGGCGAGCACACCCCGGAGCGGATCGAGCGCCGGCTCGAGTCCGCGCCGGATCTGGCGATCCTCGCGCGCAAGCACGAGACCGTGCTGGAAGCAGCGCTGGCGCTTGGCCCGGTGATCCCGGCCCGCCTGTGCACGCTCTACCGGGGCGTCCCGGCGGTGCGCGCGCACCTCTGCGCCAACCAGGACCGATACCTCGGCATGCTGGCCGGGCTTGTTGGCCGGCGCGAGTGGGGCCTCAAGATGTATTGCGACGGCGCCCGCCTGCGTGCCACTAGCACCCAGCCACGCTCCGCGCCCCGGCCGCCTGCCGCGGCTCGCTCCGGTCACGACTACCTGCTCGGCAAGCGTCGCGAAGCGCGGCGGGCGGCCGTGGCCGCGGCGCGCCTCGACGAGGCCGCCGAGCAGGTGCTGGCGGCGATCGAGCCGCTTGCCACGGGGCTGCGGGTCAAGCCGCTCTTGCCGTCCGATCTGACCGGCCGTAGCGAGACCATGGCCCTGAACCTCGCCGCGCTCGTGGCCGACCGCGCCTGCCCGGCGCTGCACCGGGTCGTCGCGGCGCTCGCCGGCCGGCTCGCCTGCGAGGGCTTCGCCTTCGAGCTGAGCGGTCCGTGGCCGGCCTACAGCTTCTGCGACGGCGCGCTTGCCGCGCGGGAGGCGTCGTAGTCATGGCTTGCCGGGGCGCGCTCGCGCTCTACGCCGTTGTGCCGGCGGGCGAGGCGCGGGTCCTGGACGGGCGCGGGCGCGGCCTGCGCTGCGTCGGGCGCGGCCCGGTCGCGGTCCTGGCGGGTCCGGCTGCCGGTCCGCTGGCGGGCTTGCGCGGCGCCGCCCTGCGGCACGATCGCGCGGTCGGTCTGGCGCTCGCTCTGTGCTCCTCCGTCGTGCCCCTGCGGCTGGGGACGCTCGCGCGGGACGAGGGGCAGATCGCCCGGCTCCTGGCGGCGAACGTGGGCCTCTTGTGCGCCGAGCTCGGCCGGCTGCGCGGCCGCGTCGAGATGGGTTTGAAGGCACGTCTCGCGCTGCCCGCTCTGGTGCTGCCCCCTGGCCTCGAGCGCGTGCGCCGCCTCGCTCCCCAGCCGGAGGACCGCCGCGAGAGCCTGGCCACGGCCGGCGGCGCGCCCGTGCTCGTGGCCGCCTACCTCGTTCGCCGCCAGGACATCGACGCCTTCTGGTCGGCGCTGGACGAGCTGCGCCGGGAGCGTCCCGATGTGCCGCTCGTCGGCAGCGGTCCGTGGGCGGCGTACAGCTTCTGCCAGGTGGCGCTGCGGGCTCCGGCAGCCGGCCCGGATCTGGCCAAGGCGCGGGGCAAGGAAGGCAGTGCGTGGGCGCCATGCACACTCTGAGGGACGTGCTGCACGCGGTCACGAGCTCGCTCAGCGTGATCTCGGGCCATGCGCAGCACCTGCTCTCCAGGCCCAGTGCTCCTGCGGGGGCCAGCGCACAGCTCGGCATCATTCGCAGCGAGGCCGAACGATCCGCGCACCTTCTGGCACTCGTTCCGGATGATCTGGCACAGAGCTCGATTGGCTTGCCCGACCCGGAGGCGCCCGAGGCGCAGGGCAGGGGCGGCGAGACGCAGAGCGGAGGCGGCGATGAGCAACATGGCAAGTGAGCCCTGCGGCGCGGCCACGGTGCTGGTCGTGGACGACGAGCCCGCGGTGCGCGAGCTGTTCGCGCGCGTTCTGCCCGGCGAGGGCTACCGGGTCGTCACCGCGGCGAGCGGCTCCGAGGCCGTGGCCGTGGCGCTGCGGGTGCGGCCCGAGCTCATGCTGCTCGATCTCGCCATGCCGGGAATGGACGGCGTGGCGGCGCTGCGCGAGCTGCGCCGGCTCGGCCATCAGGGCGCCGTGGTCGTGCTCACCGCCCGGGCCACGGTGTCGAGCGCGCGGGAGACCATGCTGCTCGGGGCCTTCGAGTACCTGAGCAAGCCCTTCGATCTCGATCTGCTCACCAGCGTGCTGCGGCAGGCCATCGAGGAGATCCGGGACGGCGCGAGGGCGGAGCAGTGCGCGAGCTAGTCTATGTGCCCGTGGTCCACTCCGAGGCGGATCTCGGGAGCCTGTCCGGCGAGATCCGGCAGCGCTTCGAGCAAGCGTTCGGCGCGGGCGCGTGGGGCCGCCGCCGCGCCCTCGTGGAGGCGATGTGGGACGGGGTGCGATCGCGGTTGGAGGAGCTGCCCGTTGCGTGGTCGCGCGCGCGGCTCTACCAGGACGGCCTGCCGGTGTGCGGCCGGGAGCACGAGATCGTGCGGGAGCTCGCGGCCCAGGGCAGCCGCAACCACCAGCTCCTGCTCGATCTCGCCGCGCGGGGCGCGGCCCTGATGGGCACCGAGGATCCGGAGCTCATGGTGCGCGAGTATGGCCGGGTCAAGGCCCTCGTGCGCGCTGCCGCGGAGCAGGCGCCCGACGCCGTCGCCCAGGAGCTGCGGCGCGAGGGAGAGACGATCCTCCGGGCGCGCGACGGCCACATGGCGGCGCGGATCGACGCGACCCTGGGGCCGTGCGAGACCGGCATCCTGCTCGTCGGGCTGCTGGACCGCATCGACGAGCTCCTGGCGCACAAGATGCGCGTCACGCAC
>JACQWT010000345.1 GCA_016209145.1 Deltaproteobacteria bacterium | reverse complement strand
TGGCGGAGCGCGGCCCGGCCCGAGGCGGCCGAGCGCGCCGTGGCGGGGGGCCATGGCGCCGTGGCGCGGCAAGTGCGCGGAAGCTGGTGGACCCGCGAGGCAGGCGCACAGGCGCGGCGCTGGCGGCGGCCTTCGCGGCGGCGAAGGGAGGTGCCGGCGGGATGGAACGGGGCGCGCGGGCCGCCACAACCCGGTGGTGCTGGGCCAGCAGGCGGTAGTTATGGCGGAGCGCGGCCCGGTCCGAGGCGGCCGAGCGCGCCGTGGCGGGGGGCCATGGCGCCGTGCCCGTGCGCGACTTGGTCCGCAACTTGCTCGCTCGCCTTGAGACCGCCGAGCGCTAACGCTTCGCCTGCCGGCCCACCCCTGTCGCTCCCGGGCCGTCGCCCGGGAAGCAGAGGAAGAAGCGGCCCGAAGCAGACGCCGGAAGAACCTCTACCTCACGTGCCGATCGGAACGAAGAACACGATCCCGAACACCACGTCCCGCTGGCCGGGTGCCTACCCGATCTGGGGGTTGCGTCCCGGAACGTCGGCGTAGGCGTCGACCAGGACGACGCTGGCTCGGACGCCGCCACGGCGAGGGCGGCGCACGCGGCGCGCCAGGGCCAAGTGCCCGTGCTAGGCGCAGCGATCGTCAGCGGCCTGCCTCGTCACGGCCGCCCTCGGTCTAGGCGCCGACGAATTGCTCGTCATTCGCATGGCGACCTCCGCGCCCCCCAACCCCAAAACGGGTAGGCACCCGGGCGCGGGCAGGTCGTGGCGGCGCTAGAACCATCGTGCTAGAACGACTTCGATGATTGGTGCCGACATCGTCCACGCGCTGCGGGATCCGGCGGTGCGCCGTGAGGTCCAGCAGGCGCTCGGCCTGCCGGCCGAGCCGGTGGCTGAGGCATTGAGGGAGCTGGTGGCCGCCCAGGCCCGCACCGACAAGACGATCGAGAAGCTGGTGGCCGCCCAGGCCCGCACCGACAAGACGATCGAGAAGCTGGTGGCCGCCCAGGCCCGCACCGACGAGGCCCTCAAGGAGCTGTCCTGCGAGGTCAAGGAACTGGCGGCCGCCCAGGCCCGCACCGAGCGCGGCTTGGGCCTGCTGCGCCAGGATGTGGGTGCGCTGTCGGACAACGTGGGCTTCGGCCTCGAGGAGCTGGCCGCGATTGTGCTGCCGGCCGTTCTCGCGCGCGAGGAGCGGGTGAGCGTCGGCGGCTTCACCAGGCGCTTCATCCAGACGACGGCCGGTGACGAGGAGATCGATCTGTTCGCCGAGGCCGAGCGCGATGGCTGCCCAGTGGCCGTGGTCGGAGAGAGCAAGAGCCGGATCTACGACGGGGACGTGAAGCGCTTTGCCGGCCGGGCGGCACGCGTGGCCGAGGCGCTCGGCACGAAGGTGCTGCCGCTGATGTTCGGCTTCGTGGTACACCCCTCGGCGCGCCGGGCCTCGGAGTCGCTCGGCGTGCTGCTCGTGGCCTCGCGGCCGGGCTGGGAGGGGTAGGCAGAGAACGGGAACTCACGCCGCCCCAGGACTTCGCGGCTCGTGCCGCTCCGGCGACCGTTGTCGGTTCCTTGTTCCAGTCGTCGTTCCCACGCCTCGGTCCTGGCCAAGGCCTATGCCCCTTGCCCCTACCTCTTGGAAGATCGCCCCTCGATCTCGGCCAGGGCATTGCGCGCCGCGTCGCCCACCTCGGTCTGGTCGCGCTTGGCGATGGGCGCCAGCACCTCCCGGGCCTTCTTGCCGCCGAAGATCCCCAGCACGCGGCACATGACCTCCTGCACCTGCGGCTCGAGCAGCTTCTTGCGGCCCAGGCCCAGGAAGCCTCGCTTCGCGCTGGCCAGCGCGGTGCACAGCAGGGTCTCGGCATCGCTGTCGCCCACCGGGATGTTGCCCGCAGCGGCAAGCGCCACGCATGCCGCCATGCGGAAGCGGGCGTCGTAGTCGCGGCTCAGATCGAAGATCTGGGCGTAGAGCCGCGTGAGCTTCGGCTCGCTGCACTTGAGGCGGCCAAGTTGCTCGATGACCGCCATGCGCACGTCGGCGTTGGCATCCTCGATCATCCCCAATAGGGCGCCCATCGCACCCTTGCCGACCAGCTTGGCGTACGCCGTCACGGCCAGGGCTCGCAGGCGGGCATCGCGGTGCTCCAGGAGCCGGCCGACGGCGCTCTGCGAAGCCTGCGTGCCGACCTTTTCCAGAAGCGCCAGCAGGTTGCGGATGACGTACCAGGCGTTGTCCGACCGCTCGAGCTGGCTCAGGGCGACCGGCTCGACCGAGGTCCCCATCTCCGCGAGCGCGTCCAGCGTGCTGCGGCGCACCCAGCGGTCCTCGCTCACGCGCAGGAGCTCGACCATGGCCCAGACCCCGCGCTCGCCGAGCATGCGCAGCACCTTGAGCACGTGCAGGCGCCGTTCTTTCTCGATCTCGGCGTCCGTGACCATGCCGACCAGCGTCTCCAGGAGCTGGGGCCGGGCAGTGGCCCGCAGCGTCTCCGGGATGAGCACGCGCAGCTTCTGGGGCAGCTCCGGGCGCGCCTGCATGGCCATCAACGTGACGCAGAGCTGGGCCAGGAAGGAGATGCCGCCCAGGGAGAGCACGTCCGGTGCCACCTCGCGGTAAAGTTCCAGGTTGCGCGCCACCGACGCTGCTTGCAGCTCGCTGGCGATAGGAGTCGAAAGCGCGTCGATGTGCCGGTCCCCGTGTTGGAGCAGCTTGCGCGCCCTGCCGCGGCGGTCGAGACGGCCGCGCAGCTTGCCGGGCACCTCCTCTTCCTTCAGGACGCCCTTGCGCACGAGCTTCTCGACCGTCTCGGCGGTCGAGCCCCGGCCGTCGGCCGCGGCCTCCGCCAGCCCGTCGCGGCTGGCCTCCTCGAGCTCCCCGC
>JACQWT010000159.1 GCA_016209145.1 Deltaproteobacteria bacterium | reverse complement strand
TCCTGCTTTCTCCCCATAGCACAGCGTTGGCGACCGGCTTCGTTCAACATGCCAATTACGGACGCGGCCACCGTGGCGGCACGGCTGCACGTCGTCGGCGCGTCCGTAATTGCCTACTAGTTTAATTGTCGTGATCCGCAACGTCCTGCCGCCTAAATCCGCAAGTGGCGGAGCGTGGGCGGACGCGTGTTGTCATCTCCAGATCGGGCTGCAGGAGGCAGTATAGCACCGACGAAATCGGCGGGTGAAGTTTGTGGAGGTTGGGGTCCCAGGATGTTGGAGATCAGCTGGGTGAGGGCCGCACGGACAGCCTGCACAACTGGCTGGGTGGGCAGCGGGATGTGGGGGCAGGCGGTGAGCCAGGAGCGCCAGAGGCGTTCGACCTCGTCGTGGGCGCCATGGCCGAAGCGGTCGGCGAGCTGACGGAGGGCGGGCGCGAGGAAGCGTTCGCGGGCGATGGTGCCGTCGAAGAGGAAGCCGGTGGGCCGCCAGGTGTCGGCCAGCAGGGACAGGCCCTCGCGCAGGGCGCGCTCAGGATTGTGGCGCAGGTCTTCGAGGTCGCGGCGCGCGGCCTCCTGCTCGTCGCGACGGGCGGCGTTGGCGCGACGGCGGTTCTGTTGGGTGGTACGGCGGGCGCGGCCGGTCTGGTTGACGTCGCGGTGTAGACGCGGAGGAAGACGGCGCAGAGCAGCGAGCCGGCGGCGCGGGCGAGTTCGGGGTTGCGCAGGGCGGGGACGAGGTCGGCGAGTCGGTTGGTGAGGTCGAGCAACGGCGCGAGGGCGTTCTTGAGGCAGCCGAAGGCGCGCTCGACGGTGGCCTTTTCCGTCGGGGTGGCCTCCTTTTGCGGAGTGTGCTCGACGCCGAGCTGCTCGTAGGCCTGGCGTGCGGCCTGGGCCAGGTAGGGAGTGCCCTGGTCGGTGATGAGCTGGAGGCCGGGTCGGTCAGCGACGGCCTGGGCGACGACGCTGGCGATGAGGTCTGCGCTTTCGCGCTGGTCGATGGCGAAGGCTTCGAAGAGGCGCTGTTCGCGGGCGCCGATGTCCTGAGCGGCGACGAGCTTGAGGTCGGTGCCGAAGATGCGCAGGTCGGAGGTGTCGGCGCCGAGTTGGGTGTCGGGGGCGGTGATTTCGAGCGCGAAGCGGCCGCGGTTGCGCTTCGGGCGTGGCCGAGGCGGGGGTGGCGGAGCCGGAGCGGCGGCCGGCGGTGCGGGTGGGCGCGCACGCCAGCCGCGGAAGGTGCGCGGGGCGAGCGCAAGCGCGGCGCAGAACTGGGCGAGCGTGAGACGGGCGCGGAGACGGTCGTAGGCGGCGACCAGGCGGTCCTGCAGATCGCGGCGACGCCAGGGGACGCGGCTCTGGCGCAAGAGCTCGGTGGCCAGGGCGAGCAGCTCGCCGGTGATCGAGGTCGCGGGGGTGTCGTCGGGGGGGTCTGGCTTGCGCGGTCGGCCGCGGCGTGTCGCTCGCAGGAGCAGTTGCTCGAAGGCTGCGAGCAGGCGCGCCTTAAGGCGGCTTAAGTGCCCGGGGCGCGGCGCGCCGGCGCCGAGGGGCGCGCTGACTGGGCGGGCCAGCCAAGTGCGGTCGTAGGCGGCAACGATGGCGGCGCAGACGAGGGCGAGGAGAAAGCTGGGCTTCTTTTCGGGAGCAGGGCAAGATGAAGGTGGCACCGGCCTCCTTGTTGTTTTGTGTGTCCAACTCGAAGCTACGAGGGGACCGGTGCCACTTCCAGAAAACGGCTAGGTCTCGACGGGGCCGAGGCGAACGCGCCGGCCGAGCAGGCGTAGCTCGGCCTGGTCACCTGTGAAGACGAGCTCGAGCACGTGGGTGCGTTCGCTGGCCGGCAGGGGCTCGTGGAACAGTCGCCGGTCCTGGCTGGCGGCGAGCGCGCCCTGGCGCCGGCGGCTGAGGGCGTCGACCTCGGCGGCGACCTCGGGCCAGCGGCCGAAGAAGCGGTCGGCAGGGGTCAAGCCGCCGATGCCCATGTGGGCGCGCCTATGGTTGTAGTGGGCGAAGAACTCGGCGAGCGCAGCCTCGGCCTCCTCGATTGACTCGAAGTGGCGGACGCCCCACAGCTCACGCTGCACGGTGGCGATCACCGACTCGATCTTGCCGCCGCCGCGGGGATGGTGCGCCCGCCGCAGCGAGTGGTCGATGAGCTCGGCCTCGAGGTAGGACTCGAAGGCGGTGATGTCGCGCCAGGCGGTGAAAGCCGCACCGCGATCACTGTAGACCAGCTCGGGCTTGCCATGGCGGCGGACCGCCTCGCGCATGACGGCGGTGGCGACCTCGGTAGTCGGCCCCTCGGCCAGGGTGTGACCGACGACGAAGCGGGAGAAGTCATCCTCGATGACCAGCAGGTAGCGGAGCTCGGGTCCAATGCGCAGGTCGGTGTAGTCGAGCTGCCAGAGGGCGTTGCGGAAGGGGGCCTCGAAGCGCCGCACCGGCTCCTCGCCGACGGCACGTCCACTGAGATGGACTGCCTCGTAGCCGGCCCGACGCAGCACGCGAGCGATCGCCTTGATGGAGATGCGCCAGCCCTTGAAGCGCTTGAGCTGGGTCCGGATCTGCGCCGGCCCCATGGAGAGATGTTTCTTCTTGAGGTCGAGGATGGCGGCGACCTCGTAGTCGGCCAGCCCGTAGCCCGGATCCTTGGGCGCGCTCGAGGCCGGCGCGCCGACGTCCGACGGCTGCACTGCCGCCTCGGGCGCGAGCACCGGCGCAACCGCCATGGCTGCCGAAGGCGGTCGCGGCGCCTTCCCGGCGGGGCCATGGGCGGATGGCTGCGGCAGCGTGCCTGCTGCTTTGGCGGCGTTGTACCAGCGCCGCAGCGACTCGGTCGTGCACCCGCTCGCCTGGGCCACGGCAGCGCGGTCGAGCCCGGCGACGATCAACTCGAGGGCACGCTGCTGCTCCTCT
>JACQWT010000344.1 GCA_016209145.1 Deltaproteobacteria bacterium | reverse complement strand
ACAGCGCCCGCCGGTCCGCGGCCTCGCACACCAGGTGCAGGTGGTAGTCCTGCACCGAGTAGTGCACGAGCCTGATGCCCAGGCGCTCGGCCCCCGCGACCAAGGCGCGCCGGATGACCTCCAAGCGCGACCGCAGCCGCAGCCGGCCCACGGCGCGCAACACGCGCAGGGTGACGTGCACCGGGTGGCGGTGGTCGTGCGCGGGCCGGCGCAGGTGGGAGACCAGGGCCTGCAGGCCGCCCGGCTTGCGGCCGGCGCCTCTGCGCGCGCCGCCACGGCAGCGCCAGGGCAGCACGGCCTGGCCACGGGGCTGACGGCGGGGACGATCCATGACTTTGATTTAGCATTGATTTGGTTCTTGTCAAGGAGGTAGGTGACGATTTCTGCTGCGCCAAGCGGTTCCGTCGCCCCTGGCCCCACGATGAGAACGCGGCACCGCGGCCTGAGAAACTGCGGCGGCCTCCTCGCCGCGCTGCTCGTGCCGTGGGTGCTGGGGCTGGCCGCGCCGGCCCGCGCCGACGAGGCGACCCGCGCCCGGTTCCACGACGCTCGCGCCCGAGCCCTGTACGACAAGGGCGACTACGACGGCGCGCTCGACGAGTTCTTCCAGAGCGAGCAGGCTGCCCCCAACCCGCGGACCGCCTTCAACATCGCCCTGTGCTTGCAGCGGCTGCGGCGTGCGGCGGACGCGTTTTCGTACTTCACCGAGTATGTCGCCTCGGACGACAGCGACGCCGGTCGCCGCGCCTATGCCTCCGAGGCGGTGGCCTCTTTGGCAAAGGACATCGCGCGCATCGAGGTCGCCACTGTCCCGCCGGGCGCCCAGGTCTTCGTCGACCGCCGGGAGCTCGGGAGCTACGGCACGACTCCGCGAGTCATCCCGGTGGATCCCGGGGAGCACCGGATCTGGGTGCAGCTCGACGGCTACCGTCCGGCCGAGGCTACAGTGCGGGTGGGCAAGGGAGAGCTGGCTCAGGCCAAGCTCGAGCCGGTCCGGATCCTGGGCAAGCTGGTGGTGCGATCCCCGGTGGCGGGCGAGGTGACCGTGCGCGCGCCCGACGGGACGGTGGCGGCCCGCGGAGCGGCTCCCCTGAGCGCCGAGGTACCTCCCGGGGCGTACGAGGTGGGCGTCGAGGCTGCCGGACATGCGCCTTGGCGCGCCCTGGCGCAGGTGCGCGCGGACCAGGCCGCCGAGGCGGTGGCCGCCCCCGAGCCCCTGCCCACGCCGACCGGAGATCTCACCGTCACGTCGAACGTGACCGGCGCACTCGTGCGGCTCGACGGCCAGCCTGCCGGGTTCAGCCCGATGGTGCTGAGCTCCCTCCCTGCGGGCCGCCATCCGCTCGCGATCGAGCGGTCCGGGCTCGTGCCGTGGCGGGGGACGCTCACGGTGGAGCCCGGAGAGCGCACCTGGGTGACGGCCACGCTCGAGGAGCCGGCGCAGCAAGTCCGCTCGCCGGCAACGTGGGTTGCCGGCGGCCTCGGAGCAGCATCGCTGCTGGCCGCCGGCGTGGTCGGCATCTTCGCCCTCACGACGCACGACGAGTTCGAGAGCACCGGGGAGGCAAGCGTGCGAGAGCGCGGGATCGCGCTGAACACCGCGACCGACGTGCTGCTCGTGACCGGGGTGGTGGGGCTGGGCACATCGGTCGTGCCCTACTTCGCCACGGAGCGGCAGAGCGGGCGGCCATCGGCGGTCACCGTGTCGAGGAGCCCGCGATGAGACCGCTCGCCGCTGTGCTCGCCTTGCTGTCGCTCGCCGCGATCGTGCCGCAAGCGCGCGCGGACGTGGCCACGCGCACGCGCCACTTCGACGCCAAGGGGCGGGCCGCGTACGCCCGCGGCCGGTATGGCGACGCGCTGCGCTACTTCCTCCGGGTCAACGAGCAGACCCCGGGCCCGCTCGCGGCGTACAACGTGGCGGTGAGCGCCGACCTCGCCGGAGAGCCCGAGCTGTGCCTGGCCCATCTTGCCGAGTACCTGGCGGGCGACGATGCGGATCCGGATCGCCGCAAGGGGGCGGCGGAGCTCATGGCCAAGCTGCGCGCCGGGCTGGCACCGACCCGCCTGGCGCACTGATCTACGTGGACCGGCGCGAGCTTGGCAGCTTCGCCGCGGCTGCCGTGCAGACGAGCAGAGCCAACGCAGCTTGCCGACGCCCCGTACTCGCCTCCCTCGCGCGCCTCCGATCCGGCGCTATGCAAACGAGAGTAGCAGCCCGGCGGCGGCGGCGCCAGGGCAACGAGCGAGTCGCGTTCAGTACGCGTGCTGCCACAGCACGTCCAGCCCCGAGCGCGCATCTTCGCCCAGGCCGAGGGTGCCGCGCAGCAGCCAGTCGGGCAGGAAGCGCCAGTCGACCTGGATGCTGGTGCGGGTGCTGCCCTCGGCGGCCCCGGGAGTGGCGCCGGCGGCGGCGCGCTCGGCGGCGGGCGGCTCTGCCCCGGTCGTGCGCTCGAACGTGGCCCGGGCGGTGAGCCCGTCGCTCACGTCGTAGCTGACGCTCGTCGCGAGCATGCCTTCCTCCGTCGTGCCAAGGTGGGTAGACAGACCGCCGGGCGCCCGGAGGCGGCCGAGCAGGGCGTCGAGGCGCAGGGCCACGAGGGCCCGGGCCGCGCGTTGCCCGGCCCCGCCCGCTGCATCTGCTCGGGCCGTGTCGCCTTCGACGAGCAGCGCGAGGATCTCCTCTTCGGAGCGCGGCGGGGCCGAGCTGAACTTGAACTTCTCGGGGACTACCGGCTGGAGCAGTCCCACGTAGGAGACGGTCACCACCGTGCCGTCGGGTGCGTCCCAGTGGGCCGTCACGTTCACGTAGGGGTTGTCGGGCTGCTCGCGGCGCAGCCGCAGGACGCCGCGATCGAGCACGAACGTCTTGCCGAGCACCTGGAGCTCCCCTGCGTCCAGCCGGATCTCGCCGCCCACCTCGACGTGGTCGCCCACCACGAACCGCGGCGGGCTTTCCCCCGAGGATAGGCTCAGCCGGAGGGCCGAGCCCTCGACGACCACCCGGCCCAGGCCCAGCGTGACGCGCCAGGGTACGCCGGGGCCGAGGCGGCCGCCCTCGGGGGGTCCCAGCAGGTGCGAGGTCGCGATGTCGGGGTTCGCCCCGAGCGGCTGCACGTCGTGCGAGCTGGAAGGCAGGTCCAGGTGCAGGTCCTGCGAGCTTACGACGAGATCCACGGCGTCGGGCTTGCGCTCGAGCGAGACGGCCACGGTGCCGCGGGCGCTCCCCAGCGCCACGCCCTCGAACGTGAGCGGCAGCTCGTGGTCATCCGGAATGGTGAAGGCGCCGGTGAGATCGCTCAGGCGCAGCCCCTGCATGCGGGCCACGAGCTTGCCGGAGATCCGACCCTGCTGCGCCGAGGCGGTGAGCGGATCGATGCGCAGCAATCCCTTCTGCCCGGAGCTGAGATGGGCGACAACCTCGCTGAGCTCCTGGCCCAGGCGCGGCACGTGGATCGCACCGCCGGTCAGCCACACGTCGGCCCCGAGCGTGACGTGGTCCTCCTCGGAGACCCGTTGCCAGCCCAGGCGCACCCCACCGTCGAGCCGCCCGTCGAGCTTGTTCACCTCCGCGCGCAGCAACGGCTGGAGTGTGCCGAGCGGGAAGTGCTGGGCCTGCACGTAGAGCTCGGCCGCCGCGCCGCGGTCCAGGCTCGGCACGAGCCCGCCGGCCCAGGCGAGCGCGCCGTAGGCGCTGGCGGCGAGCCGCCCGCCGCCGCGCACCGGCACCTCGGCGTGCAGGACGATCGTCCGCGGCTCGAACGGGTCGTTCGAGGGCTCGATCGTCAGCGTGGCGTTTTCGTACCCGACCGCGGGGCCCCACTGCACCTCGGGCGCATCGAGCTTCACCCGCAGCCGGGGCTGGCGTCCGAGTTGCTCGACGGCGATGCGGCCCGAGACCTCGCCCCGGATCTGCTCGGCGGCGAGCCGCGGCACGGACTCGAGGGCGAAGCGATCGAGCCGCGCCGCCACCGAGCCGGACCAGGTTTGGAGCGGACGGCTGGCAGGGTCGATCCACGCGCCGAGATCCGCCTCCAGCGTGGCGTCGGCGCTCAGGAACCGGCGGCCGCCGTGGGACACGGCGCCGCTCGCCAGCGTGGTCCGCGCGCCGTCGTAGCTGGCGAGGATATCGGCATCGAGTGGGAGCGCCCACGGCGGCGCACCCGCCGGTGTTGGGCCCGCCGCGTCCGTGCCGGCCGGCGCCGCGCCCCACGTGCGCAGCCGCACGGCCGCGACCGGATGGCCGGCGCTGCCCTCCAGGTAGCCGTCGAGCTGGAAGTCGCCGCCGAGCGGCGGGAGCCGCTCCCGCAGCGGCGAGGGGAGGGACGAGAGCGTGCCAAGCGCCCGGCGCGGCACGTGCAGGGACGCCGACAAGGGCGCGGCGCGCAGCGCCTGGGCCAAGGTGCCAGGGGCGGCGAGCAGCGACTCCAGATCGAGCCGCAACGCCGCGGCGAGCTCCGCGAGCAACGCCCCGTCGCGCAGCCCCAGTCGCGCCCGCGCCTCGCCCGTGCGGCCGTCGAGGGAGCCGCCGAGCTCCAGATCGAGCCGGTCGCTCGTGAGCGCCGGCGCGGCGTCGTCGCCGGCCGGCCGGGCGACGAGCCTGAGGCCGTGCGTGACCGCGCCGAGCTCGGCCAAGCTGGGCAACCGCTGTCCCGGCGGGCGCACCAGCCTCGCCCAGGCGTCGAGCGCGCCCGACAGCTCTTGCCACGGTAGGGTCAGCCAGCTCGCCGTGACCTCGCCGAGGCAGCCGAGCTGTAGCCCCATGGCCTGCAGCGCCGCCTGGCCTGTCACGGCCTGCCAGGCCGTCCGGTCGAGCAGCGCGCCGGGCAGCGCCAGCTCGGCATCGTCCAGGCGCAGCACCGCCATGGGATCGGTGCAGCGCTGCCCCGGCTCGAACGGCGCCGGCTCCAGGCTCTCGGCGAGCACGAGCACCGCGCGCGGCCGGATGCGCGGGCCCTCGATCGCGACGGCCAGGTCGAGGTTCACCCCCGAGACCACCAGCATGCCGGCGCCGCGCAGCCCGAGGCGCAGCTCGCCGCGGCGCTCGTCGCCCGTGCCGCCCACGCGCAGATCGAGGCTCGCCGTGCCGCGCGCCGGGAAGCGCAGCCCGAGGAGCCGGGACAGCGGCCCCAACGGCACGGTCGCAGCGCGCAGCTCGCCGCGCAACTCGCCGCGGCCGACCTCGATCCGCCCGGCGATGTTGGCCCCACCCAAGCCGGCGAGGTCGATCCCGTCGAGCGCCACGGCGCCGCCGCCCAAGCTCACGCGAGCGATGCGGCCGCCCAGCTCCGCGCCGCCGCGCTGGACGGCGAGCCGAAGGTTATGCAGCTCGCGCCTCCCGACGGAGAGCAGCCCCTCGGCCGCGATCGCCTGGTCCTGCGGGCCGAGCACCTTCGCCCGCACCGCCGGCTCCCGCACCGGACCGCGCGCATCGAGCTCGAAGTCGCCCACGGGCCGGCCCGCAAGCCGCAGCCCGGCGCCGGCGACCCGCCCCTCGATCTGGAGCTCGCCGGGGGGGCCCTGGAGCCGGCCCTGCACGTTGACCTGGCGCAGCTCGATCCGGCCGGCCGGCACGGCGACATCCTCCAGCTCGGCCCCGAGCCGAGCATCGAGCCGACCCTGGCGCAGCTCGCCGCGGCCGCGCAGCGTGGCGCTGCCCCGCAACCTACCGAGCCGCGCCGCCCCGGCGCGAGCCAGAGCCTCTTGCAGCCGCGGCACCTCGTCCAGGCGCGCCGGGGCGGTTTCCACGGCGAAGGCCGCGCCCGAGGCGCGCCGGAGCTCGACGGCCGCATCGATGCGGCTCCCGGGCTCGGCGGCGCGCAGCCACGAGCCAACGCCGTCGCGGTCGGCGAGAAGCGTGCCTTGAGCCGGCGGCACGCTCGTGTCTCCGAAGCGCCCGGCCTCGGTCTCGAAGCTGGCCACGAGCTCGGTCTGCTCGCCCGCGAGGCTGGCGTGCACGCGGACCTCGCCGGACAGATCCGTGGCCTGGTCCACCGGGGCGAGCTGGTGAGCGTCGAGACGGTGCGCCACCAGGCGCAGATCGAGCAGGCTCGGATCGCCGAGCCGTAGGGCGCCCGCGACCTGCAGCTCGCCCGTGCCGCCGGAGGCCAGATCGAGACGGCCGTCGATCCCGAGTAGCGGCGGGGTGCCTTCGAGCCGGAGCGCCGCGGCAAGCTCGGCGCCGAGCGGCCAGCTTGGCCAGAGCGCGCGCACGTGGTCCGGCGCGATCCGGGGCAGGCTCGCGGTCACGACCACCGCCTCGTCGCGCAGCTCGGCGCGGGCCGCGACCTCCAGCTCTCCCAGGTGACCGGAGAAGTCGGCGACGAGGCGTCGCGGCTTGGTCCCGAGGGAACAGCTCACCGACCCCGCGATCGGCTGCGGCAGCAGCCGGCGCTCGACGAGACCGGCGCGATCGATCTCCAGGCTGATCGCGGAGCCCGTGAGCTCGATCGACGCGGCCAGGCGCCGCAGCTCGGCCTCGATGGACGCCCGCTCGCCCAGCTTGCCCCGGATCGCAATGGTGCCAATCTCCACGTTGGGCAGGCTCAGCCCGGCGGCGGCCTCCGGCGCCGCCTCGGGCCGGAGCGGCTCCGGCACCTCGGGCACGCGCCGTCGTGGGGCAAACGCCCGGGCGATGGTCAGCACGCCGTCGGCGTCACGGACGAGCTCCACCTCGGCGGACTCGACGCGCAGGCGCTCGACGACAAGCCGCGGCGCGCCCGCTGCCGCCGAGCGGCCGAGCGAGCCCAGCCAGCTCGGCCGGGCACGCAGCTCCCGGATCCTCAGCACCTGGCTGCCGTCGGTGGCCCGCACCGACACCGAGCCCACGCGCAGCTCCCGGGCGGATACCCGCTCGATCTCGTCGATCCGGACCTCTCCCTCGAACCGCTCGCCGAGCGCCTCGTCGAGCGCCCGGCCGATGACGCGGCGCGACGGGCCGAGATCGAGATGCAGCAGCAGGCCGGCGATCAGGCCGAAGGCGAAGAGCGCCGCCACCCCCGACGCCAGCGCGAGCCGGCGCAGCCAGGTGCGCAGGGTTCCGGCGCGGCGGGGCAAGAGAGGCACGCCAACAGTGTAGCGTGAGTTCGCCGGCGGCGCGGCCTTTCGGGGACGACGATCTCTCCCTCAGCCTCGCCTCTCCAGCTCGCGGAAGACGGCGCCGAGCTCCGGCCGCGCGCGCAACGGCGCGCAGAAGCGCGTGGCGAGATCGAGCAACTCGGGCTCGATCGCGTCCGCCTCACGGCCGCACTGGCCGAGCGCCCGCTCGACCTCCTGGAGCTCCGCGCCCAGGTTGGACTCGTGCACGCGCAGGGCCTCGCGCAGCTCGGCAACCTGGGCGTCGAGCTCCGCCAGGGCTCTGTCCTTCTCGGCCGCCTCAGCGTCGCACGCGAGCTGCGCGGCGCGCACCGCGTACCACTTGTCGACCAGCTCGCCCATGCGCCGGTAGGCATCGCCCAGCTCCCGGTACGGCTCGCAGAAGCCGCTCCGGCCCTCCCAGCCCACGAGGTCCCGGTGCGCTTCGACGAGCTGCGGCGGAAACGCCGCGGCAGCGGCGGCGTGCTTCTCCCCGGCAACCTTGAGCGGCTGTAGCTCGGCCCGCACGGCCTTGGCCTGGGCGTTGAGCTCGGCCATCTGCCCGCCCAGGCTCGCCCGTCCCTGTGCGGCGCGCACGAACGCGTCGCCCAGCGTGCCGTAGTAGTAGAGCGCCTTCTTGCCCACCTCCTGCAGCGCGGCGAGCTTGCCGTCGATCCGCTCCATGGCCTCGCGCGCCTGCGGCGGGGGGCCCGACGCGAAGGCAAGCGCCAGCATGCGGGCGAAGACGGCCCGGTAGCCCTCCCAGCGCGCGAAGGTGCCATCGAGCTTGGGGTCGCGCAGCGGCGGCTCGGCCGGCGCGTCGGCCGGGAGGGGCGGCAGCGAGAGCCCCTGCTCGGCGGCGGCGCCGAGCAGCTCCTCGAGCGCGTGGTGCGCGCTGGGGGGCCGGCCGGAGGGGTAGGGATCGAGCAGCCGGCCGAGGCAGGCGGCAAGCGGCCCCGGCAGCTCGGGAAGCATGCCCGAGAGCTGCTGCGGATCCCAGTGCCGCTGCTTGTCCCGGAGCTGGCGCACGTTGTCGGCCTCGACGAAGGGACGCCGGGCGAGCAGCTCGAAGAGCACGACGCCGCAGCCATAGAGATCCGCGCTCGCGCTGGAGCGCTGCTGCAAGCTGACCTCCGGCGCCAGGTAGCGCTGGGCGAACAGCGCCTCGCCGGCTTCTTCCCACGGATCGCGGTGCCGCGCGCGCCCGAGCCCGACGTCCACGAGCAGGATGCGACCACCCTGCCCCAGCAGCACGTTGCTCGGTCGCAGATCGCCGTGGCTCCCGCCGAAGTCGTGGACGTGCGCCAGAGCGCCGAGGAGCTGCGCCCCGATGCCCAGCACTTGCTCCACGGTGCCCACCCCACGCGCGAGCCGCTCGGACAGCGGGGCGCCCTCGAAGCACGTCCGGGCGAAGTAGGCGCGGCCGCCGTCCGCCACGCCGCCGGAGAGCAGCAGCGCGACGCCCGGGTGAGAGAAGCGCCGGGCCGCGGCCGCGGCCGCGGCCAGTTCCTGCCGCATGGCCGGTCCAACCTGGCCGGCCAGGAGCTTGACGATGCAGGGCTCCGTGGTCAGCCGGTGGCGCGCGCGATAGACCGTGGCCCAGCCGCTCGATCCGATGGCCTGCTCGATGCGGTAGAGGCCGGCCACGGTGCTGCCGATCGTCTCATCGCCGAGGCTCTCGATCGTGGCGCCGTCGATGAAGCAGAAGACGGATTCGTCGGGATAGCGCAGGCCGCATTTGGGGCAAATCTTCATCGGCAGCTCCACAGGAGCAAGGGCGGCGCCCCGGCCCACGGCCACGGGGCGCTAGTGCCGCAGCATGGTAGTACGGCTGGCGTGCGTTGACCATGCGCCTGCGTCGCCTGTCGCCTTGGCTCAGCGCAGCCAGCCGATCTCTCGCGCCGTGGCCTCGCCCACGCGCAGATCGTCGATGCTCTCGGGCAGCGCGTTGCGTTCGGGGCTGAGCGGCCGGTGCCTAGCCATGAGCTCCGTGAAGCGCTGCGGGTAGCGCGGCACGAGATCGGGCTCGGCCAGCCCCTGCGGCACGAGCGGCTGGCCCCACGCGTCGTACTTGTCGGTCGCGCCCAGCGTGTGCATGAGCTCGTGGACGCCCACGAACAGGGCCAGATCGGCCATGCCTGCGTCCAGCTCGATCGCGACGAGCCCGATGCGCCCGTGCTCCTGGCTTACCCCCTCGACCGTCCAGTGACCGCGACGGACGGGCGGACGCACGACGACGTAGACGCGCGCGTCGAACCCGGCCGCCTTCAGCCCGGCAGCGCGGTCGACGCGACCGCACCAGCGTTCGAGTGTCATGTTGTAGCGCAGCAGATCGAGCAGGCCGTCCGTGGCGAGCGCCGGCGGGGGCCCGGGGCTGTCCACCGGGCCGAAGAGCGCGAGGCGGAAAGGCGCCGCCGAGGTCGGCCGGTAGCGGCGCATCTCCTGGTCGAGGCGCTGCTCCATCCGGCCCAGCCGCGAGCGCAGGGCCTCGACGCCCGCCCCATCCACGGGCTGCGCGCGCACCAGCACCAGCGCGGCGTTGAGCGTGCGCCGCCAGTCGTTGCGCGCGCGGCGGCGCCGCACGTCGGCGAGGGCGTACAGCACCACAACACCGAGCACGGCGAGGAGCACCGCCACGCGCAGGCGATAGAAGCCGCGCGCGAGCCGCCGCCGTCTGGCGCAGCGCGGACACAACACCGCGCCGGCGGCGCGCGCCAGGCACAGGCCGCAGATCGGGACGGCGCAGCGGGTGCAGCGCCCGCCGGCCTCGATCCGGGGGTGCGTCGCGCAGGCTTCGCCGAACGGCGGCGCGTCGCCCAGGTCGAGCTCGGCCCCGGCCCCGCTCAAGCGCTCGGCGAGCTGTCCCGCCGCGTCCGAGGCGAGCCGTCGCGGCAGGGCGGCCGGCAGCGTCGCGAGCAGGGCCGAGATCTCGCCCAGCGGGACGCCCAGGTCGAAGGCGATGGCCACGGCCACGCCGCGCCTGGCCCGCGGCTGCCCCGGCAGGCGGCGGACGACGATCTGCGCGGGAAAGGCGCAAGGCGGTGGAGATGCGGCCACGCCAGGATCGTAGATCGGTGCGCAGAAGTACCGACGGCGAATCGCCGTGCACCACACCTTCCTCTTGGCGCGCGCTGCCACGGGTGATACCCACGCCCCATGCGCTGGCGAACGCTGGGAACGGCGATGGGGGCGGTCCTGCTCTCGGCTTGCGGCCCTGACGGCGAGACGCTGTGCCAGGCGGTGGTCGATTGCCTGGGCGGCAGCGACAAGGACGTGCAGGCGTGCGTGGTCAGCTTCGATGCGACCGCGGACATGATGAGCACCCTGGGCTGCACCGATGAGTATGACGAGTTCGTGATCTGCTACGAGGACAACGGCAGGTGCGACGCGAAGGATACCGGCCTGCCATGCAAGTCCGTCTCCGACTGCTACGGCGGCGGCGATCCTTCCGCCAACCTGTCATGCACGGGCGGGAAGTGCGTCGCCAAGGACTACGGCCTCGACCAGGACGCCTGCGAGACCGAGGGCCACGCCATCAACCACTGCGCCGACATGGACTAGGACTGGGGAGCAAGACCATCATGAGCACGGTCCGGATGACCCTGGTGGGCCTGCTGGCCTCGGCGCTGGTAGCGTGCGGCTCGCTCGCCACCACGATCTGCGAGCTCGAATGCGACTGCGAGCACTGCAACGACATCAAGGAGGAGCTCGAGTGCACGGATCGGGAAGCCGAGATGGAGAAGGCCGACATCTACGGCTGCCTGGACCAGTGGGAAGCGTGGGCTAGCTGTGTCGAGAACAACGGGGAGTGCAACGAGCAGAAGGCCGACTGGTCGACGCGCGGCCCTGGCAAGTGCGCCACCGGGCCCGTGGGCATGTCCTGCACTACGGGCGCCGACTGCGCCGGGTACCCGGGCAGCACCTGCGACGGCACGCAGTGCGTGAGCCAACAGTGCGCCGACATGGGCATGCCTTGCGACTCGGACGACGACTGCCCCGGCGGCGAGGATCGCTGCGCCGACGAGATCAAGAGCTACGGCGAATGCATGGACAAGGCGACGAGCTTGTCCGGCGCCGGGCCCTGGTAGTGAACGGCGCCTACGGTCCCTGACAGGCGCCGCCCATGCAGTACTGCGCCGGCTCGCAGGGGTCGTTGCACTTGCCGCGCACGCTGGCAGTCGCTTCGCTCGGCGCGCTTGGGGCGCTGCTCTTGGCGAGCTGCGGCGGCAAGGCCGTGCTGGACGAGACTGCCCCGGGCGGCTCGCCCGCCGAGCCGTGCACCGCGCCGCCGCCTCCCGCGGGCAGCCTGCAAACCTGCCACGGCGCCGTTGCCGTAGGGGAGCCGGACTACGTCTGCGCCAACGCCTGCCTCGACGAGGACGACAACACCTACCTCAGCGAGTGCCAGGGCGCGAGCTGCCGCTGCTGGTACGACGACGCGCTCCTTTGCACGTGCAGCCGCGATGCCTCGCCCGGATCGTGCGCCGCGCCGACTTGCTGCCCGCCGCCGTGGCAGTGAGCCGTCGCGTCCGGTCAGCCGCCTCAGGGCTCGGGCGGCAGTGTTGGACAGACGCCGAGCACGTCGTCGAACACGTCGTCGTCAACATCCGCAATCGGCGCAGCCGCGTCCGAGCAGCCCTGCAATGGGTTCATCGCGAGGATGCAGTCGATACAGCTCGGCGAGTCGAGCCAGCGATCGCCAAGCTGCCCCAAGTAGCCTCCACTGCACGAAAGCCAGGCGACGATCGGATCGCCAGGACATTCGTTGCTGCAGATCTTCGTCAGATAGTACGCTCGCAGACTGAGCAAGGCATCGATCTCCGGTGTGGGGTAAGCAGCCGATTTGCAGCTTACCCGGCGCTCGGGGCATTCCCCCACGAAGCCGCACTTCAGCTCGACTCCCGCCGTGACCGCAGCGACGCGCTCTTGGGCGGTCGCGCACACCACCGCGGCCTCGGCATCTGGCGGAGGCGCCGGGGCCCCGAGTGCTTGGGCTATGGCTCGACACGAGGCGACATAGAGCTCGACGAGCAGCCGGCAGTGGGAGACAAGCGCTTGCGTCCTCGCCAGGCAGTCGTCCACCCCTGCGTTGCCGGTGCTTGGCAGTTCACCACTGCCGGCCACGACCTCCCAGGAGCACGCGGCCGTGCTCGCGCACTGCAGGTAGTCGTCATCGTCTTGCGCGCATCCCGAGTGAGCGGCAACCGCCAACGCTGCCGCGCCCGCGAGCAGCGTGCCCCCACCGCACATGGAGCCCCAGCGCATGGCTTCAGGATAGCGCTCTTGCTCGGCGACAACCACGGCCTGGCGAGCTGCGACCGCGCAAGAGCCCGCGACCCCGTCCTGCAGTCGGCCCGGCTGACGTCCGAGCGGGGCGCGTCGACGTCATCGGCTGGCTCCACCAATTGTGCGCGCGCCGGCTGGATGATGGCGTTGAGAGCCGACTGGGCGATAGTCGCCGGGGCGGCGCGGAGAGCGAGCGAGAGCATGGCCGGCGCCCTGCCTCGGTGACGATCGGCACCCTGTAGCCCGGTGCGCGGCCTCTGACCCAGCCGCATCTGCTGTGCTGTGACCGCTTCTGTCACAGCACGCCCACGGCACCGACGGACCCGAGCCGATCTTGCCGCGACTACCCGGCACTCGCCCCTCCGCGCAAGCCGAGCACATCTTCTGCCACCGTCTCCTGTTCGACCCAACGCCCGGCGTCGTGGATTGCCCGCAGGAGATCGCTGCCGACATCCTCGGCGGAAGCCGAGATCAGCGCCTCGATCTCGTCGCGTTCGACGTTAGGTACTGGCAGGCCCTCCCCCGCGAACCGCTCGAACGTCGCGACGTCCATCCACAAGGGCTCGACCCGGAGCCCGCTGCGGCGACGAAGGCTGCGTAGGATGAGCACGCCGAAGCGATCCAGGTCACCCCAGTGGACCAGCGGCATGGCGGGCGCCGCTCCGGCCAGCATGCGGAGTAGTCGAACGACCGCCCAGTTGGCCTGGCCTTCGCTCAAGAGGACCAACTCGTCGCGACCGCTCGCACGCAGCCACTCCACGTAGTCGTTGAACGTCGTCTCGTTCTCGATGCTGACTACGCGCTCGGCGCGTACGTCGACAACCCGAGCATCCCTCAGGTGCAGAAGCAACAGCCTGCACGGCTCGCCAAGGCCGTGGTGGACGGCCGGCGCGTCGAGACGTCGCCCCTGCTTCTCCAAAGCGAAGTGGCCGTAGCACAGGACGTCAATCGGCGTCTCGTTGCGGAAAACGCCGAGGCACTCGAGAGCCAGGCGCCTGCGCTCGGAGGGCTCTCGTGGCCCATCGGCGGTCACTCGTTCCGCGAGCCCCGGGACATGGAGGAGCAGGGCGTCAACCACCCGCGCGTAGCGGCGATCGCCGGCGCGTAGTCGCTTCGTCGAACCCGTCGCGCGCCGCGCGAAGTTCGCGAGCCGAACCGGCTGGTCGTTCCGCTCGGCGAGTTCGATGCAACGGGCCACGATGTCCAGCTCCTCTTCGAGGCGTTCGATGCCTTCGGTTCGGACGAGTCCGAACAGCCCTCCCCGGCAGCCTGCGAGCCGCTCGGCTTCGGCCCGGAGGAACGCGGCCGCCGCGCCAGCCCGTCGAGCCGCGAGCGCCGAGGCCTGCCTGGCCGCGCCCTCGCCAAGCGCCGCGGCCTCGGCGGGCAGGTTCCTCGGCGTGCGCCTCGAAGCCGCGTAGAGCACCTCCGACAGCCCGGGCCAGCCCTCGGCCCGCAGGCGATCGTCGGCGCGAGCAAGGTCCAGTCGCAAGGCGAGATTCCCGTCACGAGCCGGTCGCACCGCGCCGGCCGACAGAAGACGCACCGCGGCCTCCTGCTCTTGGCGGTTCTGGCACCGCAAAGTCATCTGCTTCGGCAGGGCGCCCCGACGATCGCAGCGGTCTAGGATCGCGGCGACGACCGTGCGCATCGCGAGGTCGCCAGCGAGCTGCGCGCGAACGCTCTCGACCGGCTCACCAGTCACATGCGCTTCCTCGGAGCCGCGTCGTCGTCGCCCTGGGCATCTGCGGACGATGCCTCTCGCCCGGGGTCCGCAGAAGATGCCTCGGCCGGGCGCGGCCCGCCCAGCACCAGGACCGCTTCGTCCGGCTCGGCTGGACGCTCGAACAGGCCGGGCTGCGCACCCGGCCGTTCCCAGTGGTAGTCGCTCACGAAGATGTCTTGCTCCGCGGTCTTCTCGACGAACAGCGTGCTCGACGCCGCGAGCGCCGGTGTCACGCCGTCGAGCTCGGGCGTCGCCACCATGAGATCGACGCCGGCACGGTCGGCGAACTGCATGAGGACCTCCCGGCGTCCTGCGTCGATCCCGAGGAAAGCCTCGTCAAGCAGGAGCAGCCGAAGCCGTGCGTCGGTACGGTCGTAGAGCAACGACGCAACCGCGAGGACGAGAAGGTAGGTTGGTACCGCTTGCTCCCCGGTCGACCCGAAGCGCAGGCGCTGGCGCGGCAGATCCTGCGCCGCCCCATCGGTGCGGCTCTGGACCTGGAGCAGGTACTCGAACCAGCGCCGGTAGTCGAGGATCTCCGGCACCTCGCCCTCGCGCGCCTGCCGCAGATCGTCCAGCCGGGCCTGGAAGAAGTCGCGCAGCTCCTCGCGAAGCGCCGGCTGGAGGATCGATTGCTCGCGCAGGAGGTCGAGCAACCGCTGGAACTCCGGACGCTGCCGGAGCGAGAACTGGAACCGGCTCATGCCAAAGCGCAGGTCCGAAGCGAGGCGGTTGATCCCCTGGATCGTGTCGCGCAGATCGCGCACCTGCCCCTGGAGACGACGCACCAACCCCGCCATCACCACCCGATCGAGGAGATCGCGGGTTCGCTCGTCGAGCGCCTTCTGAAGCGAACGGACCTCCGTCTCGCGCTGCTCGTAGACCTCCTCGACCAGATGGCCGGCTTGATCCCGGATCTCGCGCTTGGCCTCATTGAGCCGAAACGCGTACTTCTGCCAGAGGCGCTCGTTGCGGATGCCGTCGGACGAGTCGAGCCACTGGAACGCGCGTGCCCGCGTGCGGTCTGCCTCCCCGACGAGTTCCGCGACGTTCTCAGCGCGGATCTGGTTGCCGCGCATGATACGGAAGACGTAGTCCTCGATGTCGCCGTGGTAGCGCTGCTCCACGAGAGGCAGCAACGCTTCAAGCTTGCCCTGCGCCTCTTCGGACGCAGCCTTCAGGGCGTCGCCCGCTGTCTTCGCGTCACCGTCGCGTTCGTCCGCCTCCGTGCGTGCGCGGCTCGCTTTGTCGATCGCCTTCTTCTCCTCCTCCCGCGCTCGTTCGAGCTCCGCCTCCATCCGGGTGATGCGGTCGCGCAGGTCCGAAACGCCGGCGCTCGCGACAGCGGCCACGATTTCGCCGTGGCGCGTCCTGAGCCTCGAGAGCCTCTCCTGCTCGCGCGTGACCCGTCCGCCCGCCTCCCGTTTCGCTGCCTCGCGCTCCCGCACCAGCCCAAGGGCTCTTTCCGCCGCCGCCACGAGCGCGAGAAGTGGCGCCGACGCACACGCACCGAGAAGGCCGAGCGACTGACGACGGGCGGTCGCAGTCTCGCGCTGCGCCGCGCCGTCGTCATCTGCCCGCTTCGCGACGGCGAGGAACTGGTCGGCCTGACCGCGGAGCCGGGCCTCCTCTTCCGCGGCCGCTCGAGCGCGGGCCTCTGCGCCGAGGAACCTCGGGGCCGCGGGTTCGATGCGCGATTCGGCGCCCTTCTCGTACAGGTGGCCGTCCGCCCAGACGGAGCGTTCGGCGTTGCCACGCGCCTCGCCAGCGGCGAGGATCTGGACGTCGCCCGCGATCCGCTCGAGATACCTTCGGGCGACCGCCGCCAACGCCGATTTCTCGGCATCGACGAGCGCCGCGGGTAGCGTGCCGGCGGGCGTCCGGCCGACTCCACTGGACGCGAATTCGGAAGGATCGACCACCTCGACGCCGCCGCCGTGAGCAATAACGCGGGCGCGTGCCGCTGCATGCTGTTCCGGGGGAACGACGACGGCGCCAAGAATCCGCGAACCCAGCAGACACTCGATTCCTGCGCCGAGCGGTTCCGGCACTGCCGGCCCGAGCGCGAACAGGCGGTAGAGCGGGACCGCCTGGTCGGCGTCGGTCCCCAGGTGAGCCAGCAACTCACCGTAGCCGGGAAGGTCCGGCAGGACCTCCGCGCGCCGTCGAACTTCATCGGCCTTCTGCAACGCTGCCTCGGCTTCGGCGCGCAGCCGCTTCGCCTCGTCTTCGGCGACGGCCGCTCGACCGGCCGCGTCGTCGCGCGCGGCTTCAAAGCCCCGACGCAGCACAGCCAGTGGCTTCTCCAGGGGGGCGGGGCTGGTCGCCGCCCCAGGCTCAAGCGCGGCGATGGCGCCCGCGAGGGTGCCCACCGCAATCGCTGCTTCGCCATCGAGATACTCGCGGGCGGCTTGCGCGAGCGACCGGAGCGCGTCCGCCGCGTTGGCCTTGGCCGTGTCGAGTATCTCGTCTGCGTTCGCAGCGTCTCCCAGGGCACGCTCATGCTCACCATGCCGCGCGGCGAGGTCGCCTCTGGCACGTGTCAGCTCGCCCTCGGCGTCCGCAACGTCCCGACGAGCCTCCTCCTCGCGCGCAAGCAGGGCCGCACCCTCGCTTGCACGCAGGGCACGGAGGGCGGCATCACGGGATGCGACATCGTTGGCTGCGCCGTGCCTCGCCGTCTCTGCCCGCGCGGCACCATCGCTAGCCGTCTCTGCCTTCTTGCGAGCTTCCTCGAAACCATCCGCTGCTCGCCGGCGCGCCAGTTCCGCGCCGACAAACTCGTAGCGCGCGATCTTCTCGGTCTCCCGCTTCGCCTCCTGGAGCTTCTCGATCACCAGGCGCATGACTACGATCTCGGCGCCGAGGTCGGCGAGATCGCTGCGGATGCCCTCGATCGCCCGAAGCGCCGATCGAACCTCTTCGAACTCCGATTCGGCTGGCGGCGGCAGCAGTCCGATGAAGAGGTCATCGAGGTTCCGCGCGCGGGCCACCATCTCGCGGTACGCCTTGCCGGCGGCGATCAACTCCAGCGCGCGCACGTAGGCGTCGCGATCCCGGAAGAGGAGCTGCGCGACCGCCGTGCGGTACCTCCCCTTGTCAAGGACGGCGCCTCGACCGAGTTGCTCCTCGAGCTCTTGGCGGTCGCGCGGGCGACGCCGTACGGCACCCGCTCCGTCCGGTTCCTCGGCGCACAGCCGCACCTCGTCGAGTGTTCGTCGCCGTGCGACGAACCCCCACACGTCGGGCTGGGCGTCCAGCGATGTCGCGAAAGCGCCGGCGCCGAAGGTGTGCACTGCTCCCGAGTCGTCTGCGATCTCGAGGGCGGCGTACATCACCGAGGGTCCGCGCTGCGCGACGTCCCGCTCGAGGTCGTACCGGAGCACGATGCTTGCGAGGTTGCGGCCCGGCTCCGTCCGCGGACCGAAGCGAGCGGCGGCGTTGAACTCCATCTCGACGCCAGCCGAGATCGCGAAGTGCACTGCGTCAAGAACCGTGGTCTTGCCGCTCTGGTTGTCGCCGATGAGGAATAGGTTCTTCCGAACGTGCAGCGTCTCGTCCACGAAGTTGTGGAAGTTGACGAGCCGGACACGCCGGATGTGGAAGGCCGCGCTCACGTCTCCGTCGTCTCCCCATGCGGCCCCGAGGCTCCTTCGGCGCTCCCGCCATCGGGCTCGTCGCCCGGGGTGCTGCGGTACGCCCGAAGCACGATGCCGCGCGCCGCCAGTGACGGATCGTAGCAGCGAATCCCCGGCAAGAACTCGTAGAGTAGGTGTTCCGCCATGCCCGCGGGCAACTCGTCTCCGGCCTCGGCCTGCTTCTTGTCCACCAGGCGCACGAACCGATGCCGTTCGAGTTGCTCGAACAGCGGACGTGTCGCCTCGAAGATGCGCCCATCTGGCGGGGTCGCCTCACCGAGTTCCTCGCGGAAGCGGCGGAATGCGAAGGTCACGAAGTCCGCGAGCAGGAACCGGAGGTGCCGATCTTCGTCGGGCGTCACCCCCTGCCGTTGCCCCTCCTCTTCGTGGAACTCGAGCAGAAGCGCGAACAGCAAGCACTCGTCTCGGCGCCGCAGGTCGAAGAGTGCGCGCTGCGACGGCCGGAGTGCCTCGTTGTACTGGTGCGCCTTGAGCAGGCGCGCGCATTGCCGGTCCACGTGGAGCCGCCAACCGAAGTAGCTCTCGAAGATCTCGCGGAAGGCCGCCTGATTGCGGCGCAGGAAGAAGAACAGGTCCGGATCATCCTCCTTGTAGAAGAACGTGGACTCCGTCAGCACGTTGAGCACGGCCCGCACGCGCTCCCGTCCACGCCTGTCGAGCGCCAGAGCGCGAAGCTCTGTCGCGTCGGCCTCGGCATGGCGCGGCTCGTCAGCCATAGCGCGCTCCCGGACCTGCCCGGGTGAAAACGAGCTCCGGCGCATCCAGAAGTCCATCCGGCAGAACGAACCGGGCACGGGCGGCGGGTGCCCTGTCAGTCCCCGGTCGGACGACCCGATAGGAGAGAAGCTTCCTCGCCCGCCCCGCGCGGAGGTCGTGCACCTTCACCGCATCGAGCAGCGAGTGGACGTCGTCGATGCTTGCGAGAGCCGCGGTGCCGAGAGGCGCGCGGCGCGCACCCCGGAGGATCTTCTCGTCCACGAACCGACCGAGCTGCAGCAGCCGAAGGCGCTCGATCGCCCGAGATTGGCCAGGGCTTCCGCGCTTCTCGGCCAAGAAGTCTCCGCGGTGTGCGGCCCTGCGCGTCTCGTAGCGCCGCGCCGGGCGTGGAAGCGCGGAGCGCTCGTCCGGCGTTCCGCACCGCAGGTCGGTGACGACGTGCGCCGACGTGAACAGGGCGTTGACCCACACGTTGGCCGCCTCCAGATCCTCGTCCCGAAGCCGCGCCATCTCGCGGGATCGGTCACGCAGCGTCTCGATGTTCGAGCAACGTTTCGAAGCGGCCTGCCGGTGCGAAGAACGGGACCAGCTCGCCGACGGTCAGCCGGACGTCGCGGATGGCACCCGGAGAGCCAGCTCCGGCGACGAGCGGATCGTCGCGCAGGCGGCGCTCCACGTGCTCGCGCGAACGGACGAGCACGTCGGAAAGCGCCGGCCGGAGCAGCTTGCGCGCGGTTCGATGCACAGCCCGCGCGCGTTCCGTTGCCTCCGCCACGTAGTCCTCAATGTACCGTTCCAGGCGGGCCACGACCTCGGCCAATGCTTCCAGGCGGAACGGACTCACGGCGAACCCCACGAGCGCTGCGTCGAACGCAGCGAGCTCGCGCGCTGCGTCGTCGACCTTCCGGTCGACATCCAGGCAGAGGTAGGCGAGCCGGAGGACGTCGTCCGCGCGTGCCGCGTCCGGCGGTCCACCCTCGGCGGCCTGGTCACGCGCAATCTTCTGGGCGAGCAGGAGTGCCTCGCCCAGCCGCTCTGCAGCATCGCGCAGCAGATGGCGGCCTCGATCCGCGAGGGCCGCGACGACGGCGCGGGACCGGCCCTCGAGGAAATCGAGGATCGCGACAGTCTCATCGTCGAGGCGGCAGAGGAATTTCTGGAGGCCGCGGTCCGCCAGGGTCTCGATCCGTCGCGGCTCGAGGCGTCGTGGGGCCAGGTTGCCCCAGTCCTCGAGTTGCTTCACGTCGCTCCGGAACGCATCCGGCGAGTAGGGCCCGGGCTCCACGGTTGGGACCATCCCAAGCGCCTCGATCATCAAGTCGTCGTAGCAGACCTCGATCTCGTGCGACCGGCGGTGCCCGAGGAGCGTCCACAGGATCGCCGCGTAGGCACGGCGCCGGTCCGCGGTAAGGAAGCGGAGCTTGTCGACCGGAATGGCCGAGACGAGGCCCTGGAGATCTGCGTGCACGTCAGGCATCGCGCGTCCGGTGGCAAGTCATCTGGTCGCGATCGCCGTGCGCAGGTCGGTGACGAGCGGCCCAAAGCGCTGCGGGCAACTCTTCTCCACGACTGCAAGATCCGCCCGCTCCAAGATCCACGGAGCGTCCATCGTGTCCACGTACCCCGGCTTCTTCCGGTATTTCTTGAAGAGGTCCTCGACGACGCGCTTCGGCGGGCGATCGTCGTCCTGATCCTCGACCGGCTTTCGCCATCCCTTCCTGAGCGCGTGCTTCGTTCCGAGGCGCAGACGGAGCTGGTCGGCGGCCGCGAGCAGCAGCACCTCGAGGTCGTGCTTCAGGCAGTGGACCCGGAACCGCTGCCGGACCTCGTCCGGGAGTCCCAAGGTCTCGGCGCGCCGGTCGAATCGGTCGCGCAGCAGTTTCTCGAGGTCCGGGAATGACGCGTGTGCGTTTCGCGCGCCGGCGTAGCTCGACATGGGGTAGAGGTCCGGCAGCGCGACAACCCAATCGTCCGGGCGGTCCGCAAGGTGGTCCGCAGCCCGGCGAGGAACGTCGTCGAGCACGGCATCCTTGTTGCCCTGCGGATGGAAGCTGATGCCGATGCCCCGCTCGCGCCCCGCCTCGATGACCGGACGGAGGAGGGCACAGAGCGCGTCCCGATCCGACGGTCCCTCGACGTAGACGAGGATCTTCACGGCAACGTCTCCAGCTCGTCCGAGATGTGGAGGCGCGTGAGCGCCTCGCCGCCGACCTCCGCCACCATCTCGCGCAGCGCCTTGCTCGTGGCCGGGCGAACGAACCGCGCCGCACCTTCCTCCTTGCGCATCACGCCGATATCGTCGAGGGTGAAGTGGGAGAGGAAGTAGGGCGAGTGCGTCGCGATGAGGATCTGCGTTCGGGCCGAGGCAAGGCGGAGCAAGCCTGAGAGCACCGGCAGCACGCGCGGATGCAGCCCCAGCTCGGGCTCGTCGATGCACAGCAGCGACGGCAAGTTCGGCGACAGGCAAAGCACGGCCCCGCACAGGAACCGAAGCGTGCCGTCGGACAGATCTGCGAGCGTCAACTCGCCCCTCACGCCCGCCTCGTTCCAGACGCCGATGACCGTCCCGGGACCGCCCCTGGGCTCGACGTTCAGCGAGCGGAAGCCAGGCACGGCCGAGCGCAGATGGGACTCCAACTCCTCCCAGGCACTCTGGTGCTTGCGGTTGAGCCACATGAGCACGGCGCTGAGGTTTCCGCCATCCTCCTGTAGCACCGGCTCCGGCTCGGTCGGCACCGGCCGACGAATCGCGGCGGACGAAGACACGTCGAACCCCGAGTAGAACCGCCAGGACGAGAGCAGCGCCTGCGCGCGGGACAGCGTGACCAGCGTAGGATCGAGGGCGCGCCGCAAGGCGAGCTCATTCGACTTCACGGTCCACTCGGGTCGAACGAGCTTCCTCTCTCGCTGGTCCCGGACGACACCCCGCCCACCCGTGAAATCGAGGAAGAGAAACGGCTGCACCTCGTCGTCGCGCAGCGGCTTCGTCGTGGCGAGGCGCTCTCGCGCCACCCTCGGAGCGCCGATCGGCCCGAGGATCTCGGCCTCGTACCGCACGGGGACACGCTGGCCCAGATCCAGCGTGACCGCGAACGCGACGCGCTCGGGCCGACCCGCGTGGAAGAGCGCCATGCCCGCCGATCGCTCGTCAATCTCCGGCGGCAACGGGTCTGTTGCCGCCCGGCGGATGAAGCGCAGGAAGTCGAAGAGGCTCGACTTCCCCGTCGCGTTCGCCCCGATGATGACCGTGAGATCTCCCGGCTCGGCCACGAACTCTCGGAAGGGCCGATAGCCGTCGATCTCGATCTTCGTGAGGTGGCGGTCGGGCTTCGCTTCTTCGCCGGTTCCGACGACTGGATCCTCGATCGGCGGAGCGACATCGCTCGGCGAGACGCCGAGGACGCGGGCGTCAAGCTGGCCACGGTCGACCAGCCCGGTTTCGTTCTCCCAGAAGTAGGATCCGCAGGAAGGCAGGAAACGCAGCACTGACAGAGCGCGCTTGACCTCGGTCTCCGTCTTTCCCGATCTCTGAGCCAGCGCGGTCGCCGTCACCGGCCCGCCGCGATCGCCATACTCTGCCTGCAGTGACGGGATGAGGGCTGCCGCAGCGTCCACCTCTTGCCGGGCTTCCAACGTCTCGCAAGCTCGGAGGCCTTCCAGCGTCAGCGAGTAGCGTCCGACCGGAGCATCGACGAGGCCGGAACCGACCAGCTCTTCGAGGAGATGACGGTCCGCCTTGTGCGCGTAATCGAACGCGTGCCTCTGGGGGTACGCGCCCTTGGCACGAACCTCCGCGAGAAGCTCCCTGAGGATCTCGCGCTTCGTTTCATCATCGCTCATTTCGGGCTCCTTGCTGGCGGCGCACCCCGCCCGACGCGGGGCTCGCTGGGCTTGATCCGCCTCGGTGGACGGGCTGTCTACGCCGTCAGCCTTGCTCGCTCCTTGCGTTCGTACTCGGCTGGGCTCAGGTACTCAAGCGCCGCGGCCACGGCTGGGACGTTGGTCGCTTGCCCGAGGGATCAGCGGCGCCCCTTCGCCCCCTCCGCCTCTCGCCTTTCTTCCGCGGGCGTGGGGCGCCACAGGCACTCCTCGAACAGGCGACGATACGCGGGATCGTCGCTCTCGACCATGGCCACAAGGTCATCACCGCGAGCCTCGTCGCCAAGGGCCAGGTCGCGGATGCAGTGGGCGCAGCGTAGGGGCGGCTCGTCGATTTCTCTCGTCACCTCGGCGAGGCGGCGGAACAGGGCGTGCTCGCGCGTGGCATCGACCTCGGCGATCCAGAGACAGGAGTCGACCAGCAGCAGCCACGCCGCGGCGTACACGTCGCCGCTGCCGAAGCAGCCGGTCTCGAACGCCCGTTCGATTCGCTGCCACGTCTGCTCGTGCATGAGCACCATCCGCGCGGGTACGGACGGCACGAACACGGTCTCGATCGCCGCCTCCCATTGCGGCCGTGGGCGCAGGTCGAAGGAGCCGCACACGACATCCACGAGCAATCGCCGGAAGCCCCTGTCGCCTGACACGGCGCTCCAGAATGCCGGAGCTTCTGTCGGAGCCCAATCCAGAGCCCGACCCTGAACCCGAGCCAGAGCCCGAGCCCGTCCGAGCTGCGCCGACGCGACAGAAGTCCCTCCAGCAACGAGACACGAATGCTTGACCAAGTTTTCGAATGAGTCCGCACGGCCGCCCGCGATGGCGGTCAACAAGAGCCGGAACGCCGTCCGAGCGGCGACGTCGAACCCTAACCCGACGGCCAGCGCCTGCGAAGTGGATGCCAGGAGACTGGTCTCCGGGAACATCATGGCCGCCGATTGCATACCGGCGACGAAGACCTCCCAGGAACCCGGAAGCGGCCCGCGCACGACCGTTTGCCCAGCCGGGTCGGACAGGATCCGCAGAAGTCCCCCACGCTTCGCGTCTACCGCGGGGAAACCGCCGGTGAGGTCCATTGCCTCGGCGAATGACCATCCGCCGGCCATGACCACCAGGGCCAGGCCGAGTCGCTGCTCGTCGTCCTCGGCCGCCTGCCAGAGACGCCGGAATGCCACCTCCAGGGCGGCGCGGGTCTCGTGCTCCCGCCGCGCACAGCCGCGGAGCACGGCCAGGACCGGATGGAGCTCGTCGCCGTCCCTGGCTCGCGCCACAGCGGCGAGCAGGCAGTGGCCGATCTGCTCGGCCTTGTCGTCGGCCGCCTCGATCCCGTCGAGCAGGAAGCCGCCGAGGAGCCGTGCGCACGACGGATCCGGGCTGTCGGCCAGAGCATCCAGCATCCTCTGCACCACGGTCTGCTGGGTCTCGGCCGCCTTGAGCGACGCCACCAGGAGACGAATCACCTCGTGCCAGACAGGAAGGCCGCGGTGCTCCTCGATCTCCTCCCAGATGGCCTCGATGCCGCCGCTCTCGCCCTGCGTGATGAGGTGCGATGCCGTCAGGTACTCCTCGAACGTCAGGTGGACGAAGCTGTACCTCTCGTCGCCGACCTCGATGAGCAGGCCGGCGCGGCGCTTGACGAACTCGAGGAACTGCGCGGCCCGGTCCTGGCCGTCCTCGTCGTCGGCCGGAGGCAGCTCGTTCTTCAGGCTCTTCGTCGAAAACCGGGCCGAATGATCTCGCGATGTTGAACGGCGGGGACGCAGAATCCCCGGCGTAGGGCGAGTTCCATGGGCGGTGGGTGGTGCCCGCGTCCAGTGCGCCGGCTGCGGGTGTTGGCGCGGCCCACGGACGCCGAGGCCGTCACGACGGCCGGCGCGTGAGCGCAGTTGTCGCCACGGGCATGCTGAACAAGGTGCGCTGACCCACCAGC
>JACQWT010000343.1 GCA_016209145.1 Deltaproteobacteria bacterium | reverse complement strand
TGGTGCGCAAGGGCGTCGAGGCGTGCGACGCGGGTGAGAAGAACGCCGACGACGGCGCCTGCACCAACGCCTGCAAGCTCCCCACCTGCGGCGACGGCGTCCTCCAGCCGGGCGAGGAGTGCGACGACGGCAACCCCAACAACTACGACGGGTGCCTCACCACCTGCCTCAAGGCCACCTGCGGCGACGGCTTCGCCGGGCCGGGCGAGGAGTGCGACGACGGCAACCAGGACAACTCCGACAGTTGCGTCAAGGGCTGCAAGACCGCTGCCTGCGGGGACGGCTGCGTCTGGGCGGGAATGGAGCAGTGCGACGACGCCAACAAAGTGGATGGCGACGGCTGCACCAACGCGTGCAAGCTACCCAAGTGCGGCGACGCCGTAGTCCAGCAGGGCGAGGAGTGCGACGACGGCAACCAGAGCAACTTCGACGCCTGCACCAACGCTTGCCTCTTGCCCGTCTGCGGCGACGGCTTCGTGCAGGCGGGCGAGAGCTGCGACGACGGGAACAAGAGCAACTACGACGCCTGCCGCAATACCTGTGTGCCCGCCGCCTGCGGCGACGGCTTCCTGTGGATCGGCATCGAGGCCTGCGACGACGGCAACGGGAACAACGCCGACGGCTGCACGAACGCCTGCAAGCTGCCCACCTGCGGCGACGGCGTCGTCCAGCCGGGCGAGCAGTGCGACGACGGGAACTCGAGCAACAACGACTCGTGCCTCAACAACTGCACGCCCGCCTCCTGCGGCGACGGCTGGCTCCGGACCGGCGTCGAGCAGTGCGACGACGGCAACAACCTGGGCGGCGACGGCTGCCTCGCGAACTGCCAGCTCGATCCGCTCAACCCCGCGGTGCAGGGCTGCGACAACGGCGATTCCAACCTCGTCTGGAACAACTCCTGCTACATGTTCTTCATTGGCGACCTGGACTGGTACGGCGCCCGCATCAAGTGCATCCAGAACGGCGGCTACCTCGTCCAGGTCACCTCGTCGCAGGAGAACGCCAAGGTGGCCGTGTTCCTGTACGGGTACAACCCGGCCTGGGGCGCCGGCACCTGGATGGGGCTGAACGCCATTGGCAAGGGCTGCGAGGCCACAGTGGGCTGCTACTCCTGGGACCTTGGCCTGCTCGGGTCGCAGAGCCTCGGCCCCTGGAACAACTTCTCGCCCGGCCAGCCGAACTGGACCGGCGAATGCGTCCAGTTCTACGAGATAGACTACAAGTGGAACAACCGGCCCTGCGACGAGCAGAAGGACTTCATCTGCGAGCGGCCGCTGTAGGCTGCCGGACCGCTTCCTCACGCCTCCGGCTCGAGGTCGGCCCAGAGCGCTCCGAGCTCGAGCTCGATCGCATCGAAGGGCTCGGCGCGCACGACCGCCTCGCCACGCCAGGCGCGTAGCAGTCGGTACGTCTCGCCGTCGAGCCGGAACACCTCGAGCGTGCGCACCAGCGGGTCGACGAGCCACGCGTGGCCGACCTTCTCCCGGGCGTAGACCGGCAGCTTCTCGGCGCGGTCCACGTCCTCGGTGGACGGTGAGACTACCTCGCAGACCCAATCGGGCGCGAGCGAGAGGAAGGCGGCGCGCGGCGTGCGCGGCAGGCGGTGGCGGCGCCAGCCGGCCAGATCAGGCACCACGATGTCAGGCTCGGTGCCGAGGTGCAGCTCAGGCTCGTCGAGGAGGATCCATCCGCCCGGCCCGCCGCGGCCCCGGTGAAAGGGCCCACCGAGCTCGGAGCCGAGCACCGATGCGGCCTGCGCGTGGGGGAAGGCGGGGCGCGAGTGCACGTGCAGCACGCCGTCGATCACCTGCGCGATCTTGTTCGGCGCAGCGTCGAGCACGTCCCGGTAGCAGGCGCGCCGGCGTGCGGGCAAGGCGGCCATGTAGGCAGTATGGGTTGGTTCGCCGCACTTGGCAACACGACACGATCACGAGGGGTTGGCTTCGCTTCCCCGCGCCCGGGCGACCGCCTCGAGGTAGCCGGCGTCGTCAGTGATGCTCTTCAGCGTGATCGTGTCGGCGACGAGGCCGAGGCGCGCGAGGGCCTCGCCCGCCCGCCCGGCAAGCACCTGCATGACCTGAGCCGTGTCCGCCACGAGCTCCTCGGGGCGCAGAGCGGCCACGACATGGCGAAGCTCGCCGGCTAGCACCCGCTCGGCCAGGATGGCGATCTCCTCCCGGATCTTGCCGAGCAGGCACTCGGCCGCCGCGTCGGCGAACGGCGGCTCGGGGCTGACGCGCACCAGGGCGCGGAGCGTCACGCCGAGCGGGACGAAGTCATGCGAGAGCAGGTTCCGCTCTTCGATCTCGATCTCGATGGGATGCAAGTCGAGCGAGTCGACGCGCTCGATCCAGGGCAGCCGCAGCGCCCGGCCGCCGCGCACGAGCCGGTAGCCGACGAGCTCGCCGGATGCGCGCCGCTCGATCCGGCCGGTCAGCACCAGGAGCTCGGCCGGGCCGGCAACGCACAGCAGGCGCCGCAGCAGCCACAGCGCCGCCAACACGGCAAGGGCCAAGGCCACGACCAGGAACAGCGCCGGGGAGGGCATCACTGGCTCGCTCCCCCGCGGGCCCGGCGGGCGTTCTCGGCGTTCTCGGCGTTCTCGGCGTCGCGCAGCGCGTGGGCGATGCGCAGGCGCCCCAACCCGTCAATGTACTCGTTCTCGACGCGCACGATCCAGAGGCCGAGAACCTCTAGCCCCAGTTTCCGCAGCTCGGCCGCCCCGAGCACGGCGTCGGCCACCTTCCCCCGGTCCTGGCAGATCTGCTCGGGGGTGAGCTGCGACAGCACCTCGCGCATCGCTCCCTCGAGCACCTGCTGCGCGGCGAGCCCGATCTGCGCCTGCGGGAAGCCGAGAAAGCGCTCGGCCGCGTTGACTACGAGCTCGGGGTCCGAGGCGATCTTGACGATGGCCTCGGCCGCAACGTCCACCGGCACGGCGCCCGCCGCGAACGCATTGCGTACCTCGGCGCGCACGACGAAGGGGCGGAGATCGAGGCTCCGGGCCATCTCGACCAGAGGCAAGCGCAGCGCGCGGCCGCCGCGGACAATGCGCAAGCCGCCCGGCCGGCCGGCCAGCACCAGCGCCTGGTGGGGCGGGGCGATGAGCACGAGCCTCGCCAAGAGCGGCGCCAGCACGACAACGCACAGGACGGCCATGACTACCGGGACGGCCGCCACGAGCTCGAGCATGGCCAGCGCCATGCCGGCAGCGATCAGCGCCGCCAAGAGGAGCATGAAGGCGCCAGGCGGCCCGCTCGCCCGCGCGCCGGACGTCGCCGCCGGCACCGGCGCCCTGGGCTCGCTGCGCCGCCCGCCCGCCGCGCGCAGCTCGGCGAGCTCGCGCCGCGCCTCGCCGAGCTCCTGCTCCAGCGTCTCGGCCCGCTGCCGCAGCGCCTCTCGCTCGTCCCGGTAGGCCATGGCTCGGCAGCTCAGACGAGCAGCATGCGCATGGGCTGCAAAGTTCTGCTGAACGGGTTGAGCACCAAGCCGAGATTCTCCAGCGCCACCACGCCGAGCAGCGGTTCGTCGTCGCCGGGCTCGCCGAGAACGACCGGCGCGTGGCCCTGGCCCTGCGGCAAGATGAGCTGGCACTCGCCGATCTTGCGCCGCACGCTTGTCCCGTCGGCGAGGACGAACTCCATCTCGCGCTGCGCATCGAGCTCGATCCCCTCCCAGACGGGCTTCGGGAGCAGGCAGTAGGTAGCCCCGCTGCCCGCGAGGAAGCGAACCGACCTCTCCTTGCCGGTCGGCCCGCGCACGATGCCGTCAACGTACGTAATGCCCATGCCGAGCCTCGGGCCTCCAGAAGCAGGATACCGCGGCCCGCCTGGGGCCGCCACCCGGAAGGCGGCCAAGGGTGCCTAACCGAATTGGGGGTGCGGGCGGAAAAGCGAACCGCCAAGGCGCCAAGCACGCCAAGAAACCGATTATTCTCCTTGGCGACCTTGGCGTCTTGGCGGTTCATCCGGCGGCGCTCCCCGGTTCTGGTAAGCACCCGGCGGCCAAGTGATGCCGCATGGCCGCGGTGCCGGCTCACCGCCCTGCGTCGGGCCGGCGCGCGCCGCCCGGATGGCGGCCACGCGCATGCTTACGCCGCCGCCCGCGATCCCGGCGAGCGCCTCGATCGCTGCGACGAGACGGCGCGCCGCTGCTGCATCCACGAGCGAACTGCATCCGGGCACAGCTCGTAGCCGTTCGGCCAAGCCAGGGCTCCGGACTCCACGAAGCACCTCGCGAAGAGATCGCCGCGTAGGATCTCTGCGACCAGCGGACCGGGCTTGGCTGCGGCGAAGAGGTGACGCAGATCGGCAGTGCCCCGCCAACCGTCCTCGTACTCGAGGCTCACGCTGTAGGTCCCCGCGTTGACGCCCAGCACCCGTCTAATCGCCGTTCCGAGCTTCATGTGCTGCTCCTTGCGATGCCTAGCTCAGGGGCTTGATCCGAGGCACGAGCTTGTGAGCCTGCGCGGCTTGCCACGCCCGCCGCAACTCGGCGACGTGATGGGCGCGCCACTCTTCGACGAGCTGTCCACACCGACCGGGAAGCCTGCCTCGGAGGATCCTCCCGGTCTGTAGATCCACGGCTGCCCTCCACCCCGCATACTCGGCGTGGAAGTGCGGCGGGACATGATCGGCGTGAAACATCCGAATCACGATCCCGAAGAAGCTCGACACTACCGGCACAGCCGCCTCGCCCGCTCGGCCGCTACCCTAGCACATCGCAGCCGGGCCGGGGCTCGGGGCCATGGGCTCTGACCGGGCAATCGCCCGGCAAGAGCCCATGCCGGTGCCGGCTCACCCCCATAGCCGTTAGCAGTTAGCGGTTGGCCCTTGGCTCAAGCAGTTCGCGGTGTTGCGAGCTCGCTCGGCCCGGCGACGAGCTGCTGGAAACCTGTCATTGTCCGTTCCGGGGCTAATGGCTCAACAGCTAACTGCTAACTGCTATGCGGCTCACCGTCCTGCGTCGTGCCGGCGTGCGCCGCCATCAGGCGGCGGGGGCGGCGGCTCCAGGCTGGCCGGGTAGCGCACCAGCGTCTGGCCGCCGCTTGGCGGATCGCCGAAGACGAGCTCGCTCGCCGTCTCGCGCGCGCACGCGGCCAGGGCCGCGTCCGCGGCAAGCTCGCCGCTTTGCTCCTCGTCCATGCTGGCCTCCTCCACGACGCCGCCGAGCCCGGGCTCCGCGGCGATGGTGAAGCGCAGCACGAGGTTGCCCGCGCTGGGGGCGCCGGCGTCGCTCAGGCGCCGGTGGCATTGCCTGAGCCGCGGCACGAGCGCGCGAAGCTTGGGGAGAACCTCGGAGCGCACGTACGCGCCGAAGGCCCGGTCCTGCTCCACGCCGGCCGGCGCCGCGGGGGCCTGTGCCTCGCGCCGGGCGCGCGCCGCCCGGATGGCGGCCACGCGCTCGCTCCACTGCCCCCCTGGGCCAGGAGCGACCGCGGTGGCCGTCGCCCGCGGCGCTGGTGCGAGGGACGAAGGGCGCTTTCCCGGCCCGCCTCCACGGGAGGCGGCCAGCACGACGGCCGCTCCGATCGCGAGGGCACCGAGCAGGAGCCACTGTTTGCGCGACAGGCTCATGAGAGCCATCGCGGCATACCCCCGCGGGCGGCCGGGATCCATCGGTCAACGCCGAGCGGGAACCTCCGCCCCCGGACGTTGTCATTGCCTGCGTCAGGACGCCGGCGACCGAGCGCCGATGCCTTCGTCGGCCGGGCGGCGCAGCGCTGGCGTCGAGACCTCTCCGGTGGGTGCCGTGCCCGGAGAGCCCGAACGCACCGTTCGCCCTCGCTCTCCGGGGCGAGAGGCGCCAAGAGCCGGCCGCCCGGACGCCGGCAGGAGCGATGCCGCGATGAGAAACAGAGAAGATGTCAGACTGGCGCTCCGGCAAGCCGTGCAAGCCGCGTTGCCCATCTCGGCCTGCGCGGCGGCGACCGGCGCCTCGCGCCCCGATCCCTTCGCCCTGCCGGCGCTCGCCAACCCGTTCGCTCCAGCGGCCCGGCCCGGCCGCGTGCGCGCGGACGCGCCCGAGGGCAGCTACGAGTACCGGCCCGTCCAGGCGGCCCCCGCGCTCGACGCGGGCGAGCACGAGAGCCGCGCCCGGGCGATCGAGATTCGGATCGCGTGGGGCCGCAACGTGCTGCGCGTCTGCCACCTCTGCCCGCCCCGCGGGTTCGTGCTGGGAGAGACGGAAAGCCGGGAGGGCCGCGACTCGTTCCCGGTGCCCGCTTCCAAGCTCGGCGCCCGCAGCGTTCCGCTCGTGGTGCAGGACGAGGCCGGCGCTGCCGTGATCGTCCCTCCGGGCGCCGCCGCGACCCTGGCGCTGGGCGGCAGGGCGCCGGTATCGCTCGACGACGCCGTGCGCAGCGGCCGGGCGCAGCCCTACCCGGAGCTCCCCGGCGCCTATCGGATCGCGCTCGGGAAGGAAGCGCGGGTGCGCATCGGGCTTGGCGATCTCACGTTCGAGGTGGCCGAGACGACCGCCGGCAAGAAGCACGAGCGGCTGGCCGCAGGCCTTGCCGCCGTGCTCGGCGCAACCATGCTCTGCATCCTCGCCTCGCTGGTGGGCCACCTCGGCTTGCTCGGCGCCGTCGCCGCCTGGGTGCCGTCCCTCGATCCTGCCGGCGGCGAACAGGTCACGGACGAGCAACGCTACCTCATCCAGCACTACCTCGATGCGGCGGCCGAGAAGGAGCAGGCCGAGCGACCGCCGCCGCAGCTCGCCGAGCAGCCGTCAAGCGGCCCGACCGGCGGTCAGGGCGTCCAGGCCAAGGGTGAGGCCGGAGCGGCCGGCACCACGAGCAGCCAGACGCACGGGCGTTTCGCCATCCAGGGCGCGAGCGACAACCGGGACCCGCACCTGGCGCGCGCGGCAGCGCTGCGCGACGCGGCCGAGTTCGGGATCTTGACCCTGCTGGCGAGCGACGCGGGCGGCGATCCCAACGCGCTCGTGGCCGCCTGGGGGCGGGCCGACTCCGACGGCCTCGATCCGCTGAGCGCACGCGGCCACCTCTGGGGCCGCGAGCCAGGTGACGCATTCGGCCCGGGCGGCCTGGGGCTCACGGGCGTGGGCGAGGGCGGCGGCGGCCTGGGCGAGGGCATCGGCGCCGGCCCCGTCGGCACCATCGGCCACGGCAGCGGCACGGGCTTCGGCCAGGACTTCGGCAACGGCGCGGCGCGGCTCAGCGCCGGCCGCCACCGCCCCAAGGCGCCCTCGGTGCGCATCGGCCCGACGGGCGTGAGCGGCCGGCTTCCGCCCGAGGTGATCCAGCGCATCGTGCGCGCCAACTTCGGCCGCTTCCGCATGTGCTACGAGAACGGGCTGCGTGGCAGTCCCAGCCTCCAGGGCCGCGTGAGCGTGGGCTTCGTCATCGGCCGCGACGGCCAGGTGTCCAACGTCAGCGGCGGCGGCGACCTGCCCGACGGCGGCGTGGTCTCCTGCGTGTGCCGCTCCTTCTACGCGTTGACCTTCCCGCAGCCCGCCGGCGGCATCGTGACCGTCACCTATCCCATCATCTTCACGCCGGGCGGGTGAGGACAGCTCGCGCCGGGCGGCCCGTCGACCCGCGGCTACCCGGCGACACGCAGCAGGCCGGACACGCCGTCGAAGTCCCGGTCGAAGCTCGCAATCACGGGGATTGCGTGTCGCCGCGCATACACGACGATCAGCGCGTCGTGGAAGTTGCGCCGGCCGTTCGACCGGATCATGTCGTCCACGACCTCGTCGAAGCAACCCGGCAGAAGGGAATAGGCGGACGCGATCTCCGCCGGCAAGGCCGCCCGCAGTGCCTTCAGCGACGCTGCCACCTCGGCGTCGCGTCGACGCTCGCGCAGTCGACGCGCGAGCACCGACAGGACCTCGTTGGCGACGCAGTCCAGGACGACGACGCGGTCGCGGTCGCGCTCGAGCCGTTTCGTGAGCGCGGTTGCCGCGTCGTGGAACACGTCCGCCGCGTCGAACTGCGCCAGCACGACGTTCGCGTCGAGGATCACGTCACTCATCGTATCGCTCGGTGTCCGCCACCGCGTCGCCGCCGACCGACACCTTCCCGCCGATCTCTACCAGCCAGCTTGCCGGCAGCGAAGGGGCCCGCGCAGAGCTCTCGGGTGCGGCCTCGAACACCACAAGCACCTCGGTCCCGTCCGGCAGGCCGCCCGGCACGTTCGGCTTCACGACACCGGCTTCCACCACTCCACGCACAACGTTCATGGCGAGCTCCGTCTCACGGCCATGATCGTACGGGCGCAATCGCCGACCGTCAACCGACCGAAAACCTCGGGGTGCCCAGGCCGCCAGACGCCCGCCTCCACGCGGGCACCTGCGGTTCTCCTGGAGCCGTCGTTGCCCGCTGCCGCAAGACCCCGCGAACGGGTACCTTGCCCCCGCACGCGGCCGGGTCCAGTTTGTCGAGCCAATGCGTGAGGACGTTCCGCAATCCCGCCTCCTGCTCGCGCTCGGCTTCGCCTCGGGAGTCTGCGGGCTCGCCTACGAGGTGCTCTACTCGCGCCTGCTCACGACGTACCTCGGGGACATGGTGCAGGTTTCGGCGGCGATCCTGGCCGCGTTCCTGGCCGGCCTCGGCGTGGGCTCGCTCGTCGCCTACCGCTGGTATCGCTTCCTCTGGCTCATCGAGGTGCTGATCGGCGCTTGCGGCTTGCTCGTGGCGCTCGTGCTCTCGCTCCTCTCGCCGGCAACCCTGCTCGCCCTGCTGCCGCTCGGGGCCGGGAACGAGCTCGGGTTGGTCGCGTGCGCCATGGCCGTCGTGGCGGCGCCGAGCCTGCTCATCGGGTGCTCGGTCCCGCTCTTCTCGGCCTACCTCGAGGCGCAGCCGGACGAGGCCGGCACCCGGGACGGGTTCGCGCGCATCTACGCCGTCTACAACCTCGGCGCGGGCCTGTGCGTGCTCGCGTTGCAGTTCTGGTTGCTGCGCCGCCTGGGCCTGCGCGGCAGCATCGTCGCGGTGGCGCTGGTGAACCTCGCCACCGGCCTCGGGCTGCGCCGCTTCGTGCCGGCCCCGGCGCGGCCCAGGCGCGCCCCGGCGCCGGCCGCCGCGCCGCCTGCCGCGCGCGCGGCGCTCGTGGCGCTCTTCGTCGCCAGCGCCTTGAGCGCCTGCTACCAGATGCTCGCCTTGCAGCTCGTGGGCGCCGTCTTCGGCCCGTTCCACGAGAACTTCGCCCTGCTCCTCGCCCTCGTCATGCTGGGGCTCGGCCTGGGCGCGGCCATCGTGCGCCGCGTGCGGATCGGCCTGGGCGCCTGGCTTGCCCACGGCGGCATCGTGCTCGTCGCCAGCTCGGCCCTCTTCGGCGATCTGGCGCGCCTGTGGGCCTGGCTGAGCGGAGCGTTCGTCGATCTGGGCCCGTTGCGCTCCGCGGTGAAGGCGTCGGTCATGCTGGCGATGACCCTGCCGGCCTTCACCGTGTTCGGGGGCACGGTCCCCGCGCTCCTGCGCGAACGCCCAGCCGGAGGCAAGGAGCCGGGCCGGACCCTGGCCGTGTCGAGCTTTGGCAACTGCTGCGGCTTCCTGCTCTCGGTGCTGCTCCTGCTCCAGCACGTGCCCCGGCTCGGGCTGGTGGCGCTCTGCAGCGTGGGCACGGCCGTCCTCGGCGCGCTGCTGCTCCCCGCGGGACGCTGGCGGCGGCCCGTCTGGGCCGTGCTGGCCGCGGGCGCGCTCTTCCTGCCGCTCGGGAGCCGCTGGCCCGAGGAGCTCCTGGCGCTTGCTCGTGCTGGGACATGCGAGCCTGCTCTCGCCCCAGCGGCTGGCCCAGGCCGAGGCCGAGCTCCTCAGCGCCGAGACCATCAAGCGTCTCGACGGCGAGCTCGCGATCGTGCGGACGCGCTCGGGCGCCGAGTACGTGAACATCGGCGGCTACACCAGCGTCTCCGTGGCGCAGCACGGCCTGACCAACCACCGCGAGCTCATCGTGGGGATGGCGCCGGCGCTCTACCCCCGAGAGCGCCGCCGCGCGCTCGTGCTCGGCACCGGCACGGGCGTGACTGCCGGCGCGGCGGCACTGCTCTTCGACCGCACTACGGTGGTGGAGCTGAGCCCGGCGGTATTCGCCGCCCTGCCCCGCTTTGCCGCGCACAACTTCGCGCTGGCCCACCGGCCGGGCGTCACGCTGCTCCTCGACGACGGCCTGCTCGCGCTGGCACGCTCGCCCGAGCGCTATGACGCCATCATCAGCACGGTGACCTCGCCGCTGTACTTCTCCTCGGCCAAGCTCTACGCGCTCGACTTCTTCACCCTGGCCAGGAGCCGCCTCGAGCCGGGCGGCGTGTTCGCCTTCTGGTTCGACGCGCGGCTGTCGGACGAGGGCACGGCGATCATGCTCGAGACCATGGCAGAGTCCTTCGCCGACTGCCATTTCGTCTTCCTGAGCGAGAGCTACTACGAGGCGATCTGCGCCGAGGGGCGGCTCTCGCCTCGCGCCCTGGGCGCCTGGCCGCCCGAGCTGCGCGGCGCGCTCGCGCGCTGGACCGGCGAGGGGACGATCGACGAGTTGCTGGGCGCGCTCATCCTCCGGCCGCGGCGCTTCCGGCAGCGCTGGTCGGACGAGGCAAGCTCCTTCGATCGGCTCACCCTGGAGCACGCGATCGCTCATGAGGCTCTGACGGAAGAGCGGCGCTGGGATCTCGACGACTGGGTTGGGTTTGCGCTCGACGAGCAGGTGCTCGCCCCCCGGACCCTCGGTCGGACGGATCTCGCCCGGCGCTGCCTCGCGCTGGCGAGCGTGGCCGAGCAAGGTATGCTCCCTTCCTGCGCGGCACTGTTCACGGCCGCGGGCGGGGGAGGCTGGGATCGCGACTTCCTCGCGCTCGCCGCGGCCGAGCTCCTGCGCACCAAGCGCTCCGTCGTGCCCTTCGTCGAGCTGGTGCGCGGGCTCGTGGCCACGGGCCAGCACGAGCGCGCCCTGGAGCTGTTGGAGCGGCGCACCAAGGACCGCACGCTCGAGCTCGAGCTCGTGCGGCTCGAGCTGGCGTTGAAGGTGCGCGGGAGCGTGCCCGAGCGCGACGTGCAGGGGCTCTTCTCGCGCGCCCCGCTCTCGCCCGCGCTGCGCCGCTTCCTCGTGAGCCTCACGCTGCGCCGGGGCGAGCCGGCCCAGGCGCTCGCACATCTGGAGGTGCTCGCGTCGCTGCGCCCGCTCACCAGGGCGGAGCGGCGGCTCCGGGAGAAGCTGAGCGCCGGGCCGGCGCAGGAGGCGCAGCCGTGAAGGAGTCGCGCTCGCTTCCTCTCGCGCTCTGGGTGGCGGCCCTGCTGTCGGGCGCCGCAGCGCTGATCTTCGAGACGCTGTGGGCGCGCTCGCTCGTGCTGATGTTGGGCTCGACGGTCGAGGCCCACGCGCTGGTGTTCGCGGGGTTCATGCTCGGCCTGGCCGTGGGCGCGTTCGCCTGTGGCGCGCTCTGTGAGCGGTGGCGCCGCGTGGTGCGCCTCTACGCCCTGGTCGAGATCGGCATCGGGGTCTCGGGCCTAGCCGTCGGCCTGCTGCTACACCACCACGCGACGGCGCTGGCGCGCTACCTGGGGCCGCTCGACTCCCCTGCCCGTCTCGGCGCCGCCGTGGTCGTGGTCCTCGTGCTGGTGGGGCTTCCGACCTCGCTCATGGGCGCCACCTTCCCGCTGCTGCTTCAGGCGGCCCGCGGCCTGGGCGGGCGGCTCGGCGATCTGTACGGTCTGTACGCCACGAACACGCTGGGCGGCGCGTGCGGCACGCTGGCGGCGGCGGTCGTGACGCTTCCGGCCTGGGGCGTCACGCGCTCCCTGTACTTCGCCGCCGGGCTCGATCTGTGCGCGGCGGGCCTCGTGGCCACGCTGCCGGGCGGCCTGACGGCGACCGAGCCCCCGCCTGCCCGCGAAGACGAAGCGCCGCGCGGCGTGCTCGGGACCGCGGCGCCCGACTGGCTGCTGCTCCTCTCGGCCTTTGCCAGCGGGTTCGTGGTGCTCGCGGCCGAGGTGGTCTTCTCGCGCGTGGCGGGCTTCTTCCTCGGCAATCGCACTTTCGCCTTCGCGGTGCTGCTGGGCTGGATCCTGGCGCTGCTCGCCGCGGGCTCGTCCCTCGCCGGCCGGATGGCGCCCTGGACGGGGCGCAACGTGCCGCTCGGGCTGGGCCTGCTCTGGGCCGCCAGCGCCGCCCTGACCCTCGGCTCGTCTCTCGCCCTGTTCGGCTGGACCCGCTGGCAGAGCGCGGCGGAAAGCTTCCTGGTGGACGCCGGCGCGCCGCTCGTCCTGTTGCGCGTGCTCGAGACCGGCCTCCTGCTCGGGCCGATGATGCTGGCTGCCGGCTGCGTGTTTCCCGCGAGCCTGCTTTGCTCGGCCGCCGCCCGGCGGCGCACGGGATGGGCGGGCGGCCGCTTCTACCTCGTCAACACCGCCGGCGGCGTGCTCGGATCCCTGCTCTCCGGGTTCTGGGGGGTGGTGCGGCTCGGCACGTTCGCGTGGGCGCGCGTGCTCGTCTGGATCTGCTGCGGCGCCGCGTGCGCGTTCTTGATCTACGCCTCCGTGCACGAGCGCCGCGGGCGGCGCCGGCTCGCGCTCGGGCTCGGGCTGCTCGGCCTGGGCGGCGCCATCCTGCCGCTGGGCGAGGTCGCGGGCAGCCTGGAGCTCGGCGTGCGCCCCGGCCCCGCGCGCCGGACGCTGCTACGCCGCGAGGACGAGCACGGCGTCTTTCAGGTGATCGAGGAGCCCGACGGGGCCCTGAGCGTGGTCAACAACCGCACCGAGCTCGTCTTCCAGCTCGGGCGCCTGGAGACTTCCTACGTCCAGCAGATGCAAGGTCACCTCGGCATGGCCTACTGCCCCCAGGCGCGCCGGGCGCTCGTGCTGGGCAGCGGGTACGGCATCACCGCCGGTGCGCTCGGCCTGTACCCGACGCTCGGGCGCGTGGACGCGGTCGAGATCGTCCCGGCCATGGTCGAGGCGGCCGATCTGTTCATGCCATTCAACCTCGGCTACCACCGCAATCCCAAGGTGCACGTCGTCGTGGGCGACGGCCGGCACTTCCTCGCGCGCGCGAGCGAGCCCTACGACATCATCTCGGTCAACGTCTCCGATCCCCACCTCCCGGGCGGCTCCGCCCTCTTTCACGCCGAGTTCTACGCTCTCGCCCAGGCGCACCTCCGGCCCGGGGGCGTGCTCATCCAGCACGCCTTCGGTACGGACGTGGCCATCGTGACGGCCACGCTGCGCGCGGCCTTCCCCCACCTCGTGCTCACGCGCGCCTACCAGAACGGCTTCAACGTCGTCGCCGCGATGCAGCCCCTGCGCATCGACGAGCGGGCGGTGCGCGAGCTGGTGGACGCGCCGGCCGTCGCCCGGGCCCTGGCCGGCCTGGGCTTCCTGCCCCCGGTCGACCTCGTCGGCATGCTCGTGCACGGCGCCCCGCTCGATGTGCCGGGCGCCGAGCGCGCCCCCCTCGCCACCGACGACTTCCCGCGCCTGGAGCTCTCCTGGTCCGGCTCGCCGGAGCTGTGGCTGTTCTCGAACGAGTGAGGCGGCGTCGGAGCAACCGTTCACGCCGTTCGGCGCCAGCAACGACGGCTCGCCGAGTCGGCCCCGGTCGGGTTGCGCTGTATGTACACTCGCCGGACCAGACCCGGCTTGTACTGCTTCGTCTTCAACTCCTCTGCAGCCGCGCGAGCATCGGGCCTGGCCCTGCGTCTTGTTCGATGTCCTCGAAGGTCATCCCGTCCGGACCCGCGGCCCCCTTGTTCGCGCGACAGAGCGCGTACGCGTGCGCCAGCACGTCTTGCCGGTAGCTACCAGCGGCCGGGTTCCGAACGGTGGCAACTCGGAAGCGCGTCGAGCATCGCAAGCGCGGGCGCGAGGGGCCGCATGTCGCTCGGCACGCAATCACGCCCTTGCCCTGGCCGCGCAGCTCCGGTACGTGGGAGGCCGTTGGCCTTGGCCGAGCCGCCGTTGCCACTGCGCCCCTTCTGGGCGCCAGCGCCTGGCGCCGCCCGTCCTCGCGGCACGAAATCCATGACCGGGCCGCACTTCGTCGATAGCAACGTCCTCGTCCGCCGGCACGACCGGGACGAGCCGGAGCGCCAGGCGCCCGCCGCCGTCGCCGTGCCGAAACCTGGCGCGCGGCGAAGGGCGGGAAGGAGTAGGGATCCTGCAATGCACTCTCGCCGCGGATGCCGCCGGCGCGCGGCCGCCCCGCCGCCAGCCCCCAGACTGCGCGCGGCGCCCGCCTTGCTCGGCCTGGCCTGCGCCTGCGCCGGGCCCGATCCCCGCACGTCTGGCCCGCACGAGAGCGAGCGCGGCCTGGTAACCTACTGGCGGGTCGAGAGCACGAGCGCGAGCACCTTGCGCTGCACCGATGCGCCGGAGTGGGCCGACGTCGTGGCCCCGCCCGATGTCGTGGCCGGCAGCCATCTCATCTACCGAGTGAGCGCCGACGGAAGGACGGCGGTCGGTCAGAGCTGCGCCACAACCGATGCCTCAACCTGCCACGACATCGATCAGGTGTACGCCATCTCGGAGCACAAGCTCGTCTACGAGCCCGCCCCGTCGGTAGTGGCCCGGGAGGGCGAGTGCGAGCTTCTCAGGAAGGTGGTCTGGACCATCGTGGATCAGGGCGAGCGCGGTCGGTTCGTGGTAGAATACAGCTTCGGGTCTCGCCCGGCGCCGGACTCCTGTCAGTTCCTCGACGCGGCGATCAAGGATGACTCGCCCAACCGGTTCGGCGCGCTGGCGTGCCTCGTGCAGGTCGATGCGCAGCTCGCCTTCCTCGGTGCCGAGGCGCCGCCGGCGGGCGGGAAGTAGCCGACGCCAGGCCCCGCCGCCTACCACACGACGGGTACGGGCTTGCAGTAGACGAGCTTCTTCGGGTCGCCAATGCCGAGCTGGCCGTCGCGGGCCAGGCCCCAGCAGAACGCCTGGCCGTCCCGGCGCAGCGCGCAGGCATGCACGCCGCCAAGCGCCAGATCCACGATGTCGGTCAGGCCCACCACGGGCGCGGGCGCGTTGCGGTCCCGCGCGGGCGAACGGCGCAGGCCCGAGCTGACCGGGCTGCTCGGCCCCGGGGAGCAGCAGCGGCGCCGGCTGCCTGCGCGTCGTCGCGAACGGCGCCGGCCCGAGCAGGACGGCCGGATCGCCTTCCGGAAGCGGCAACGGCTCGGGCTGCCGCCTCGCCCGCGCGAACGGCGCCGGCCCGAGCACGCTCGGATCTGGGCGCTGCTGTCGGCCGGCGGTCAACTCAAGAACTCGAAAATCGCGCCGATCGTGAAATAGGCAGGCCCGTGTGGGGGGGGGGTCCTACTAGGACCTACATGGCCGGCCCGTGCCCGGTTGGACGGTCGACGGGGCGCGGCGACGCGCGTAGCCGTGACCGCGCCAGGGGAATCGATGCCGCCCGTCGAGACCGCTGCCGAGCAGGGCCCCGAGCCAGAGCCCGTGGGCCTGGCCGAGCTTCTGCGGCAGGCCGAGGAGCTTGCGACGGGCGACCACATCGAGCAGGCCGAGACGCTGCTGCGCGACCTGCTCGCCCAGATCTCGCCGGTCCACTTCGCGCTGGGTCGGCTGCTGCTCGGCAAGGGCGAGCTCGGCGCCGCCATCGCGCTGCTCGGCGTGGCTGCGCTCCTGCACCCCGAGTCGCTCGACGCCGTGCTCGCCCTCGCCGGCGCGCTCGCGCGCGCGGGCCGCTCGATCGAGGCAATCCGGGTGCTGGAGACGGCGCGTGGGCACCACGCTGGCTCCGCCGCGCTTCTCCGGGTGCTCGGCACGAGCCTGCTCGCCGCTGGCCGGCCCCAGCACGCGTTGGCGTATCTGGAGCAGGCCGCGACGCTCGGGCCGGGGCATGCGGGCACGCACCTGAGGCTCGGCGTGGCGCTGGCCCGTCTCGGCCGCTGCTGCGCCGCAAGGGAGTGCTTCCGCAAGGCAGTCGCGCTCTCGCCCGGCGACGCCGAGGCATGGAACAACCTCGCGGCCGCCTGCCACGACCAGGGCCTGCACGAGGAGGGCCGGCGCGCCTCGGAGCAGGCCCTGGCGCTCGCGCCGGACTCGATGGCGGCCAGGTCGAATTTCCTCTTCTACTCCAACACCGACCCGCTCCTCACGCCCGGCGAGATCTTCGAGCGGCACCGGAGCTGGGGCAGGCACGTGATCTCGGTGACGAGATCCGCGTCGGATTCGTGTCCAAGAGCTGGACCGGGCGGCGCCCGGGTGTAAAAGATGTTGCCATGAGCGTCTCGCCTCGCTCCGGGGTCGCGGCGCCGCTGCGGCGCGCCGGGGCGCCCCTGCTCGCGTTGGGCGCTCTTGTCACCGCCCTGGGCGCGGCGCCGGCGCGCGCGCAGAGCGCGGCTCCGACGGAGCCGGCCGCGGTCCTGGCCGAGCCCGGCGCGGCCCCGGCTTCGTCGGCGCCGCCGGCCGCCGAGGGCGCACCGGCCGCGGACGCCGCGCCGGCCGAGCAGAGCCCGCCGGGGCGCCCAGACGTTCCCGCGGCCGAGCCTGCGCGGGCCGGCAAGGCGCGGCCCGGCGGCGTCAACCCCTGCATGACGCCGGATCCGGGCTGGGGGATCTACGACCGCTGGTCGCGCGCTCCGTCCATGGGGCAGATGATCGCGCCGGGGCAAGGGGGGCTCACGCGCGACGGCGGCTTCGATCTGCTCGTTCACTTCCACGGCCACGAGCCGATCCGCAAGGAGTTCGTGCAGGCGGCCGACGGCATCGTGCTGGTCGGCATCGATCTCGGCATCGGCTCGGCCGCGTACAGCGCGGCGTTCGCCTCGCCCGAGGCCTTCCCGCGCCTGCTCGCCAGCGTCGAGCAAGAGATGGCGCGGCGCAGCGGCCGGGAGCGGACGCACGTGCGCAAGCTCGCGCTGTCGGCCTGGAGCGCCGGCTACGGGGCGATCGAGCAGATCCTGACCCAGAGCGCCGGCAAGAAGGTCGACGCCGTGATCCTGCTCGACTCGGTCTACGGGAGCTACCAGGACGCCGCGGCGCGCACGCTCGTACCGGGCCCGCTCGCGCCCTTCGTCGAGCTCGCGCGGCAGGCCGCGCGCGGCGAGCGTTTCGTCTTCCACAGCTTCTCGTCGATCCAGCCGCCCGGCTACGCCTCGACCAGCGAGGTGGCCCACTACATCCTGAAGCAGCTCGGCGCCACGGCGCGCAAGGTCAAGCGCAGCGGGCGCTACGGTCTGGAGATGTTCGAGCGCTACGACGCCGGGGGCTATCACGTGCGCGGCTATCGCGGCGAGGACAAGCCCGACCACTGCGCCCACCTCGGCCTGATGCGGGACGTCATCAAGATCCACCTTGGCCCGCGCTGGCGCCCGCCGCGAGGCCGCAAGGCCCCCGCCCCCGCGCCGGCCGCGCCGGCCGCCGGATCGCCGCAGGGGCGGCCGGGCCCGAGCGCAGCGGTGCACGTCGTGGCCGACGGGCAGTCGCTCACGAGCATCGCGCGGCGCTACGGCGTCAGCGTCGCGGCCCTGTGCGAGCGCAACCGGCTCGACCCCCGCGCCCCCCTCCAGTTGGGGCGGGAGCTACTCATTCCGCAGCCCAAGCCGGGCCGGCAGGGAGCGCATCGCACGGGCGCCGCCCTGCCGGCTCCGCGGCCGGGCGAGCAGATCCACGTCGTGGGCGAAGGCCAGTCGCTCACCCGTATCGCCCGGCGCTACCACGTCACGGTGGACGCGTTACGCGAGCGCAACGGCGTGGGGGAGCCGATCCAGCCGGGCCAGAAGCTCGTCATCCCCGCGCGCAACAAGCCGGGGAGGCCCGGGAAGCCCGGGAAGAAGGCCAAGCCCAAGAAATAGGCGGGGCCGGGCGTGGCGCCGGCGTTCGCCCCGCGCGCGCATCCGCGCGCATCGTGGTACGCTTGGCTGCGCCCGAACGGCGCACGCCGGGCGGGCGCGAGAACCGCGATGCGCAGAGGGTTCCGGACATGAGAGGCAAGCGTACTAGGCAAGCGCGCGAGGACGGCCCGTCGGCGGCGTCCCTGCGGGAGATCCCGGAGCTCGATTTCACTCGCCTCCGGCGCATACCGAACCCCCTCGGCCGACGCACGGCCCTGAACGTCCGCATCCTGGATCGGGATGTCGAGCCGTGGTTTCCGGACTCGGAGTCCGTCAACGACGCGCTGCGGGCCGTCGTCGCCATGCGGCAGGTGCTGGTCGGCCGTGCACCCAAGACGAAGCCGAGGGCTGCCTAGGATGTCGCATTCGCCCGAGCGGGAGGGAGCCTGCCCATGAGCACTGCCGAAGCACCCAAGCGAGAGCGGCTCGGTGAGCTGCTGGTCAAGGCCAACCTCATCGATGGAATTCAGCTTCGTGTGGCGCTGACCGCGCAGAAGGACAGCGGCGAGCGGCTGGGCACGACGCTGGTGGCCCTGGGGTTCATCGACGAAGGCGTGCTCGCCGCCTTTCTCTCCAAGCAAGCCGACTTGCCCTGCATCAACGTCGGCAACGTGCAGATCCCGCGCGAGGTGCTGCGCCTCGTGCCCGAGCGGCTCGCCCTGGAGAAATCGGTCGTACCGGTGCGCCGGGCCGGCGACGTGCTCTACGTGGCCATGGCCGATCCCTTCGACACGGATAGCATCCGCGCGGTCGAGCAAGCGCTCCCGGCAGGGCTTTCCGTGACGCCGATGATCGCCCCGGAGATCTCGCTGCGCAAATGCCTCCAGCGCCACTACCAGCGGGAGGCGCCGGCCGCGCCCGACAGCACCGACGAGCTCCGGGCCGTCGCCGAGGAGCTGGAGAGCGACAGCATCAGCGCGCTCGGCGACAAGGTCGACCGCCTTGCGGCCAAGGTCGATCGGCTCGCGACCCTGGTCGAGGAGCTGCACGGCCGCGTGGTGGGAAGGCAGGGGGCGAGCTAGCACTACTGCCCTTTATGCCTGCCAACCTCACCCCCGAGTACCTGGCCGCCGAGGCGAGCTTCAAGGCGGCGAGGGAGCTCCCCGAGCGCATCGAGGCGCTCGAGGAGATGCTGCGGGTCATCCCCAAGCACAAGGGCACCGACCACTTGCGCGGGGACTTGCGCCGCAAGCTCAGCGAGCTGCGCGAGGACCAGAAGAGCGCCGCCAAGCGCGGCGGGGCGCGGCGCGCCGATCCCGGCTACGTGCCGCGCCAGGGCGCCGGCCAGGCCGTGCTGCTCGGCCCGGCCAACGTGGGCAAGTCGGCGCTGCTCGCCGCGTTGACGCGCGCCGAGCCGGAGGTTGCACCCTACCCGTACACGACGCGCAAGCCGCTGCCCGGGATGATGCAGTTCGAAGACGCGCAGATCCAGCTCGTGGACGCCCCGGCCATCGAGCCCGACGTCTACGAGCCGTGGATGAACTCGCTCGTGCGCAACGCCAACCTCGGCCTGGTCGTGCTCGATCCGGCCCACCCCGGCGTGCTCGGCACGATCGACGAGGTGCAGGCATTGATCGGCCGCGGCCGGGTCAAGCTGTGCGGCGCCTGGTGGGCGTTGGGCGAGGGCGCGGCGCCGGCGCAGGAGCAGGCGCGGGCCGGGCAGGACGCCGGCCGCGAGCTCGGCGACGATGAACTGCTCGCCCGCCTCGATCCGGGCGACGTCGAGCTGCCGGTGCTCGTGCTCGTCAACAAGTTGGATCTGGAGCAGAACCGCGCCGAGCTCGGCGTGCTCTCCGAGCTGCTCGGCCCCCAGTGGCCGCTCGTGCCCGTCTCGGCCCAGAGCGGCGAGGGCCTGGACCGCCTGCGCGAGCTGTGCTTCCGCGCCCTGAAGGTCATCCGGGTCTATGCCAAGCCGCCGGGTAAGCCCGCCAGCACCGAGACGCCGATCATCCTGCCGCTCGGCGCCACCGTTCTCGACATGGCCCGCACCATCCACAAGGAGCTCGCCCGCGATCTGCGCTTCGCCCGGATCTGGAGCGGGCGCCACTTCGAGGGGCAGCGCGCGGCGCGCGACGCGGTCCTTCACGACCGCGACATCGTCGAGATCAACGCCTGATCTCGGCCCCCGGGCGCACCATCGGCACGAAGCGCACGGGGCCGAGCTCCTCCTTCTCGATCTTCTCACCGCGGCGCGTCCAGCGCACGAGCTGCTGCCCGATCACGCCGACCGGCGCGACGATGATCCCACCGGGGGCGAGCTGCTCGACCAGCGCGGCCGGCAGCGCGGGAGGCGCCGCCGTCACCATGATGCGGTCGAAGGGCGCCTTCTCGGGCCAACCCTGGTAGCCGTCGCCGATGCGCACGGCGACGTTGGCGTAGCCGAGCTCGGCCAGCCGCCGCGCCGCCGCCCGGCCGAGCGGCTCGACAAGCTCGAGCGAGAGCACCTCGCGACACAACAGCGAGAGCACCGCCGCCTGGTAGCCGGAGCCCGTGCCGATCTCCAGCACGCGCTCGGTGCCCGTGAGAAGCAGCGCCTGCGTCATCAGGGCCACCACCGTGGGCTGGGAGATGGTCTGATCGTGGCCGATGGGCTGGGGCACGTCGGCGTAGGCCGCGGCAAGGCTCAGCCCGGGCACGAAGAGGTGACGCGGCACGCGGCGCAGGGCGGAGAGCACCTTCGGGTCCCAGAAGCGCGGATCTCCCCAGGGACGCTCCAGGGTCTCGATCTGCGACACGAGCTCGGCGCGGGCCTGCTGGGCCTCGGGCGGATCGGCGGCCACGACGCTGCCGGCGTCCGTGGCCGGGGGGGCGGCCCCGGCGGGCTGCGCCGCGGGCTGGGCCGCAGCCGGCGCAGCGGCCGGCTCGGAGACGGGGCGGCTACACGCGAGCAGGGCGGCGCAACAGAGTGCTGCCGGCAGCGATCTCACTTCACCCCCACCACGAACGCCATCCAGCACTCCTGGTTCTCTTCCCCCTCGGTGCGGCGGTAGAAGCCCGTGCCGTCGCCTTCGTCGTCCGTCTCTTCCCAGTAGACCGCGCTCGCGGCGAAGCCGGCCTCGGCCATGGTCTCGCGGATCTCCGGGATGGTCCACAGGCGCCAGTCATAGGTGAAGGCGCGCTCCAGGCAGGAGCCGTCCGGGAAGTCGAAGTGGATGTGGCACAGGGTTTCGCTCGTGACGGGATCGTAGCGCTCTTGCTCCCAGCGGTAGACGAAGCGGCCGCAATCGCGCTCCTCGGTCGTCGCGACGATGGCCTCGGTGCCGCCGTAGATCTCGACAAGCAGCAGGCCGTCGGCGACGAGTCCGGCGCGAGCCGCCGCGAAGTAGCGACGCAGCGTCGCGCGCGTCTTGAAGACGCAGAAGCTGAAGTTCATGGCGCAGATGAGATCGACCTGGGGCCCCGTCACCTCCCGCACGTCGGCCTGCGCGAGCTGCACCCGCGGCCGGCGCCGGGGCGAAAGGCGCGTGAGGTTGTGCCGCCGTCCCCAGCCGAGGGGCCCCTCATCGAGATCGACGCCCACGGCGCTGCGCCCCCGGCCGCGGCGCACCCACTCGGTGGCGAAGTGCGCCGTGCCGCAGAAGTCCTCGCGCAGCGACCGGGGCGTGCGTCCGCGCAGCTCGCGAAAGAGGCGCCCGAACAGGGCGATGTCGGACTCCGGCCGCTGCACCGCGCGCTGGTAGAGCGCGTGCCGGTCGGCCCGCTCGGCCAGCGTTGGCCCCTCGCCCCGGCGCCGGTGCCGGCGCCCGACCCGCGCGCTCACGGAGCGCCGCTCCCGCGCTCTACCGGCGCGCGACTGGCAGGTGGCGCCGCGAGCTCGGGGAAATCGGCCAGGTAGACGAGCAGCGCGCACGCCGCCGCCGCCAGCACGCGCGAGGCGCGCGGCGCCACGCGCAGGGGCGACATGAGCAGGCTGACGCCGGCCGCCCCAAGGGCGGTGACGAGCCGGAGCGCGTCAAGCAGCGCCTCGCTGGGCCGGGGCGCCAGCGCCGCGGCGAGCACGCTCCCCACGAGCAAGGCGGCGCCCGCGGCGGCAACGCTAGCCGGCGCCCGGCGCGGCCACAGGCGGCGCGGCCACAGGCGGCGCCGCCCGGAGCGGGGGGGGCTCGTAGTGCTCGGTCCGGGCGCCGCGGCGAGCGGGGGCGGGGCACTGCGTCGCACGGCCCGGCGCAAGCGTCCGAGCCAGGGCGTGCGCGGCGCAAGCGCGCTCACGCCGTACGGCACGGGCGCCGGGGCCTCGTCGCGGCCCAGGCCGACGAACTCGGCGCTCTCGTGGCCATCGAGATCCTCCAAGAGGTCGCCCACCCACTGGTAGCGCTCCTCGGGCGCCGGCATGGTGCACTTGCGCGCGATACGCACCAGGCCCTCCGGAACGCCGCCCTGGGCCTCGAGCTCGGCACCGGGCTGCGCCCCTGCGTCGGGATCGCGGCCCAAGAGCAGGAACTCGAGCAGGCGACCCAGGGCGTATATGTCCGCCGTGGGGCTCTGCGTGCCGCCGCCGGCGAGCTCCTCCGGAGCGGCGTAGGGCCGGTAGCCGCAGGCGTCGGCCGACCCGGCGGCCAGGGCGGGCAGATCCGCCGTGTCGAAGTCCGTCAGGACGGGATCCAGCGCGGCATCGAGCAGGATGTTGGAGGGCTTGATGCAGCGGTGCAAGACGCCCTCGTCGTGCGCGGCCGCGACCGCGCCGCAGAGCTTGCGGAAGAAAGCGACGCTGCGCTCGGGCGGCCAGGCGCGCGCCGGCAGGCTGACCGCGCTGCCCTCGGCCGCGAGATCGGTGACGAAGCCGAGCAGGTTCAAGCTCACGCAGCGCAACCGGGCGACGGTGGGCGGGAGCCGATCCGAGAGAGCCGTCAAGCGGTTCATGACCTGGACGCCTCGCCGGTACGCCGGCAGCGTCAGGCCGACGTTGCACTTCGTGGTGTCGAACAGCTTGACGGCCACCAGGTCGCCGTCCGCGCTGCGCGCGCGCCAGACCGTGGCGGCGCTGCCTTGACCGACCACCTCCTCGAGCCTGGCGCCGAGCACCACGTCCCCGGCCTGCCAGGCCGGAGCCGCCAGGGCCGAGGGCGGCAGGATCTGGGCCACGAGCCGCAGCGAGCGGCTCGAGATGGGCGGCCCCTCCCGCCCCGACAGGGGCTGCTCCTCGATCTCGATGAGCTCGCCGCGCCCAGCTCGAGGCCGTCGAGCTCGCGGCTGCTCGGGCCGACGTCGGAGGGCAACGCTTCGGCCACGGAGACGCAGCTCGAACGCACCGCCAGCCCGAACTCGCTCAGGCCGATGAGCACGGCCCCACGGCGCCAGAGGCGGATGATCTGGGAGTCGCTCAGGCCAGAACGGCTGCACATCGGCCGGTCGATCTTGGCGCCGGCGAGGGAGGCCGGCTCTCCCACCACGCCGTCGAGGCAGGCGCCGCACAGATCCGCGCCCGCCAGCGTGGCGCCCTCCAGCCGCGCCGCGGAGAGATCCGCACCGCGCAAATCGGCCTCGGTGAGATCGGCCCCGTTCAGATCGACCTCCCGCAGCAGGGCCCCGCACAGGCGCGCGCGGCCAAGCTTGGCTCCCGCCAGGCTCGCGAAGTCGAGGCCGGCCCCGCCCAGGTCGGCGCCCACGAGATCGGCGCGCAAGAGCTGAGCGCCGCGCAAGTCCGCGCCCGGCAGCGAAACCGGGGCGCTCTGGCCCTTGCGGCGTGCCTCCAGCGTCCAGTGCAGGACTCTGAGGGCGGCTGGATCCACGGGTCGTGTCCCTCCCTCTCAACGCTTGGGCCGATCGGAGCCGGGCTCGCCGTCCAGGCCCGAGCGCCGCGTCGGCCGGTCGGTCAGGGTCGGCGCGCCCGACGCGCCGGGCGCGAGACCGCCCGCCTCGAGGATCTGCGCGATGTCTTCGATCGGCAGCGGCTTCAACAGGGTGGGACGGCCCGAGACGATCAGATACTCGGCCGTCTCGGTGGGAACGATGCCGCCGGTGAGGAAGACGAACCGGCCGGCAATGCGCGGCCGGCGCTCCGCCACCCAAGCGTGCAGCTCGTCGCCGTAGCCGTCGGGCAGGGCCACCTCACAGAAGACGACATCCGGGGCGATGGCCATCTCCTCGATCTGGCTGCGGGCCTCGGCGATGGTGCGCACGGCGATCAGACGGTGGGTCTTGATGCCGCGCCTCACGGTGGAGACGAAGAGATCGTCGTCATCGACCAGGAGCGCGGTCGGGAGCGGCTGGCCCGCGGGGCGGGCGGCGGGGGGACGCGGCGTGCGCTGCCGCTCCCGCGCCGGCGCGACCACCGCCGCCGCCGGGAGCACGACGCGGATGAGCGCGCCGCCGAGCACCGAGGTGCCAAGCTCGATGTGCCCGCCATGGGCCAGCACGGTGTGCTTGGCGATGGCCAGGGCGGCGGCAGGGGACTGCTGGGCCGGCCGGCCGCCGAAGACGGCGTCGAAGGCCGTGGGCGAAAGCCGCTCGGCGCCCGCGCCCGGACCGCTCTGCTCGATGGCCACGATGTGCCGATCGCCGTCGCTCTGGAGCAACACGCGCACGAGCGCCCGCTCCCCGCTCGCGGCGCCCTCGCACTGCTGCGCCGCGTAGAGCAGAAGCTGCACGATGAGCATGTGCAGGTTCTCCTCGCGTCCTACGACCTGTAGCTCGCGCAGCTCGCTCCGCACCAGCTCCAGCCCTACGCCCCGCGCCTCGACGTGGCCGCGCACCAGCTCCACGGACGCCTCGGCGACGCGCCCGAAATCGAGCGTCTCGGGCTCCGACTCGCGCGAGAACGCCAGCAGGCGCGAGGTGATGCCCTGAGCGCGGCGCAGCGCGGCAGCCACGTCGCCCGCCAGGGCATCGAGCTCGGCCAGCTCGGGCGGCTCCACCTCGAGTTGGGCCCGCAGCCGCCGGACGAGGCCCTGCTGGTCCTCGAGCCCCATCTCCAGAGCCCCGAGCGGAGCGGCGAGGTCGCAGGCCACCGTGGAGGCGAGCAGACCCACGGTGGCGAGCTGCGCCGTGCGCGCGTCCTGGAGGCGCTGCTCGCGCGCCCGCTCCTGCTCGCGCTCGCGCACCAGAGCCAGGGCGAGCATGCTGCAGGCCGCGCCCAAGAGCAGCATCGCGTCCTCGTCGAAAGGCGCCTCGGTTGCCGCGCCGAGCACGAGCACGCCGAGGCACTCGCGCCCCACCGCGATCGGCGCCGCGGCCATGGCGCGCCATCCGCTCTGCGCGAGCGCGGCGTGCACCGGCCGGCCCGCCAGCGATGCCAGGGCATCGCCCTCGACGCGGCGGCGGCGCTTGCGGGCCACGCGCTGGGCGATGAACCAGGGCTCGACGTCGAGCGGCAACTGGGCCAGCCACGCCCGGCCCTGCCGTGGCAGCGCGTGCTCCGCCGCCAGCACCAGCCGGCTTGCGTCGGCGCGGTAGGCGATGCCGCCGCCCGCGTGCAGCACCTTGCAGAGCAGCTCCACGGCGTTGGTGAGCACGCCGCTCTCCTGCACGAGATGGTCCGCCAACGTGACCAGCGCCTGGCGGTGCGCCACCAGGGTCTTGGCGGTCGGGGCGCGGGCCATCACCATGGCGCCGCAGTGTAGTGACGCACCCGGCCGCCGCAAGGGCTCCGGCTCTGAGGCCCGCGGCCCCGGCGCGACAGCCGGTTCTTGTTCATATCGGCCGCAAGCTCAACTACGCTTCGGGCTCGGGGGCTATCGGACACCGCCATGCACCAGACACTGCGCACAGCGCTCGCGTCGGCGACCCTGGGGATCGGTTGGCTCCTCTGCACGCCGGTAGCCGCCCAGGGAGAGCCAACCCCGTGGGACGATGCCAACAAGAGCTCGGGCGGCGAGGTCGCGCCGGCCGACCGGGGACCCAGCGCCGCACCCGTTGCGCCTGGCCCGGGCGAAGTGGGCATGCCGGGCGCGGCCGGGACGCCGGGCGCGCCGCCGGGCGGCTACCCGCCGCAGCCGGGCTACCCGGGCACGCCCGCGCCGGGCTGGCCGGCGGCGCCCTACCCGCCTCAGGCGGGGGGACCGTGGGCGGCTCCGGGTGCCGCCGCCCCGCCGCCCCAGGAGCCCCAGACCGTAACGCGCGAGGGGATCCCGCTCGGCTACCGGGGCGGCTTCGCCATCGACGCCGCCGGCTTCGCCTCGGGACGGTCGGATGCGCTGTCGGTGGCGGCCGCGGCGCTGGCCTTGACCGCGCGCGTGCGCCTCTACGAGCGCACCTTCCTCGAGCCGCGGCTGCCGTTCGGCTTCCGGCAGTCGGCCGAGGAGAAGGATCGCGGCTTCGTGCTGGGCAACCCCTCGCTCGCCGGCCAGCACGTTCTCGTGCTCACGCCCACGATCTGGCTCGCCTTGGGCGGCGGCTTCGGCCTGCCCGTCCTCTCGCGCGCCGTCCAGGCCGACGCGGTCTACGCGCCGCTGAGCTACCCCAACGGCGTGTGGAACCTGCACGAGTACTACCCCGACATCGTGCCGGTCTTCGTGCGCGCCGGCCTGGAGACGCACTTCGGGCAATTCCTGCTGCGCGTGCAGGCCAACCCGGTGCTCTACGTTCCGTCGCCGCGCACCAGGCTAGTCGCCGTGAGCCCCACGACCGCGCAGAACGTGCGTTACAACGCCAACTACGAGCTCGCCTTCGAGCACGCCGCCGAGCTGCAATACGGCCACGAGATCGGCGGCGGGCTACGCGTGCAGGGCGTCGCGCTGCCCACCTTCGCCCAGGTGGACTCCGGCCATCCGTTCGGCGGCGACGTCGCACACGACCCGGACGACAAGGGGGACTTCTACCACTTCTCCATCGAGCCGTTCTTTGCGGTGGAGCGCGAGCTTCTCTTCCTGCGGCTCGGGCTGATGATGCCCATCAACCGGCCCGTCGGTCCGCCCTTCGACCAGAGCTGGGGGCTGCGCTTGACCACCGGCCTGCACGTGGACTGATCTACTAGGTCCGAAAATCGTCGCGCGGCGCGACGATTTTCGGCTGCGCG
>JACQWT010000342.1 GCA_016209145.1 Deltaproteobacteria bacterium | reverse complement strand
GGAGGCGAGTGCGGCAAGTGCGCCGGCAACACGATCTGCGTGGACGGCTCGTGCGTCGATCCCGGCGGCTGCCAGCCCAAGTGCGGCGGCGCGCTGTGCGGCGACGACGACGGCTGCGGCGGCAAGTGCGACGGGTCCTGCCCGGGCGGGGACGCGTGCCAGAACGGCGCCTGCGGCGCCCAGTGCCAGCCGAACTGTGCGGGCAAGCAGTGCGGCAACGACGGCTGCGGCGGCAAGTGCGGCGCCTGCGCCTGGCCGCAGAAGTGCAGCGGCGGCAAGTGCGCGTGCCAGCCCTTGTGCTACATCGAGGGCCGGCAGTACGGCCCCGACGGCTGCGGCGGGAGCTGCGGCGAGTGCACGGGCGGCAAGCTGTGCGCCCACGATGCAAGCTGCGCGCCTCAGCCGACCTACCAGTGCCTGGACCAGAGCCTGGGCTGCTCGGACGGCACGCGGGAGGGTTTCAAGGATGCGGGGAAGTACCCGGGCATCGCGAGCTGCCAGGCGGCATGGCCGCAGCAGAGCCTTCGCGCCTCGCGTACCGGCAAATGGTGCGGCAACAGCCTCGGGCCGTGCATGGTGCCGGAGGACGCGTGCTCGCCCGGGTGGCACATCTGCATGAGGAACGGGTGGCCGGGGGATTTGGCCAAGCGGCTGAGCGGCGAGGACTGCGGATCACCACTCGGAGGAAACGGCACCTTCGTGGCCGCGTCGAGCGACGTGACCGGAGGCGTGTGCGAGTACCAGTTGCCGGCGGAGTGCAGCACCGAGCACTCGGCCATCTGCTGTGGGAGCGACTGCGAGTGGACCATCTGCCACGACATGGTCTGGAACGAGCTGACCAAGGGCGCGCAAGGACCCGCCGGTCGTCGGCCAGTAGTCCGCGCTGCGCTCCTGGGTGTCGGCCGCTAACGCCCGCTAACGGCCGACACCTCGAGCAGCGGCCGACCGCCAGTGATTTCGCGCCCCTCGGCCCGGCACGCGACGTGCTTTTGGGGGCGGCCACGGAGGTCGGCAATGTACGTCCATCTCACCGCTCGCGCCCTACGCCTGCCCGTGGCCCTGACCGAGCACGACGTTGCCTGCTGGCTCTGGCCGGTACCGGCGGGCGTTTCCCTCGGCGGCCGCGGCAGTGCTCATGCCCAACCACCCGCATCTCGTGGCCCCGACGGAGCACCCCGAGCATGCTCGCGACCAGCTTCTGGGGGTCATCGCGGGGCTGCGGCGAAGCGACTGCCCGGGCCGAGAGGTGCGCTGGGAGCCGGTCGGCCCCGCCGAGGTCGTCCCCGACCTCAAGCATCTGCGCCGGCTCGTTCGCTACCTGGCGCTCAATCCCTGCCGTGCGGGCTTGGCGGACGATCCGCTGCGCTGGCCGTGGTCCACCCACCGCGACGTCGTGGGCGCCGTCGTGGACCCGTGGATCGATGCCGACAGGCTGGCGGCAGCGCTCGGCCTCCCGGCCCGGCGCTTCGCCGAGGCCCACCACCGCTATGTCTCGGCCTCGGGCTCCGTCAGCACCGCCGGCACGCGGTTTCCTTGCCGCGCCGAGCCGGTGGACGTGGCGGTCCGACCGCTTGCAGCGCTGGTGGCTGCCGCGGCCGCGGCCACCAGGGCAGCACCCGCGGACATCCGGCGCGAGGGCCGGACCCGCGCGCTCTTCCTGCAGCTCGCGGCGCGGCACGGCTGGCGAGGCACCCAGCGGCTTGCGGCCATGTGCGAGATCGATCCATCGAGCGTGCGCTGGAACCTGCGCCAGAAGCTCGACGCGGCGGCAGTGGGGGCCGCCGAGCTGTGCCTCGGTGACCAGCGCCTGCTCACGTGGCAAGCGCCACAGCATCGGGCCTTCTATTCCCGAAAACCGGGAATAGAGGAGGCGATCCCCTCGCCATCGGCCCCTCTATTCCCGCTTTCCGGGAATTGAGACGCCGATCGCGCCGCGCGAGCGACTGCTTCGGGCGGGTGGAAGGGGGGGTAGGGCCGGCGAGCTCCGGCAATCCCAGGCTTGGTCCCCCCGCGGCCTTGGGCTAGAAACGCCAGCAAGCCGCCATGACCGAGCAGAGCGCCACGGTGCCGCAGAAGGTCCCGGTCAGCATCCGGGACGAGATGCGGACGAGCTACGTCGACTACGCGATGAGCGTGATCATCGGCCGCGCCATCCCCGACGTGCGGGACGGGCTCAAGCCGGTGCACCGGCGCATCCTGTACTCGATGTACGAGCAGGGGATCCGGCCGGGTAGCGCGCACAAGAAGTGCGCCCGCGTGGTCGGCGACGTGCTCGGCCGCTACCACCCGCACGGCGATCTCGCCGTCTACGACGCGCTCGTGCGCATGGGGCAGGACTTCAGCCTCCGGGCGCCGCTCATCGACGGCCAGGGCAACTACGGCTCGGTCGACGGCGACTCCCCGGCGGCCATGCGCTACACCGAGGCGCGGCTCGCGCCCCTGGCGATGGAGCTGTTGGCCGACATCGAGCGCGAAACCGTCAACTTCGTCCCGAACTACGACGACAGCGAGCAGGAGCCCACGGTCCTGCCGGCCCGCTTCCCCCACCTGCTCGTCAACGGCTCGGGCGGCATCGCCGTCGGTATGGCCACCAACGTGCCGCCGCACAATCTGGGCGAGGTGATCGACGCGACGGTGGCCCTCATCCGCAAGCCGGACATCGGCCTGGGCGAGCTCATCGAGATCGTGCCCGGCCCGGACTTCCCCACGGGCGGCCAGATCTACGGAAGAACGGGCATCAAGCAGGCGTACCTCACGGGCCGCGGATCCGTGGTGATGCGCGGCCGTTCGCACACTGAGCCCGTGCGCGGCACCGACCGGGAGCAGATCGTCATCACCGAGATCCCCTACCAGTGCAACAAGGCGCGCTTGGTGGCGCGCATCGCCGAGCTCATCAAGGAGAAGAAGATCGACGGCATCAGTGCCGTGCGCGACGAGAGCGACCGCGAAGGCATCCGCGTGGTCGTGGAGCTCAAGAAGGACGCCTTTGCCCAGGTGGTCCTGAACCAGCTCTACCGGCTCACCCCGTTGCAATCGAGCTTCGGCGTCATCAACCTCGCCATCGTCGACGGCCAGCCGCGCGTGCTCAACTTCAAGGAGACGCTGCAGTGCTTCGTCGATCACCGCCGCGAGGTGGTGCGGCGCAGGTGCCGGCACGATCTGCGCAAGGCCGAGGAGCGCCGGGAGATCGTCGAGGGCCTGGGCATGGCCACGACCGACATCGACCGCGTGGTGGCCACGATCCGCGCCTCGGCCGACGCCGCCGAGGCGAGCGTGCGGCTGATGGAGCTGCCGCTGCGCGGGCTGGGCGAGTTCCTGCGCCGCGCCGGCCGGCCGGAGAGCGAGAGCGCGCGGGCCGAGCAGGCCGGCGACTACTTCCTCTCGGAGCGGCAGGTGCGGGCCATCCTCGACATGCGGCTGGGCAAGCTCACGGGCCTGGAGCGCGAGAGCCTGGCGCAGGAGTACGGCGCGCTGTGCACCGAGATCGAGAGGCTCACGGCCATCCTCGGCGACGTCCGTCTGCTCATGGAGGTCATCGTCACGGAGCTCGGCGAGGTGAAGCAGCGCTTCGCCAATGCCCGGCGCACCGAGATCGTGGAAGGCGAGGCCGAGATCCTGATCGAGGATCTCATCCAGCAGGAGAACGTGGCCGTGGCCATCTCCTACGCCGGCTACGTCAAGCGCACGCCGGTGGCTACGTACCGCGCGCAACGACGCGGCGGCAAGGGGCGCAGCGGCATGTCGGCGCGCGAGGAGGACTGGGTCACGCAGCTCTTCGTGGCCTCGACCCACTCCTACGTGATGTTCTTCAGCGACAAGGGCAAGGTCTACATCAAGAAGGTGTACGAGATCCCCGAGGCCGCGGCGAACGCCCGTGGCCGGGCCATCGTCAACTTCGTGGGCATGGAACCGGGCGAGAAGGTGGCCGCGATCACGCCGGTCGACGCCTTCGCCGAGGGCCGTTTCATCATCACGCTCACGCGCCGGGGTCAGATCAAGAAGACCGAGCTCGTCGAGTACCAGCACATTCGGGAGAAGGGCATCATCGGCGTGCGCATCGACGACGACGACCAGCTCCTCGGGGCCACGGTGACCGACGGCACCTGCGAGCTCGTCATCGGCACGCGCGGGGGAATGGCCATCCGCTTCTCCGAGGAGCAGATCCGCCCCACCGGCCGGGCCACGATGGGGGTCAAGGCTATCGATCTTGCCGAGGGCGACTGTGCCGTGGGGCTGGGCGCGTACTGGCCGGGCGAGGCGCGGGACCGCGTGCTGGCGGTGTGCGAGCGGGGCTTCGGCAAGCAGACGCCCGTCTCCGAGTTCCCGCTGCAGAGCCGCGCGGGCAAGGGCGTGATTCTCATCGACGCCAGCGACCGCAACGGCCCGGTCATGGGTGTGGCGCTGGTGGGGCCGGCCGACGAGCTGATGATCATCACCGACCGGGGACAGACGCTGCGCACCCAGGTGAGCGAGATCCACGAGACCGGCCGCATCGCCCAGGGGGTGCGGCTGATGGACGTGGCCGAGGAGGAACGCGTCGTGGCCATCGCCACGCACGTCGAGACCGAGGCCGACCGGCCGACGGGCGTCCCGCCGGACGAGGGCGAGGAGGGCGAGGCTCCATTGCCGGGCGAGGAACCGGACGAAGGTGGGGGCGAGCTGCCCTAGGAAAAAACCGCTCTTCGTCGGAAACCGGGCCGAATGATTCGGTGCGGTTGACCGCGATCGACGACGCGGACAGGCGCAGACAAGCCTGATGGCCCTTGGCGCCAAGAGTGCCGTCGCAGCTTGACCGGACGGCAGCCCGAGAA
>JACQWT010000341.1 GCA_016209145.1 Deltaproteobacteria bacterium | reverse complement strand
CGATGAAGCCGAGCTGCTCGTCGCTGGGATCGGCCTTGTAGCGGAACCGCGTCGGGTGCAGCCCGAGCAGCGCCGCCAGGGCCGCGGGGGCGGGCAGGACCCTAGCCATCGATGGATCGCATCCTGCTCCTGGCGCGCGCGTCCATGGCGATCGCGCACACCGGATCCATCACCTCGGGCTCGTCCCTCATCATCCCGAGGAGCGACCTCCCCGTATCCCGAGGAGCGACCTCCCCGTGGCATGCGGTCCCCGCGATGCTGCAGCCGCGTCGTGCACGACGCGTTCGACGAGACGCAGGCGCTCTCCGACCGGAAGGCAACGGATGGCCTGGTAGAGCTGCTCTAGGAGTCTGTCGGAGAAAAAACTAAGTGCGCGGAATTGTTCGGTTCCAGCGTCAGAGTAAAGTGAGCGATTTCGATAACTTGGACCATTTCGAGCACGCTTTCTCCGACACACTCCTAGGTTCACCACCGCCTTGATGGTAGCACATCGACCGCGAGCTCGCTTCGGGGCGTTGTTGGGTGCGCGCCACGGGCAGGTCGAGCGGGTGGGCCGCGTCACGCCGCGCGCTGCGAGAGCTGCGGAGCGCGGCCTTGCCGCGGCGTGCCACGAGCCGCGGGTAGCGGGCGCGCGGGGGCCGGGGACCGATCCACACGACCTGCACGTCGTGCCACAGCATGTCAAACGGCTGGCTCGCCACGCTGCCAGGCGCTACAGTTTCGCCGATGGACCCCGAGCTCAAGACGCTGCTGACGGCCCTGGTCGAGGGCCAGGTGAAGTTGGCCGACCGCATCGACGCGCTGGCCGAGGGCCAGGCCAAGCTGGCCGAGGGCCAGGCCAAGCTGGCCGACCGCATCGACGCGCTGGCCGAGGGCCAGGCCAAACTGGTCGACCGCATCAACGTGCTGGCCGAGGGCCAGGCCAAGCTGGCCGACCGCATCAACGTGCTGGCTGCCTCGCACAACGAGCTGGCGGCGGCCCAGGCCCGTACCGAGCGCAAACTTGAGACGCTGACGGACCGCGTGGACGCCCTGGCCCAGCGCCTCGACCGCTTCGCCGAGGCGGTCATGCGCGGGTTCACGGACGCCACCGAAAAGCACGCCGGCATCGAACCCCGCGTCCGCAAGCTCGAGCAGGCCGTCTTCGAGCAGCCGGCGAGGTAGCTCGCTTGCCGGGACGTGCCTGCGGCCGGCGAGGCGGCGGCGGGCGGGAGGCACGAGGCGGCCGCCCATGGTCGCTGCACTCACACTCAAAGCCCGAGCTTCGCCTCGATCCGCCGCAGCCGCTCGTCGAGCGTCGCGATCCGCCGCTGCTGCGCCGCGATGACGCCTTGCTGCGCGGCGATCGTCTCGTGCTGCTGCTGCACGACGCTCGTCAACACCGCGGCGACGTCCATCGGCGAGACGCCCTTGCGGTCGCTCGTCGCCACCAGCTCGGGCACGTCCTCGGCGATGAAGCCGAGCTGCTCGTCGTTGGGATCGGCCTTGTAGCGGAACCGGGTCGGGTGCAGCCCGAGCAGCGCCGCCAGCGCCTCGGGGGCGGGCAGGTCGCGGATGTCGCGTTTGAGGTCGCGGGAGGAGCCCGGCGTGATGCTGCCGGTGGCGAGGATGTTGCCGTTGACGTGAAGCTTGGCCTTGGGGTCCGGGATGCCGATGCCGACGTTGCCCTCTCTCAGTGCCAACGTGTCTGTCCCTCCAGCGTTGAATATGGAAACACTGGTTGGTCCAGTCCCAGACTGATACCATTGATGATTGTCAAGAGTGAATCCGGTTGACAAGCCTGTTCCGAGCGCGTGGACCTTTCCCCCACCGACCTGCAATCTGTTTGTCGGCCCCTTCGTCCCGATGCCGACGTTGCCGTTTGTGTCCAGCACGAATTGAGAATTTGGTGGGGAGGGACCGTAGTAGTTGGCTAGCGTCAGCAAACCATCATAGGTTCTCCGAATCAACCCGTTGCCTGGCGTCCCATTGTCACTGGCAATAAGCCAGAGGTCGGCATATGCGACCCCGGGACTCTCTGCTTCCACAAGCAGTTGGACAGAACCACTCGCTGGTGCGTGCGTTTTCACATGCAAGTTCGCAAGTGGATTGGTTGTCCCAATCCCGACGTCGCCCCCGCGCGTCACGGTGAGCTTGTTCGTGCCCGCGCCGTTGTCGATGGCGAAGAGGACGTCCGGATCGACATAGGCGTCTTCCGTGACGGGTGCCTTGGAGTGCTCCTTGTTGAGTGTGAGCGCACTGCCGTCCTCGGTGATTGACTGGATTTCGATGGTCTCACCGGCGATCTTGACGGCGTCGCCCGGGGCAAGGCCGAAGTCCTTGAAGTTGATACCTTGACCGGTGACGGTCTTCTTGTCCTTGGCGGAAACGGACACCTGGCCAAGGTTCTTCGAGAGCGTGCCTCTGGTGTGCAGGCACGCCGCGGGCGCCTCGGGCGGCTCCATGCCGATGCCGACGTCGACTTTCGTCGTGACGCGGTCGGGATCCTTGCCGTCCTTCCAGGAGTTGGTGCCCGGGGTTCCGGGCGTGCCCGCCTCGCCGGGCAGCCCATCCTCGCCATTCACGCCCGCATCCCCCGCCGGCCCCTGCGGCCCCGGCACGCCGGGCCCAAGCACCTCGGTGTCGAGCGTGCAGCCGGCCAAAAGCGCCGGCAGCAGAATGCACGCGGCCTTCGCGGCAAGTCTCGTCACAGGTCTCATCGTCGTCCTCCCGGTCGTCGAGACGCCGCGGCCCGCCGCCGCAGCGCCGTTGTGAAACGCATGCCTCAGAAGCGCAGGCGCAGGGCCGCTCCGCCCGGCGCCGGCGCGAGAGCGATGCTCGGGCGCGCGGCGCGGTCGCGGCCGGCCGTGCCGGCCGAGGCCGGCGCGGCGGAGTCCTCCACGAGCAGGAACAGCACTGCCGAGGTCGCAGCAGCCAGGCCGGCCGCCCCGAGAAGGAGGTTCGTCGCCACGGCCTTGCCCTGAGCCGCGTCGATGTCGCCCTGGGCGCAGCCGGCGGCAGTGCCGGCGCAGCTCTCGGCGAGATCGGCGTAGCTCGACGACGTGGCAGCTCCGAGCCCAAGGCCCACGCCGCCGAGCAGCACGGCGCCGCCTCCTACCAGGACGGATGCCTCGTGCCGGCCCCAGAAGCCTGGCGGGCCGGCTTCGGGGCCACGTGCAGCACCGGATCCCGAGGGGGCCGCCGGCGCGCCTTTCGGGCCGGGGCCGACCTTGATCTCGCTGCGCTCGGCCTCGCCAATCCTGAGCGTGAACGTCCGCGACTCGTGGCCCGGTGCGCTGACTACGAGCTGGTGCGTGCCCGGATCGACCGGCAAGAGCAGCCCGAAGCTGCCGGCCCCGAGCTCGGCCGTGCCGAACCGAACGGTGGTGTTGGCCGGCGAGCCGGGCAGCAGGCCGAAGACCACCCGCGGAAGCCGCGGCTCGAGCTCGGCCGCTCGCCGCTGCGCGAGCGCAAGCCGCGGATCGCCTGGCGGAACCTGGGCACTAACCGCCCGAAACAGCTCCCACGCCGTGGCGATCCGGCCCCGCTTGAGCTCGCACTCGCCGAGGTTGAGCTTGGTGCCTGGGGCCGAATCGATCCGATCGCTCTCGTGGAACTTCGCGCACGCCGTGGCGTAGGCACCCGCCGCCATGGCCTCCCGGCCCTCGTCGAACAGCGCCTCGGCCGCAGCGCTGAGCTGGCCCAGGGAAGGTCTCGCCACGAGCAGGGCGGCGCCCAGCGCCAAGGCAGTCACGAGCACCCGCAGGCTCGGACGCTGGGGTTGGTCTCGCATGGGTCGCTCTCGCATGGGTCGCTCTCCTCGTGGTTCCCGGACCTGACGGCCCGGCGCTAGCGTCGAATGCTGTATGGATCCACCCCGGGCGCGCTCGGCGAGGGCTGGGCGCTGGCCGGCGATGGCCCTGGCGCTCGGGCCTGGGCGGAGCCGGCTGGCTCCAGGGGCGCGCCTGGCTTCTTGCCCCCGTCGCCAGGTTTCTCGGCGGCCGGCCGCTCGTCCCCGCGCCCGCCCGCGGGCGGTTGCCGCGCCGCGGCTCGTTCGGCCGGAAGCTCCGCTCCGGCCGCGCTCTCCCCTTCCGGCTCTGCTCCTCCCTGCTCGGTCGAGCTTGCCTCCTGCGTGCCGGCGGGCTCGGCCGGCGCAGTCGCCGAGGGCTGCGCGGACGACGACCCGGCCGGCGCAGCAGCGCCCGCCCCTGCGGGCTTCCTGCCCTGGCCAGCCACGAGCAGCCCGGCCGCCGCCGCAGCAACGGCCAGCGCCGCCACCGCGGCGCCGATGACCATGGCCAGCTTCGGCGGCACACGGCGAGGGGCCCGCGCCAGCGACGCGGCCACGCCGGCCCCCGTTGCCTGCGGCAGGGCTGCATCGCTCGGTGCCTGGGCCAGCCCCTGCAGCCCGAACGCTGCACCGCTCCGGCCCGGCCCGCTCGGCAGCGCCTGGGTCCTGACGCTGTCGTCCGCGCCCAGATGGCTTGCAAGCGGCTGCGTACGTTCCAGTGTGCTCTCGACGCCACGTTGCTGGAAGCCCGCCGGAAGGGCCCTGGCGCCCGGCTCGGCCCGCGGCTCGGCCGCTGCGGTCAGCGTGTCGCCAACCGCGTCCTCCGGAATCGAAAGCCGCGCGGGCGGCGGGATGAGCTCGCCGCTCGTGGCCCGGTGGGCCCGTCGCAGCGCCTCCTGCATGCTCCGGGCGTCGGGCCAGCGCTCCGCCTGGTGGAAACGCAGCGCCTTATCGACCAACTCGCCCAGCTCCGGGCCAAGGCCCGGCTCAAGGGCCGCGATGGACCGGGCCGGCTGGGTGGCGGCCATTGCCAGCGCCTCGCTCGCCGTCTCGGTCGGGTGCACGTACTTGCCCGTCAAGAGCGTGAACATCGTGGCCCCAACGGCCCACACGTCGGAGCGGGCATCGAGCTCGTCGTGCCGGCCGCGCGCCTGCTCGGGCGGCATGAACGCCGGGCTGCCGAGCAGCGAGCCGATCATGGTCAGCGAGCCGGCGGCCGAGAGCTCGCGCAGCCGGGCGATGCCGAAGTCGAGCACCTTGACCGAGCCGTCACGGGTCAGAAAGACGTTCTCCGGCTTGATGTCCCGATGCACGATGCCCCGTTCGTGGGCCGCGGCCAGGGTGCCCAGCAACTGGTCGACGGCGCTCAGCACCTCGGCCGGCGCGAGCTTGCCGCCCTTGCGCTTGCGACGCGCCTCCAGGGTCTCGCCCTCGAGTAGCTCCATGACCAGGAACGCCGAGCCATCGCCCGTCACGCCGTCGTCCTGCACGGCCACCGCGCCCTTGTGCTCGACCTTGTTGGCGACGTAGCCCTCGCGCAGGAACCGCGCCCTTACCTCCTCGTTCGAGCACAGCGCCGGGTGCAGCAGCTTGATGGCGACCCGGTTGCCGTTGCGGTGGGTCGCCTGGTAGACGGCCGCCATGGCCCCGACGCCTAGCAGCGCGTCGAGCCGCCACTTGCCCTCGAGCAGCTCGCCCACCCGGGCGCTTGGCCGCCCGCTCAGCCCGCGTGCGTCACCCATGGCCACGGCCGCCATGCTACCACGAGCGCCGCGCGCTGACGCCGGCAACCTCGGACCGCGCTGCAACGCGACGAGCGCCCCGAACCGCGAGGGACCGAGCAGCTCGACCGCCACGTCCGGGAGATCGAGGCCCAGGACAAGCTCTTGCACGCGGTGGGCGGCAAGCGGCGTGTCGCCTTGGCGCTGCCCGCACCTGCTGCTACCTATCAGCCATGGATCCCGGCCGCTCCGCTGGCGATGGTGCCCTGTCCGCGCCGGGTGCCCGGGCCGACTCCGAGCTCATCCGGTGCCCGGGGCCAAACGACCCTCTGCCGAGGATCGACGAACGCCTGGCGCCGCCGGAGACGCGCCTCGAGTACCTGGACGGTATCGAGATGTTTGCCGCACCGGCCGACGGCCCGCACGCCACGCGACACTTCGATGTGACAAGAGTGCTGGGAGCGCACGTGGCCGACGGCTACCGCGGCGCCGTGGACATGCTCACGCGCACGGGCCACACCAGCGACTTCGCCCCCGATGCGAGCATCTTCCCGGCGGCGCCGGACGCGCCCACGGGCGGCCGGCAGCTCGAGGAGCTGGCCTTCGAGGTGGCGAGCGAGCAGTCGATCGCGGTGCCGACCGAGAAGGCGCGGCAGCTCGTGCGGCGCGGGGTTCGCCGCGTGTTCTGCGTGCTGGTGGGGCAGCGCCGGGCGCTGGAGTGGTCACGCCAGAGCGATGGGTGGCGCACGATGACCGAGACGGAGGTGATCCAGGACCGCTGCCTGGTGCGTCCGCTCGAGATCCGCGCGCTGCTCGATGTCGCGGCGGCGGATGAGGCGGTGGCCGAGGCACTGGTGGCGCGCGGAGCCCCGGCCATCGAGCGGACGCGGGCGCAGAGCGAGGCCAAAGGGCACGCCGAGGCGAAGGCGACGGCGGTGCTGGCGGTGCTCGCCGCTCGCGGCATCGAGCTGGCGGACCAGTTGCGCGCTCGCGTGCTCAGCTTCTCCGACAGTGCGACGCTCGACCGCTGGCTCGCGCGAGCCGCCGTGGCGACGAGCCACGAGCAGGTTTTCGGCGAGCCGTGATTCGCTCCTGGCAGCCCCCGCTGCCCGCATCCGGCCGGCCGGCCACCGGGCACCCCCGGGACGAAGTCCACCGCCGGTGGCTCAGAGGCCGAGCTTCGCTTCAATCTTTCGCAGGCGCTCGTCCAGGGTCGCGATCTTGCGCTGCTGCGCGACGATGGTCTCGTGCTGCTGCTGCACGACGCTCGTCAGCACCGCGGCCACATCCATCGGCGAGACACCCATACGGTCGCTCGTCGCCACCAGCTCGGGCACGTCCTCGGCGATGAAGCCGAGCTGCTCGTCCCGCGGATCCGCCTTGTAGCGGAACCGGGTCGGGTGCAGGGCGAGCAGCGCCGCCAACGCCGCGGGGGCGGGCAGGGCGTGGATGTCGCGCTTGAGGTCGCGGGAGGAGCTCTGGATGAAGAGGCTGGCCTTGACCGCACCCTCCACCTGGAGCTTCTCGCTAGGGTTCGTTGTCCCAATGCCGACGTTGCCGTTCGCACGAATCGTGACCCTCTCCTGGTACTGCCCGTACACTGGGAATGCCGTGAAGAAGCCGAGCGAGGAAAGGCCGTGTGACGGCGTGAAGTTCTCCTCGGCGTAGCTTCGAATGAATGTCCCGGTGTTCGTGTTCTCGGGGTCGTTGTCCACGGACATCCCGCCGAAGTAGATGACGCCGAGAACATCGCCGGCAAGAACGTGTGTTGGAGCGGCCACCGACCCGCGGTTTCTGACAAAGCTGAGAAACGGGGATGCGTTGTCCGAGTAGGCGTAGATCCGCGCTTGGGTCGCTCCCTCGCGGGCGATGTAGAGGTCTGCGTCCTTGGCCTGGTGTCCGTCGCCCACCTGCAGCCGGGCGGCAGGAGAGGTAGTCCCGATGCCAACGTTGCCGTTGCTCCTGATGACCATCGCCAGCTTGAGGTTGTCCGGCGAATCGCCCGCGGAGTTGTCGCCGGTATAGCAAGAGATCTTGCCGTAGCCCTTGGCGACATCTCCGCCGTCGCGAGAAAGCCGCACATCGGCAAGGAACTGGCTGTCGTTCGGCACTGAGCCGTTGCGCACATCAACGGCTCGCATCGTCAGGAAGTCCCCCTGGCAGTCGTTGGACCACCCGAGTACCGTGCTGCCCGAGTGGTCCCCGCTATTCCCGAGGAACATGTTGCCCACATAGGAGACTGGCGAGCGCGCATAGCGTAGATACGAGGTTTCGACCGGGTAGTCCGATCCGACCAGGACCGTGCTTGCCTGGTGGTTCGTCTGCCTGACCTGCAACATGCTTCTGGGGCTGGTCGTCCCGATGCCGACGTTGCCCCCTCGCGTCACCGTGACCTTGGGCACTCCCGCCCCGTTATCGACGCGCAGCAGCTCGTCCGGGTCGGTGTAGGCCGGGACGTCCACCGACGGGTCAGGGCACGGCTCCTCGTCGATGGTCAGCTTCTTGCCGTCTTTGATCTCCTTGACCTTGAAGGTGTTGCTACCGACCTTGATGGCGTCGCCAGGCGCGAGGCCCTTGAACTGGTCCTCGACCGTGCCGGCGATGGTGCAGTCCTCTTGCACGTGGACCTTGCCGAGCTCCTTCGACAGCGTCCCCTTGGTGTGCAGGCAGGCGGCGGGGCTGGGTGTGCCAATGCCGACGACGGTCGTCGTCGGATCAGTGGTGACTTGTCCGGGAGCGTCCTTCCAGGAGCTGGTTCCGGGGCCGCCGTCCTTGCCGTTCACGCCGTCCTTGCCGGGCGCGCCATCCAGCCCGTCCTCGCCATTCACGCCCGCGTCCCCCGCCGGCCCCGCCGGCCCCGGCGCCCCCGGGCCGAGCGCCTCGGTGTCGAGCGTGCAGGCGCCGAGCAGCGCAGAGAGCAGGACGCAGGCGGCCTTCGCGATCGGCCTCGTTGTCGGTCTCATCGTGGTCCTCCCGGTCGTCAACGTGCTGCGGCCCGCCGCCGCAACGCCGTGGTGAAGCGCAAGCCTCAGAAGCACAGGCGAAGCACCGCGCCGACGCTACCACGAACCGCGCGGGCCAGGGGCATCGCCCCTTGCCTCGACCCGGCGTACCTCCGTGCCGCCGCCGTCCGATCGCTCCACGATGCGCCGCCGCTTCAGGTAGCCGGCCGCCACCCTCCGTGCCAAACCCCTGCGCAGCGCGCCAAGCGATCTGGCGCCCTATTCTCGAAAACCGGGAATAGAGGAGGCGAGCCCCTCGCCATCGGCCCCTCTATTCCCGCTTTCCGGGAATAGAGGAGGCGATCGCGCCTGGGCGGCGCAGGCGGCGCGGGCAGCGAGGGGCAGCGAGGGGTTGACGAGAGAGAATGCAAGCCTCGCGCCAGTTCGGGCGCAAGGAGGCGGGGATGGCAACGCTCAGGATCGTGGGGCTGGCAGGCACGTTGGGCCTGCTGGTGGTAGGAACGGTTGGCGCCTGCGGCGGCGATGACGCCGACGTGAGCCGGGGCTCCGGCTCCGGCGGCCACGCCGGCAGCGGCGGAGGGCAGGCCGGCGCGGGCGGGGACACAAGCGCTGGCGGTCAGGGCGGCGGCGGTGGCCCCGCGGCCAACGTCTGCTCGCCGCCCTGCCAAGGCCAGAGCTGCTGCGCGGGAAGTTGCGTCGAGCTCGCGAGCGACGAGCAGAGCTGCGGCACTTGCGGCAAGGCATGCAAACCCGGCGAGCTGTGCCTGGCCGGGAGCTGCGGCCCCTGCACGCCGAGCTGCGAGGGCAAGAAGTGCGGCTCGGACGGCTGCGAGGGCGAGTGCGGCAAGTGCGAGGACGGCAAGGCGTGCCAGGTGAGCGCCTGCGTCGCGTGCACGCCCAAGTGCGAGGGCAAAGCCTGCGGCCCGGACGGCTGCGGGGGTGACTGCGGCAAGTGCGCCGGCAACACGGTCTGCGTCGGCGGCTCCTGCGTCGATCCCGGCGGCTGCCAGCCCAAGTGCGGCGGCGCGCAAGGACCCGCCGGTCGTCGGCCAGTAGTCCGCGCTGCGCTCCTGGGTGTCGGCCGCTAACGCCCGCTAACGGCCGACACCTCGAGCAGCGGCCGACCGCCAGTGATTTCGCGCCCCTCGGCCCGGCACGCGACGTGCTT
>JACQWT010000340.1 GCA_016209145.1 Deltaproteobacteria bacterium | reverse complement strand
GACACGGTCGCCGGGCGGCTGCTACCATCCTGTTGCGCGTCGCGCCACGGACGTGGCTGCTACGTGCGGGCTGGCAGCGGGCGGGCGGTTTGCTCTCGCCATGGGCCGTGCCGGGGCCGGCGCCGTAGCGGGCGTCAGCGTGGATCCGGCCACGGGCCCGGCCGTCGGCACGGCGTCCAGGCCCGGATCCTGTCGGCGCGACGCCCGCGGCAACGGGCCACGGGGACGCAACAACTAGATGCGCCGGCCCTAGAGCCCGAAGCCCGTGGCCCGTATCCGCCACGGGGCTATGTGGTTGGCTCCCCACCCCTTCCGTCCGTGACCTGGCCGCCGGCCACCCCTGCGCTGCCGCCCACCTTCACGAGTGCTGTCAGTTCGTCCAGGGTCAGACCGTCAACCAGCAGGAGTCGGGCGATAGTCTCCGCCGGCAACGCCCGTTCACGACGAAGGCGCTGGAGGCGGTCATGCTTCGCTTGGTCCCGATTCTCCTCTCTGGACCGACGGCGGCGTTGCCTTCCCTCCAGCAGTCGTCGCTCCGTGGCGGACATCCTACGCGTTCGAGCAACCGCAGGGGGGAGCAGCACCACGCCACGCTGCGCGACCGAGATCTTCCCGCGGGTGACTCTGACTGGCTTCCCCTCCCGAACGCGCGCCAAGCAAGAACCTATGTGTCGTCGCAGTTCGGCGCGAGTGATCGTATCAACGACGCCGTGCTTCGCCGCGTCGTAGGCCACAAGTTCCGCCTTGACCGTGCGCCGCGCAGCAAGGCGAAAGGCCTGTCCCGATTCCGCAGCATCGAGGATCGATGCGGATCGCGTCTTGAACTCCCGCATTTGGACTAGCGTGAAGTACTCCGCCGTCGATCCTGCATGTTCGAGGTCGTTCCAGGCGTCGCCGAACGAAACGCCCTGAAGCAGCGTTGCGAATTGGTACGGCGTCATCGCTGCCCTCTCCAGCAACGCTGCAAGCGTGGCCGGCTCGGCCAGGTGCGGGTAGACCCAGGCGTGCAGTACTCGAACTGCGACACGTAGCGCCTCGAGTCGGCTCGCGCCCGCTCCTGATTCAGGCAGCCCCCTGAGCGCCCCGTCGATCGTGGACACGGGCTCACGACCCGCGAGCGCGGCCTCCACCCGGTCCGACAGCCGAGGATTCCACTGCGCTAGCTCTTGCTGTGAGAAGCAGCTGATGCCGAAGGTAGCGCCGTCAGACCAGACCACCCCGAACGCATCCGGGGCGTCTACGTCGATCAGCCTTCCGTCGATCAGCCTTCCTTGGTTCGCCTTTCCGCGCTTCCGCTCAACTACTGCGATGTCAAGTCCGGGCGAGTGGACGGCCTCCTCCGACTCCAGACGCGGATCCAGTAGCTCTTCGATCACCTGAGGCCAAGCTGCAGCCGCGCCACGTTGCTCAGCGGCTCCGCGAAGGGCCTCTCGGCGGACCAGAACCAACTCGGTCCGTATGGCGTCCGGATCCGACTGCGCGATGAGTGACTTGATGACGCGAGCCCACCGAAGCGCGCTGTCCTCTCGGCGGCCGCGGCCAGGAAGAACGGCGAAGGACCCCCACTTGGCCAACGTGAGGAGCGCGCTCTGCACCTGGTGCGCGAGCCCGGCCGGGACTTGGGCGATGGTAGCAGCCAGCGAGCCGCCAGTTGCCCGCGACTCACCTGGGCAGGTGCTCCGCGCGTTCGGGCGCCATGTCATTGGCCACTCTCGATCTGGGCCGCCTCTTCAGTGTCCGTCATCGCACGCTCTGCACCTACATTGTCGCACACAACGTCTCCGCTTGCTTGCTGCCGGGGCCCCATCTTCTGGTCCGGGTTGGTCCAACCCCCCGAAAGTGCTTGCGGTTGTCCGTGCGACAGTTTCGTACTAGCGCCGTAACGCAGTTTGTGTCAACCTAGTTACGGCGCCTTCCGCTGCAGACAAATCACGCGGAGACCGCGACGCGTACCGTGGGGAAAGGGAAGTCCATCATGATAGCCACTACAAAGCCGACTCGTCCCAGCACCAAGCCGACCCGCTTCCGGATCATCCTCGGCATCCTCAGCGTGCTCGCGGCAGGCGGGATCGGCTACGCCGGGCACGCGCACTTCAAGGTCATCAAGCCCTTGGGGGCGGCATTCCCGACCATGCCCGAGGTCGCGCTGGCGAAGGCGGTGCTCCCGATGGTCTGTCCGGCCGCCCGGTTGGCGCAGTTCGCCGAACGGAGGGTCTCGCTGGCGGATGCCACGCAGGCCTACCGGGCGTACCGGATGGACGCGCTCCAGCTCCACAAACTAGCCCTGCAGCTGCCGAAACACGAGGACTCGCGCGACCTGAGAGCTCGGATCATCGAGGCCGCGGCCTTCGCCAACCAGGTCGGCGTTCTGGATCTTCTCCGCCGCCCGGGGCAGGTGGCAGCCGAACTCAGGCGTCGTCTCAACGCAGTTCAGCACGAAGTGGATCTGTACGTCGACGCGGTCCCGGCGAAGCGCGCTCAGAACGAGGGCAATCCGGGCCTCGCTCTCCTGCTCGTGGTCCTACGCAATGCACCGGATCTGGTAGGCGAGGCCGCGTTGGCCGACCTGCTCTTGCAGCCTGGCGTCAGGGCCGTCCTCGAGGACATCAAGCCCCCGCTCGAAGAAGCCCTCGGCTGCGTCGAGGCGCTCTGCTTGTCTGGACATCCTGGAGACTACTGCCCGGCGGCGTCAATGCTCCTGGTGCAGCTGCTCTTGACCGAGTTTGCAAGGACTCCGCTGTGGCGCTCCGCGCGAACGGAAGTCAAGGTCTTGCAGCGGATCCGGGACATGCTCGCCGCGCCCAAGGTGAAGGCCGAGCCGGTCACCTTCAAGAAGCAGATGATCGCCAAGGGAGCCGTTCGGGAGGAAACGCAGCAGGACTGGATCCACTGCCAGCTCTCCGGACCGAACGGCGAGGTCACGGTCGGCTTTGAACATGACGGGGTGGTCAGGACCGAGATCCTCGACGTCGAGGGGGATGTCATCACCAAGATGAAGGTCACCTACGAACGAGACTGCGAAGTCCAGAGGTGGAGCGGCCGTAGCGCGGAGAAGCGCTGCCCGCTGCAGGGCAAGAGCTTCGTCCTGCAGGCCACGGCCTCCGACTTCGACGTCACCGACGCCGACGGCAAGCCGGTCTCCGGCGAGCTCTCCAAAGACGTGAGGCAGGATTACAGCCGCTTCGGCAAGCCCGAGCGAACGCACCAGAACCTGCCGGAGACCGAGATCGAGCCCGGTCAGCGGGTCCCGGGGCTGGAGACGGCACTGAAGCTGGAGAGCGCCGACGCCTACGCAGATGGGGAGGAGCCCCACGTGAGCGTCTCGAACGTCAAGGTGGTGCTGAAGGGCACCGAAACCGCATATCGACAGAAGATCGCCGTGATCGAGTCGACGTTCGATCTCTCCGTGAGCTACGAGGACGTGCGCATGGTGTTCCATGCGCAGGGCCATCTGCGCTTACGCGTCGCCGACGGCCAGAAGATCGGCGAAGAATATTTCGCGAAGAGCGACGTGATGGGGCAAGAACTCCGCATGCACGTTGTCGGAAAGTGCCGGATTTTCGGGCGAGAAGCGGGCCGAATGATCTCGCAACGTTGAACTCAGGATGTCGGCAGCCGCCGAGCAGCGACGCGCGCGACGGCGGTCCAGCGGAGTGGCGGTCGGCTGGCTACTGTCAGGGAGTCCGGCGGGAAGCGGCAGCGAGGCGTCGCGCCTCGGCCCACAGGAGCTGCGTGCGCTCCTCCGGCTCCTCGCCCCAGTCGACGACCACGGCCACGAGCAAGATGGTAGCACATCGACGGTGCACGCGGTCGTGCCAGCGGATCGACCGCATTGACATGCACGCGCATGTCATCTACCGGCAGCAACGTGAGCACACGCCAAGCTGGACCCGCCGCGCTTGCCGCCGCCGCGCTGGCGTTTCTCGCCGCCGCGGGCTGCGGCGAGCCCGCCAAGAAGCCCATGGATCCGAAGCAGGCATGCGAGCTCGTCGCGGCCGAGGCGCGGGAGCCGGTGGCGCTCATCGCCGGCTACCGAGCCTACCTCGAGGAGCCGAAGCCGCAGCCGTACCTGCCCAAACGCCGCACCGATCTGGAGGAGGCCGCGTTCTTCGCGGCCGAGGAGATCCGGCACGCCGCCAACACCGCGCGTCAGTACGCCGCGCGTACGCTCTCGCCCGTGGCCGCCGTGGTTTCTCCGCCCTTGCTGGAGGTGGCCGTGCGCTGCGCCGAGATCCGCGAGATGGGTGCGGTGGCGAAGTGCCGCAAGGCCGCGCGCGATCTCGAACCGGCGTTGCAGCAGCAGGCGCGCAAATGCGCCGCGGCCGGCCTCGGTGCGCCCTTCCCCCTCGCCGAGCCCGGCGCGATCACGGACAAGGCCCGGGCCCAGCTCGCCCGGCTGGAGAACGCGCTCGGTCCGGGCCCGGCCGAGAAGGCGATGCTCGCGAAGCTGCCCGATGCCAAGGTCTCCGAGGACGATCTCGTGGCGGCGTGCGCGGCGGCCACGGCCGAGGCAGACACCGTCCGGCGCGAGCTGGACAAGGCGGGGCCGGAGGAGCTGCACCGGGTCGCGGCCGTGCACCAGCAGGCCCTGGGCGCGCACTGCAACCGCGTCGGGCTCGCCGCGGGCGCGCACAACGGGGTGCTCGCCTGCCGCAAGAAGCCGACCAGCAAGAAGGATCCCCGCTACACCGAGTGCAAGATCGAGTGCGCCAAGGCCATGCGGATCCTCGACGAGGGCGTCCCGGCGGAAGCCTTCAGCGCCATGGCCAAGGACCACGAGGAGATCTGCAAGAGCGAGGACGAGTAGGACCGCGGTACCCGTTCACGCATTCCACCGTCGCTACGCGAGGCGATCGAGAGCGAGGCGAGCGCCGCATCCGACTGATGGACACCTCTTCCTTCGCTTCGCACCGCGTTGGCGCTACGGATCGAACCATGACCCCTGCGTCGCGCCTGGCGCTGCTTGTCGCCATCGCCCTCGGCTGCTCTGCCCCTGCGCCCCCGCCGGCGAGCCCGTCGCCTCCGGCCGCACCGGTCAGTGCCGCGCCGCCGACCGCACCGGTCGGTGCCGCGCCGCCGGCCGCGTCTGCGCCCGCGCCGGCGTCGGTCCAGCCCACCGTCGTCTACTGCGGCTCGGGCAAACGCGCCGCTCAGGCCCGCGAGCTGCTCCTCGCGGCCGGCTTCGGGCGCGTCGTCAGCGCCGGCGGCATCGACGAGTGGCCGCAGGATTGAGTGAGCCATGAGCCTGAACGCCGGCATCGTCGGGCTGCCCAACGTGGGCAAGAGCTGCATCTTCAACGCGCTCACGCAGGCCGGCGCCCGGGTGGAGAGCTTCCCCTTCAGCACCATCGAGCCCAACCACGGCGTCGTGGCCGTGCCGGACGCGCGCCTCGGCGAGCTCGCGCGCGTGCTCGCGCCGCCCAAGCTGACTCCCGCCACGCTCGAGCTGGTGGACGTCGCCGGCCTGGTCGAGGGAGCGCACCGCGGCGAGGGGCTGGGCAACCAGTTCCTCGGCCACATCCGCGAGCTGGACGCGCTCGTCCACGTTCTGCGCTGCTTCGGCGGCGACGTGGCCCATGTCTCGGGCTCGGTCGATCCCGGGCGCGACCTGGACGTCGTGGAGATCGAGCTGGCGCTCGCCGACCTGGAGACGGTCGAGCGCCGCCTGGAGAAGGTCGCACGGGAGGCCAAGGTCGGCATCAAGGAGGCGCGCGCCGAGCTCCCGGCGCTGGAGCGCTTCGCCGAGCCGCTGCGCGCGGGCAAGCTCCTGCGCCGGCTGGAGCTCGGGCCGGAGGGGCGCGCCATGGCCCAGCAGCTCGGCCTGCTCACGGCCAAGCCCGTGCTGTACGTGGCCAACGTGGACGAGCAACAAGCACGCGAGCCGGATGCGATGCTCGGCGCGCTCGGGCGGCGCGTGCAGGCCGCGGGCGATCGTTTGCTGCCCCTGTGCGCGCAGATGGAGGCCGAGATCGCCCTGCTCGACGATCCGGCCGAGCGAGCCATGTTCCTCGATGACCTCGGGTTGCGGGAGCCGGGCCTGGATCGGCTGGCGCGCGAGATCTACGCCCTGCTCGGCCTCATGACGTTCTATACGTTCGCGGGCGGCAAGGAGCTGCGCGCCTGGCCGATCCGCCGGGGGACGTTGGCCCCCCAGGCCGCGGGCAAGATCCACAGCGACTTCGAGCGCGGCTTCATCCGCGCCGACGTCGGCGCGTGCGAAGACTTCGTGCGCCTGGGCTCGGAGGCTGCCGCCCGAGACCGCGGCCGGCTGCGCTCGGAGGGCCGCGAGTACGAGGTGCAGGACGGAGACGTCATTCATTTCCGGTTCAATGTCTGAGGAGGGTAGCCAGAGCGCGGGCTGCGCCCGCAACCCAAGCGCGAGGCGGACACGCCCGCGGGAACGGAGCCGGACGACGCAACGAAGTGGCAACGCCCCGCGGCCGTTGCCCGCGGTGGCCGCTGGCGCGCCGTCCGCGGCGAGAGTTTCACGCTGGGGCTTCGCCCCAGACCCCGCGAACGGGGCCCCAACCCCGTTCGCCCTGACCGGCAAACATGTTGCACGACTGGCGCAAGTTCGGCAAAGGAATGCTATGAGACAGGCACTGCTGAGACACACACCGCGCACCCTGGCCACGGCTCTGGCGCTCGTGCTCGGCGCCGGCCCCGTCTTCGCCGACGTGGCACCCTCGCCGGGGAAGGGGCGCTGTGCCGTGGTGGCCGCGGGGGTGGGTGCGGCCACGGGGCACGGCGCCCTCTGGGCGCTGGCGCTGCTAGGTCTTGCCGGCCTCGGCTTGTGGCGCCGCCGCGGGCCCCGCTAGCCCAAGCGGGCGCCGGGCGTGGGACAGGTGAGCCGGTGGAGAAGCGCACGCTCTACCGGCCGTCGTTCACGGAGTGCCACCTGGCGGCAATCGGCCCGCCCGCCGTCATGGCGCAAGAGGCAGCCGCAGCGGTGTTCGCCGACATGGCCGCTGCCATGGTGAGCGGCGGCATCGAGCCAATCGGGCAAAAAGTGCACGGTCCGTGGCACGAGAGGCAGCGCGTGCTGGCGGCCCGGCAGGACGCGCTGCGCGCCGCGGGTCTCGATCGCGAGCTGCCCTGCACCTTCGTCGCCGGCCGCCCGGACGGCCCGCAGGGGCCGGTGTGCGCCCAGCTCTGGGGCATCGCCGCCGTGGCGGCCGGCACGAGCGTCGCGACGCTGGAGCTTCCCGCGGGCGGGCGGGGGCGACTGCTCTCGGCGCCGGGCTTGCGCCTGCTCTGGATCGGTTCCATCGACGGCGCGGACGAACGTGGGCGCGTGGCGGGCCCTCCCACACCACAGGCCGAGCGCATGCTCGCCAACGCCGAAGCAGCCCTCGCCGCGGGCGGCTTCGGCTTGCCGGACGTGGTTCGCACCTGGATCCACTTGCGGCAGATCCTCGAGTGGTACGACGACTTCAACGCGGTCCGCACCGCCTTCTTCGGCGCGCGCGGGATCACCGGAGCCCCGGGCGGCCATCCGTTTCCGGCCAGCACCGCCGTCCAGGGCACGAGCGGCGAGGGGGCATGCGTCATGGACCTGCTCGCGGTTCAGGCATCGAGCCCGGACGCGATCGGAAGCGTGCCGCACACGTGCCGGCAGCCGAGCCCCTTCGCCTACGGCTCGGCGTTCTCGCGCGCGTCGTACTTGGATCTCGATGGCGCTCGGACGGTCTTCGTCTCCGGCACCGCCAGCGTCGGCCCCGACGGGCGCAGCCTGCATGCGGGCGACCGCGAGGGCCAGATCCGGGAGGCGCTCGACGGCATCTGCGCCGTGCTCGATCCGCTCGGCGCTGGCTTGCAGGATCTCGGCCCGGGCACCCTGTACGCCGCGGACGCCGAGACGCTGCGGGCCTACGAGCTCCTCGCCGGGCGCGGGCAGATCCCCGGTCTGCCCCTCGTGCCGGTGCTCGCCGACATCTGCCGGCCGGACCTCCGCGTGGAGATCGAGGCGGTCGCGCTCGTGCCCGGGACCGGGCGAAGGACCTAGCTTTTCACCCCCTCTGCTGCAACAATTGCCGCATAACTACGTCTGGCACTCGGGCAACGCCAAAGCCGACTACACCTACATGAGGATCACGAGGTTGAACTAGTCGCGCTGACGCGGTCAAGCCACCAGGGAAGCCTCATGCCGCAGATCGCCGTCAACATCCCCGACGACGTCGCCGACGAGATCGAGCCCGACCCGGGACGGCTCGCCGAGCAAGTACGCTTGGCGCTGGCCGCGCGACTCTACGAGGAGGCCGAAGCCACCTGGGCCAGAGGCCCCTCGTGACGCGCTACCTGTTCAACGCCGGACCGCTCATCGCGCTCGCTGCTCTGGACCGGTTCGATTTGCTCGGAAGCCTCGACGGCGCAGCCTGTACGACACAGCAAGTGGCTGCGGAGTTCAGGGCGAAGGACAGCCCCTTGCGGCTGCCGGCCGACTTGGAGGTGCTGGACGTGCCTGCCGCAGGAAGCGAAGCGGCGTTGAGCATGAGCCGGCTCGACGCCGGGGAGACGAGCGTGCTCACGGCGGCGCTCTGCCTCGAGGGCCGCTCAGTCGTCGTGATCGACGACCTCAAGGCCCGGAAGGTGGCCCGGCGCATGGGCCTGCTTCTGGTTGGGACGGCCGGCCTGCTGCTGCGCGCCCACGACCGCGGGCTCATCGACGTTTCCGAGGCGTTCGTGAAGCTGCGGGCGGCCGGCTACCGTCTCAGCGACCGGCTCGTGGCTGGCGTGCTGGCGCGAACCTCGGCGCACCGCCGCGCGTAGGCCGCGGCGAGGCCGGCCGGGCCCCCCGCGCCGGCGGGCGGCGCGAGCAACCAGGTGCGCACGACCTCCACTTGCCGCTCGGCGGGCGCCGCCCAGAATGCCCCCTCGAATGGGAAGGGCAAGCGCGGCGCGGTCACGCCGAGCTCCCGGCGCAGCCTGAGCTCGAGCGCGTGGGCCCGGGCCTCGGCGCGAACCGCGGCCGCGACCAGATCGGCGCACGGACGTGACGGGGCCGGGCGAACGGGGAACGGCGGCCCTTCGACGGCGTGCAGCAGCAGGTGGCCGAGCCGGGCGGCCTGCTCGCGCTCACTGCACTGCGGGGACAGCACGAGCACCCCGTCCGCGCGCAGCACCCCGGCCTCGTCGCCGCCGAAGCAGACGCGCGGCGTGTGCCCGCCCACCCGGCGCAGCACATCCCGCCCCTCGGCCGTGGAGGCCAGCAGCACGCGCACGCGTGAGGCACGCGCGGCGTCGGCCCGCAACGCGGCAGGGCAGACCGCCGCGGCAAGGGGCGGGCGGCGGCCGAGGAGCAGGCCGGCGGCAGGGGCGAACGCGAGGGTGGCCGCAGCCGCGCCGATCGCGAGCCGCCGCACCTCAGTGCCCCACGCGGCCAAGACGCCGGCGGCGACCGACGGCAAGCACGGCCGCGCCGGCGAGCAGGGCCAGCCACGCGGCGCGCGACGGGAGCTCGGGCGGGCCCACCCGACAGCCACAGCCTTGTTCGACCAGGGTACGCCCTACGGCGCCCGCGGACGAGACGCAGACCTTCACGCTCTGGCAGCTCCCCTTGGCGCACGCGGCGCCGCCGGCGCAGCTCCCCGCGACGGTCGCCGCGTACTGGGGCCCCGCGTCAGGTGGCGTCCAGCCGCTGCGGCAGTCGATCTTGTCCACGCACAGCTCGGCGGCGCGGCACTGTGCACCGTCCTGGCAGGGCGAGCCGTCGCTGCACGAGGCCGGCGCGCAGTAGGACCCGCCGTGGCAGGTCTCGCCGCGCGCTCCCGCCGGACAGCTTTCGGGCGGCGGCCCGACGGCGTCGGCCCGCGCCTGGCTCGGCGCGACGAGAAGCGCAACGGCGACAACCGCTGCGGCCAGGCTCGAGGCGACAGGCGGCCTTGCGCCGCCTGGGCTTGCGCCCGCGCCCCGCCCGGTCGAGCCGCCAAGCCGGGCGAGGAGCCGCAAGCCAGCAACCACCAGCAGCGCCGATCCTGCCACCAGGCCCACCACCAGAGCCGGCGAGCGCAGCCAGGCGCCGTGGCCGAGCAGCCCCGGCAGCGCGCCGAGGACGAGCGCGAGGCACGGTATCCCGAAGGCCAGGCCGGGCCGCTCGGGCATGAGATGGTGCGTGGCCTTGAGCGTCACGGGCATGGTCATCTGGAAGAGCAACATGCCCACCACCGCGGCGGCGGCATTGCCGACCAGCCAGCTCACGAGCGGCGCCGAGAGCACCAGCGCGGCGACGCTGGTCGCGATCCAGCCGAGCCGGTCGCTCACGAAGCCGCCCAGCATCTTGCCCGCGCACGCGGCGCCGGCCAGAAGGAGCGGCACGGCGACAGACACGCCGCGCCAGGCGCCGGACACGGCGCCACCGACCGCCGCGCGGACCAGCACCGAGCCGGCGAGGCACAGGGCGCACAGGAGCCCGGCGAGCAGCCAGCCGCCCGCCATCTGCGGCCGCCCCAGAGGCGGCAGATCGCCCCGCGTCCGCGCCCCGAGCCGCGCCGCAGCCAGGACGAGCGGCACGGCAAGCAGGAGCAGCAGCACGATGACCGGGCGGCACGACGCCTGCCCGCCGCCGAGCCAGATCCCCGTGGCGAGCCCGGCGGCCCCCGGACCGACGAACACGCCCGACTCCGTGGCCCGATCCCCCGAGGTGTCGAGCACGAGCGCGCCGGCGCCCACGTGGAACATGGCGTTGCCCAGGCCGATCGCGAGGATCGCGGCGAGCGAGAAGCTCGGGCCGAGGAGCAGCGCCGCCGCGGCGCCGAGGAGCCCGGCCATGGCGGTGGCGCGATAGACGCGCCAGCGGTCGGCGACCAGGCCGACCGGCACCTGGCCGGCGAAGGCCACGAGGTTGTAGAGCACTACGAGGCGAACGACGACCTGGTGGTCGAAGTGGTAAGAGCCCACGTCGCGAAAAATGAGGAAGCCGCTCGCCGTGTCCACGAACGCATGCGCGAGCCCGAGCAGCAGGGCCGCCGTCGTGGCTCCGCTCCAGAGTCTCCGCCGTGCTTTCAGCTCGGCCATGCCTACAACTCGATGGAATAGACGAAGCTCGGCTTGGGCGCGCGCAGCCAGCGCTCGCGGATGGCCGCGTGCAGGCGCCGATCCGGCTCCGAGTCCTCGACGTACTTCTTGCGCAGCGCCGCGGCGGCCCGCTTGTCGCCGCGTGCCTTGATGCCGGCCACCTGGCGCAGAAGCTTCTGCACGGCGGCCGGGAGCCGGTCGAGATCGAGCGCGAAGCACCCCTGGTCCTTGCCGTTTTGCGCGAGCTCGGCGTCGCGCCAGCCGATGGCGCCCTCCTGCCGCAGGAAGCCGATCTGGATGGCGGCGAGCTGCGCGTAAGGCTTCGGCTTCCCACTAGAGTCGGACAGGCCGCCGGCGATGTGCGAGAAGGCCCAGACGACATCGGTGGTCTGCGCCGGGCGCGCCAGGCTGCGCTCGAGGATCCCCCGCTCGGCGAGCCAGCTCGCAAAGTACAGGGAGCTCGTCTGCGCCTTGAGCTCCTCGAGGATGCTGGCGAGCGGGCCGCCGAAGATCTGGCTCGCCTTCTTGCCGCCCACCTCGTACTCGGACGAGGGGCCGAGGTTGTGCGCGGCCTCGTGCAGCACCGTGCCCACGACCTGCGGCAGCGGCTCGGCGGTGAACGCGGCGAAGGCATCGGCGCACAGGAGCGAGGCAGCCTGCTCGCGCCGCGCGGCCTTGCTGTCGGCGTCAGTGTACAGGTTGGTCATCACCACGGTGCGGCCGCGCCCCTCGCTGGCCACGCGCCCGAAGTTGGGCAGGCTCTGGCCGGACGTGCCGCCCAGCGCGTCGCGGGAGTCGCCCGCGTTGAGGACGATGTCGATGAAGTCGGGAAGCTGGAAGCTTACCTCGCGCGCCTGATAGGGCTTGCCCGCCAGAGCGCCGAGCGCCTTCTCCATGTCGCCCTGGACGGGCCGGAGCTTGTCCTGCCACAGGAGCGAATCCTGGTTCACGCGCGCGAAGCTCACGTGAAAGCCTGCCTTGCGGCTGCACGGCTCGAAGTAGATCTCGTCGGGCCCGATGCGCAGGTACCACTTCGAGTTGCGGGCGCTCATCTTGGCCCACGCTTCGTCGGCCGGCTCCCAGCCGTCGTCGAGAAAGGCTTGCGCCGCGGCGCGCCGGTAGGCTTCGAGCGCATTCTCGGCGCCGCCGTGGATGGCGGCGGCCGCGGCCTGGAGCCTCGTGCTCACGGCCTGCACGAGCTCCCGATATGCCTGGTGGTAGGGCACGGCCACGGGCGCCTGAGCGCTGCCGGAGACGACGGCGAGCTCGTGCAGGAGCTTCTCGCCGTCGGGGCGCTTGGCGAGCTCCTCGCAGAACCCGGGCCGAGCTTGCAGCTCCGCGGGATAGAGCCCGAAGACCTGCTTGGGCCTCGCCGGCAGGGCATGGCAGTTGGCGTCGTGCTCGGTCTCCGGTGCCGCGCACCATGGCCCCTGGTTGCGATACCAGAGCATCTGGCTCGCCTGGTCGTCGGCCGGAACCTTGTCGGCGACGGCGGCCGCGCCCGTCTGTTGGGCGTAGATGCGCTCGACGAGCGTCGCCGCGGCCATGATCTGCTCGACCAGAGCCCGATCCTGGGGGCTCGCGCCCCGCAGGCTCGAGCGGACGAGCGTGGGCCGGCCCTGGCCTAGCTCCTTGCGCACCGCGGCCCGCCGCGCCCGCTCCTCAGGGCTCAGGCCCGCCACCGGTGGCCCGTGCTCCTGGAGCGCCGCCATCCGCGCGTACGCATCGGCGAAGCGCGCCGTGAAGCCCTGCGGCGTGACCCAGTCAGGGCGCTCCGCGTCGGACACACCCCAGAGCACGGCGAGCTCGTCGGGATCGATCGCGCCGTCGCCCGCGGTGTCCGCGATCCAGAACAGCGGCAGGTCGAGCTCGACTGCGAGGTGATTGAAGTCGGGGCGCGCGAGCTGGTCGAAGCGGCGCGGGGCAGCCCGGACGCTGGTGCTGGCCGCGGCGGCGGCCGGCGCTGCGCTCGGCCCCGGCGCCGGGCTCGGCAGCGGCTGTGGCCCCTGCTCCCAGGGCTGCTTGGCCAGCACCCAGGCGAGCGCGAGGGCCACGGCGATCTCGACGAGCCCGGCAACCGGGCTGCCGAGACTGCCTCTGGTGCTTGTGCGTGTTGCCATGGAACTCCGCCGCCAGGAGCGATAGCCCGCCGCAGCGGTGGCTCCAAGCCCCGCGTGAGCCTACTTCACCTCGAAGCTCGCCGTCTGGGCCACGGCCTCCCCGCCCGGGTCGCCCGTGGGGATACGCACGCTGAAGCGCAGCTTGCCGGCCGGCTTGGGGATCGTGGAGGCCGCCCGGCGGCTGGCGGGGAAGTTGAAGGTCCAGAAGAACGATCGCTCCTTGGCGGGCATGAGCTGGGAGTACGGCGGATCGACGGCGAGATCGATCCAGAAGTCGTAGCTCGTGCTGTCCACCACGCTCTGGTTCGCGCGGCGCACCGGCGCGAAGCTCCCCTCGCTCTCCTGCTCGAGCGTGGCTACCGGCAGCCCGAGCCAGGGATCGGACCCGCGCGCGACGAAGCGGACGACGTCGGTCGGAGCAACGGTTTCGGGCACGTCCTCGCTCACCGTGCCCGCCTCCACGGCGTCCTCGGGCGCGTACGGATCGTACTCGTAGCCCGAGAAGGGCTTGACCGGCGGGGGCTCCGCAAACGGCAGGTAGAACGCGAGATCGTGGACGTAGCGGAAGGTGTCGAACGCGCGCGCCGCGAGGTAGTCGCCTTGCTTGGGACCCCACAGGGCGCCGCCCGTCTCGTAGCCACCCTGCCACCAGTCGCGCTCGCCGATGCTGTAGCCCATGTAGTCGTTGGCGTAGCCGAGGAACATCGCCTCGCCGCCACGGAGCGCGCGGAGCTGGTCGAGCACGCCGCCGGCAAGAGCGGTCGACCACTCGCCCGGCCCGGTCACGAAGGAGAGGCCGCCAATCCATCCCGCGGTGAAAAGCGTCTGGTCCGGCGCCGGCTCCTCCGGGGAGAACTGCACGCAACCCTGGTCGAGACCCTCGACCGGGGTGGCGTCGTCGCAGTTGCCGTTGCTCACGCCGCAGTAGACCGCGCCGTTCGGGTACGGGAAAGTTTCCTCGTCGTAGCCGAGGAGCTCGCGGTTGATGCTCGCGCGATGGGTCTCGGCACGCAGCTCGGGCTCGGCCGTGTACTGGATCGCCTCGAGCTGGGGTAGCACGGCGTCGGCGATACGCACGCCCAGGCCCTGCATCTTGTCGTAGCCCGCGGGTTGCTCGGCGCCCGCGGCAGCAGGATCGATGGTCGGATCACCGGGCGACATGTCCGCGCCCCAGGCGTTGAAGAGCAGCACCTGTACCGGGTGATCCAGCCGCTCGGCGATCTTCTGCTCGGCCGCCGCGCCCATGTCGCCCGACAGGGTCAGATCCTCGATGCCGAGCACCGTGCCGTGGTAGGCGTAGCTCATGACGAGGGCGGCGAGCTTGCCGCCGCGCCTCACGGCCACGACGGGCAGATCCGGCAGCTCCTGCACCTGGTCGAGGTGATCGTTCTCGCAGCGCCGATCGTGGTGCGCCTCGTGGCACGCGGCCTTGGTCCAGCCGAGCTCGGCCGGCGCCAGATCGCCGAGCGCCTGCTCGACCACGTCGGCCAGCGCGTCCACGATGCGGTCGTAGAACTCGGGGAAGAAGCTGTCGGCGAGCAGCGTGAGCATGCCCTGCGCCAGGATCATCCGGCCCGGCCCGGAGTGGGTGTGGTTGCCGGCGATGATCAGGGCGTCGTCCCAGTCGCGTCCCGTGCGCTGCTGGAGCTCCGCCAGCACGGCCTCGCGCAGGTGCTGGAAGATCCCCACGGTATCGGTACGCACGAGAACCACCTCGTGGGCCGGACCGCGGGAGAGCGCGACCGCTCGGGCGGTCAAGGCGCCGTGCTGCCGCGTAGTGCCCGGGTAGCTCACGGCGAACGGCGTCACCGACTCGACCTTGCCCAGGCCGCCGTAGCCCATGGTGCCTATTCCCAGAGGGACGGGCAGCACCACCTCGGCGAAGCCGGCCTGGAAGGGGCCGGCCGGCGGCGGCTCGGGCCGGGGCGGAAGCGGAACAGGGGCGGGGGCGGCGCCGTCCTCGCCTCCACAGGCGGCGAGCAGCAGGCCGAGGCAGGCGGCAAGAGCGCGAAGCCGTAGCATGTGGGCTCTCACGGGCAGTACTTGTAGTCCACGACGAGCCGCGGCGAGTCCTTCTGAGAGCCCACCTCGTCGTAGAACTGGAGGGTCTTGTAGGCGTCGACGTTCTCGGCGATCAGCATCCCGTGCGTGCTGATCCTCTTGAAGTCGACCCCGTCGATCTTGAAGCACACGGCGGACTGATTGCCCGAGAACGTGACCGTGGCCAGTGTCTTGAAGGCCGAGCACTGGTTCTGGTTCTTCCACAGATCCCAGGTGATCGTCGACTCGTTCCAGCTCGGGTCGCTGCAATTCACCTCTTGGGCCGCGAGCACGATGCTGTTGCCGCCCTTGAGGGTGTTGGGAATGTAGGTGGCGCAGAGCTGGACCGCGCTGACCGTGGCGCTCTTGGGCAGCAAGTCCGGCACGTTGGGGAACCTGAGCGCGGCGCGCATGACCACAGTCCCATTTCGGAACATAAGGCTGCCGACCTGAATGGGCATGCCGTTGAAGTTGCTGCTGTTCATCGGCCAGCTATGGATGAAGGTGTCGTCCGTCGTGTAGACGGTCGCGCTCGCGGTCTTCGTCAGGTCCACGCACAGCCCCCACTGGCAGTTGTTGGCGCACGCCCGGATGCCGCACACGCCGCAGGGCTCCTGCTGGCCCGGGCTGCACTGCGCCGGGTCGTTGCAGGGGCCGAAGGGGCCCCAAGAGCACGAGTTGCCGCAGGTGCGGCTCTGCGTACCCGTGTTGCACAGCCCGCAGCTCTTGCTGTCCTGCTGGCCCGGGCTGCACTGTGCCGGATCGTTGCACGCGCCAAACGCGCCCCACGTGCACGAGTTCGTGCACGTCCGGCTCTGCGTACCCGTGTTGCACAGCCCGCAGCTCTTGCTCTCCTGCTGGCCCGGGCTGCACTGCGCCGGGTCGTTGCAGGGGCCGAAGGGTCCCCAAGAGCACGAGTTGCTGCACGTGCGGCTCTGCGTGCCCGTGTTGCACAGCCCGCAGCT
>JACQWT010000339.1 GCA_016209145.1 Deltaproteobacteria bacterium | reverse complement strand
TCGCTCGGCGCCCGGCACGTCGCTTCTATGGAACGGGATGTCAAGGGCACACTCACCGCGCCGCCGAACCCCGTGGCATCCGGCGTCCGCTCCCCGTCTCGCGATGGCGCTCGCGGCGGCAAGGGCCATCAAGCTCACCTGCGCCCGTCCGCGCCGACGATCGCGGTCAACCGCACGGAATTATGCAGCCCGACTTTCGACGAAGAGCGAAAAATACACGGCAACCACAATCGTTCTTGCACTCTCACCTTGGCTGCTAGTACCTGATTCTGTTGGGCATGTCGGCGCCGCTGGCACGCCGCCGGCGCGCGGTCCGCGTGTTCGCTGTGTACGCTTCGCAGCCCCGGTCGCCCGGGCACCACGCAAGACTCGCTTCGGGCTGGCGGCTTGGCTTCGTGGCTGGGCGGAGATCGAGCCCGCTGGGTCGCTAGCGGCTTTGGGCCAGCTCGGCGACGGCAGGACCGCCACGCCCAAGCCGTCGCTTGTGCAAGTCCAGCTCGCGTGCACCTAGCGCCAGCGCTCCGCGCCAGGAGCGCATCCGTCGCTTTCTGAGGAGAAACCACCCAAGACACTTGCCCGTCACCTCTGCCTCCCGCTTGACCGCGTGCCCGGCTGCTTCTATGCGGCGAGCGTGACCGCGGGCTTACTCATCGACACGGCCAGCGAATGGCTGGCGCACGATCCCGATCCCGAGGCACGCCGCGAGCTCGGCGAGCTCATTGCGGCGGGCTCGGCCGAGCTCGCCGAGCGCTTCGCCGGTCCGCTCGACTTCGGCACGGCGGGGCTGCGCGGGATCCTCGGCGCCGGGCAGAGCCGCATGAACCGGGCCGTGGTGCGCCTCGCCACCGCCGGTCTCGCCCGCTACCTCTGCGATCACGAGCCGGGGGCGCAGGAGCGCGGCGTGGTCGTCGGCTGCGACGGCCGCCTGATGGGGCGGGCCTTTGCCGAGGAGGCGGCGCGCGTGCTGTGCGCCGCGGGTTTCAAGGTGCACCTGTGCGGCTCGCTGTGCCCGACGCCGATCGTGGCCTTCGGCGTGCGCGAGCTCGGGGCCGCCGCCGGCGTCATGGTCACCGCCAGCCACAACCCGCGCGAGTACAACGGCTACAAGGTCTACGCTGCCAACGGCGCGCAGATCATCCCTCCCGCCGATCGCCTCATCGCCGGCGCCATCGAGGCCGCCGGTCCTGCCGACGCCGTGGCGGTGGCGGATCTGACCGAGGCGCGGGACGCCGGACGCCTCGTGATCTTCGGCGCGGCGCTGGAGCGGCGCTACCTCGACTCGGTCCGGGCGGTGTGCCCCGGAGCGGCCGAGGATCGCTCCTTCCCCATCGCCTACACGCCGCTGCACGGCGTGGGCGCCGCGCTCTTCGAGCTAGCCATGGCCGAGGCCGGCTTCGGGGCGGTGCACGTCGTGCCGGAGCAGGCCGCGCCCGACGGCACCTTCCCCACCGTGGCGTTTCCCAACCCGGAAGAGCAGGGCACGCTCGATCTGGTGCTGGATCTCGCACGCCGCCACGGAGCGCCGCTCGTGCTCGCCAACGATCCGGACGCGGACCGGCTGGCCGCGGCAGCGCGATCCGAGGCGGGCGACTACGTGCTCTTGTCCGGCAACGAGCTCGGCGCCCTGCTCGGGCACTATGTGCTCAGCGAGGCCGACACGGCCCTGCACCCGCACGGCCTGCCCCCGGGCCAACCGCTCGTCGTCAGCACGATCGTCTCTTCGCCGCTGCTCGGCTTCATGGCCGGCCGGCTCGGGGCCCGCTATGCCGAGACGCTCACGGGCTTCAAGTGGCTGGCCAACCGGGCGCTGCAGATCGAGGCCGAGTCGGACGCCCGCTTCCTCTTCGCTTTCGAAGAGGCCCTGGGCTGCGTGGTCGGTCCGGCCGTGCGCGACAAGGACGGCATCAGCGCCGCCGTGGTGCTGGCCACGCTCGTCGCGCGACTGCGCGCCCGCGGCCAGACGCTGCTGGGTCAGCTCGAGCACATCGCGCGCCAGTTCGGGCTATTCGCCAGCCGCGGCCGCTCGATCCGACTGCCCGGAGCGCAAGGCCAGGCCCAGATCCAGGCCATCATGGCGAAGCTGCGCGCCGCCCCTCCGGCCGAGCTCGGCGGACAGGCCGTGCTCGCGCTGACCGACTACCTGCACGGCACGCGCACGGCGCGTGGGCACGCGCCCGACCGGGTGGCCATGCCGGCGAGCGATGTGGTCGCGTTCGAGCTGGCGGGCGACGGCCGCGCCGTCGTGCGGCCGAGCGGCACCGAGCCCAAGATCAAGCTCTATCTCGACGTACGCGAGAGCGTCGGCGAGGATGAGCCTTTCACGGCCGCCCGGACGCGCGCGGACGAGCGGCTTCGCCGCATCGAGCGCGACCTCATCGAGGCAGCCGGGATTGCAGCGGGACAGTAGCCGGGGCCCGGGCCGGCGCCGGCGCGGCTCGCGTCACGCGCGCCAGTGCTGGGCCAGCCTAGTGCCGCGCCGGCGCGACCGACCCGGCGAGGGGCCGTCGAGGCTCTCGTCGCTGCCGCAGCCATGCTTGTGAGCTACATTCTGCTGGTGAGCAGGCAGGTGGAGCCCGAGGCCGTGGCGGCGAAGCTCGGGGGGCTGCTGGGAAAGGAGGCGAGCGAGATGGTCATGACGGCCGGAGAGCGACCGATCAAGCAGGGTGAGGCGCGCGGGCGGGCCGAGGGACGCGCCGATGCGGTTCTGACTGTGCTGGCGGCGCGTGGCATTGGCGTGCCCGAGCAGATCCGGGCACGGCTGCTTGGTTGTGGCGACCTCGCCGAGCTGGACCGGTGGCTCGCTCGGGCGGCGACGTGTTCGTCGGCCGAGGAGCTGCTCGGAGCGGGCTAATCTACTAGGTCCGAAAATCGTCGTGTGGCGCGAAGAATAACGAACCGCCAAGACGCCAAGGGCGCCAAGATCGAATCCGATTTTGTTTCTTCCTTGGCGTTCTCGGCGCCTTGGCGGTTCATCTTCTTGCTTGGGTTGCGGGCGAAGCCCGCGCTACGAGGGGGACGTCTGCCGGCGTTGGCCGGCGAGGCATTGCCCCGGGTCTCCTACCGGAGCGGCGGCCGCCGCCGCACACGCAGACGCGGACGCTGCCGCAGACGCGGACGCTGCCGCAGACGCGGACGCTGGCGTGGGGCCAATCGCGCCAGCCGACGGCCTCCTGCCCGGCCAGCCCCAGCGCCTACGGCGCCTTGCCCTTCGGGCAAACGATGAAGTGACCCGACTTGGGCTGCACCTCGTCGTGGCCCACGAAGATGCGCTTCGGCTCGGGCCCGCCGCCCAACTGCAAGTCGAAGCGCAGGCAGCCGTTGTCGTCGGTGGCGAAGGTGAAGCCGTCGGCGTGGCCGGCGGAGCGGAAGTCAAAGACCCAGCCGTCGCGGGCGCGGCGGACGCGGTCGCGGAACTCGGTGCGCGTGGGATGCACGTTGACGACGCTGCCGGTCGTACCGTGGAGCCGACCGCGGAAGACGTGCAGGCTGCGCGCCGTAGTGGTGCGCACGCGCCAGTCGCCCTGCGGCCCCTGCCAGATCCAGTAGGCCGCCGGCGCGTCCGGCTCGAAGCCCGGCGGCCGTCCCGTACCGGCCCCCGGCGGCAGCAACTCAGGCAGGCTACGGCTGTGCGGGGGCTCGACGAACTCGGCTTGCGCCGCGGGCGGCACGTCAGGCGGGGCCGGCTGATCCTCCGGCGGCGGCGGCACCGACCGTCCCAGCGGATTGACGCCGGCCTGCGCCGCCGGCGCCGGAGCCGGAGCCGGAGCCGGGGCCGGCCGGGCGGGCCGCGCTCGGGGTGGCGTAGGCCGATGGCGGGGCCGTGGTCCCGGCGCGGCGTCCTGCTGGATCTGTACCTCGCAGCCGAGCGAAGCCGTAGCGAGCAGACCGAGCGCGAGGAACGAGGCGGCCAGCGCAGCGAGCGCTGCCTTGGCGAAGCGGGCAAAGGCCATCGGAGAGTCAGCACAGCACCCGCCGACCGCCCCGTCAAGGTGGGGGCACGCTCCGCGCGCCGCCTCGCCGCGCCAGCCGTTGGCACAACACCACGGCCGCCCCGATCCGGCCGGGCGAGCGTTCCCGCGAGGCGCTTGACGAGGCAGGCGTGGCGCTTCAGCGCAGGGGCTCCTTCCCGGCCTTGTCCCGGTCCAGGACGAAGCCCACGCCCCGGCGGACCTCGATCGGCTCGCCGGGAAGCGAGTCAGGGCGCCGGCCGGCGCGGATCTCGGCGGCGAGGCGCGCCAGCCGGAGCAGGTCGCGCCACGGTTCCGGGAGGACCGCCTCCATTTCGACCAGCGTGCCGAGCGCGCGCTCGGGAGGGGTGATCGTGCGCGCAACGGTCGCGGCGATGCGTGAGAGGGCGGCGCGGTCCTTCTCGGACTCGGCCAGGCAGGGGCCAGAGAGCTCGAGATAGCGGGGGAGGTAGCCCAGGGCTCGGTCAGCCTCGCCCGCCTCCAGGCACTTCTCGATGGCATTGGCGATCCAGCCTCGGGTGATCGAGAGGTTGAATCGAGCCTGGATCCTCTGCTCGATCTGCGCGCACGCGAAGAACAGGTCCAACGCCGAGGAGAAGCGCCCTTGCGAGAGATCGAACAGGCCGCGATGACCGACCACGATCGCGCGTCCAAGGTCGGAGCCTGCGGCCACGCAGAGCTTCTCGGCTACCTCGAAGGCCTGCTGCGCTTCCTCGTTCCGACCGAGGAAGAGGTGGAGATCACCCTGCCTGAGAACCGCGTGCGCGCGTCCAAGGTCGGAGCCCACGGCCACGTAGAGCTTCTCGGCTGCGTCCAATGCCTGCTGCGCTTCCTCGTTCCGATCTAGGCGGAAGTGGACCGCGCCCTGCCCGAGAACCGCGTACGCCTCCAGCGTGCGGTCCCCAAGCTGCCGTGCAAGACCGAGCGCCTCCTCGATGAGCGTCAGTGCAGCAAGCGGAGCGCCGCCCCCAAACAATGACACTTCGCCGAGACGGATGAGCCCTCGGGCGAGCGCCACCCGATCGCCGCCGGCACGAGCACGCTCGACATACTGGCCGAAGAGCCGTCGCGCCTCCGGAAGCGTTCCCTTCAGATACTCCCGCTCGGCGTTGTTCCACAACCGAGCCAGCTCGGTGTCTGGCTTCTCGCCATGACGCTGCGCCTCGGCGGCCAGTGCAGGCACGCGGGAGGCATCGCGGCTCAGGGCGGTCTCCAGCAGCTTCAGCCGCAGGCTTCCCGGCTGCTGCCGTTCCAGAAACTCCTTCTCCGCGATGAGCTGTCCGCGCTCGAACAGGGCGCACAGGAACTCCCCCAGCGCCGCGAGCTGCTCGCGCTGCGTCCTGCCGCCGCGGAAACGCCGCCACACGCGGTACAGAGGCTCCGTGATGTCCCAGGCCCCCTTGCGTCCCCTCGGGTCGGCGTCGACCAGCCCGAGACCCTTCAGCCGCTTCAGTGCGACGCCCACCTCGTTGGCCGGGCGCGTGCGCAGCTTCTCGGCGATTTCGGTCGGCGTCTGCGCCTCCACGGCCATCGCCAGCGCCTCGAAGATCTCCATCTCTCCGCGTGCCAAGAGCCGCGGGTCGAGCCTGGCCTGGAAGTAGGGCGTCTGGGCATCCAGGAGCCGAGCCAGGGCGTCCATGGCGTCGCGCACGTCCGTCTCCACCAGCACGTCGAACACCAGGTGCCCGAAGCGCGGAAGCCCGCCGATGAAGACCAGCAGCGTCCGGAGCTGGGCCTCGCGTTGCGCGAGACCGTCCTCGACCCGCGCGAGTCGCTGCCTCACCTCCGGCGACTGCCGGCTGTCGCCGCGCTCGGCCTGCAGCCTCTGCTTGAACAGGGCGACCATCTCGTCGGCGCTCAGGGGCTCGAGCTGCGTGGTGGCGAAGAGGCCGTAGTAGGGTGCCGCGTGGTCGCGCAGCGCCTCGGAGTACGGCGGGGTCGCCGCCAGGAGCACCAGCCGCCGCGTCTTCTGGAGGTGATCGCGCAGCGCCCAGTGTATCTTCTCGGCATCACTCCCCCAGTCCGGGTCCCGGCCCGTGTAGAGCAGCAGATCGGCGTTCTCGACGATCCCCACGATGAGCCGTCCGAGCTGTGTCCCCGCCCGGTCCAGCGCCTCGATGGCCAGGTCGAGCGTGGCCCTCGCGTTCCGCTCGCGGGCCAGCTTCGCGAGGGCGGTCTCCACGGTCCGCTCGGCCCCGTCGTGCCCCTTCACGCCCCGGTGCGCGTCGAGCCACGCCGCCAGGTGCTCGAGCAGTCGCACGGGAACCTCCTCCGGCCCGCGCACCACGTTCTCCTCGGGCGGAGCCAGCACCGCGACGCGCTCCTTCGTCTCGGGGGACGACTCGATCCGGTCGCGGACCAGGGCCAGCGTGTGCGTCTTGCCGCTGCCCCGCGGACCGAGGAGCAATCGATGCTGGTGCCGGTTCCGACCGAGCTCGTCACGAACGGCGCGGACCGTGTCGTCCACCAGCGCCCGCCTCGATGCGCCAACGGTGATGGCGTCCAGCAGCTTGACGTCGATCTGGGATGAGTACGAGAGGACGGTCATTGGCCGGCCTGCGTCGCGGTGAGCCAGCGATCGCCCTGCGCCCAGCGCTCGCGAAGGAGCTTCGAGCGGAACGACCAGCGGCCGTCGATCTGTATGAGGTCGAAGTCCTCGCAGAGACAGGGCAGGAGCACATCGAGCGTGACGCCCGCCTGCGCCGGCGGCCTCGACCGGAAGGCGGCCTCGAGCTCGGACCGGGGCAGTCCCTCCGGCGTGCGCGCGACGGCGTCCAGGATCGCCTTGGCCGTCTCGTGGCATCCCCTAGCGTAGGCCTGGTTTCGGAGCCGGTACCCCGCGAAGACGTTGGTCGCCGCCGATCCCGCGACCCAGCGCGCGTGCAGGCGCTCGACTGCGGCGCGGGTGACTGCGCCACCCGGCGAGGTCGCGCTGCGCAGGCCATCGGCGAACGCGTGAACGAAGTACGGGACCGCCGCTCCCAGATGCTCGAGAACGGCCGCGGCAACATCCGGCATCGGGCGCCGCTCGTCGGACAACAGCATCTCCTCGATCAGCCATCGTGCGTCGGCAGGATCGAGCGGTTCGAGCGAGACCGGGACGAGGTGGTCCAGGACGTCCCCGAGCCCGTGGAGCCGCGCGAACGCCGAGAGCCCCGTGCTGCCCGCGATCACCTGGGGGAGCGTCCCGCTGCCCGTGTTGAGGACACCAAGCAGGTCCCTCCAGGCATCGTTGGTGCCGTGATGCTTGACGACGCTACGCAGCAACAGGCTGATCTCGTCGAGCGCCAGGATGCCCCGCGCCACGCCGATGCCTGACAACACCCGCCGCAGCAGGGCGACTCCGTCTCGCCTGGCGGCATCGTCGAGCGCACCTGCAGGCCGGAGTCCGAGCGGCTCCAGAGCCGCGGCCAGCCCGTCGATGCCGAGCGCCGCGTCGACGAGCTTCGTGGTGAAGTCCGCGGGGTCCTCAACCGAGGCTACGTCGAGCAGCAGCACGGGGCGTCCTTCCCCGCCGAGCCGCGCCACCAGGGCCTCGAGCACGCTGCTCTTGCCGTAGCGCCGCGCCGCGCGGAGGTGGACCGAGGTGCCCGTGGCGAGCTTCCCGGTCAGGTCCGCGAGCATGCTCTCCCGTCCCACCAGCTCGTGTCCGACCGCCGTCGCGCCCGGGCGAGCGACATAGCGAGGCACCACCTTGCTCGTGAGGAGAGCCTCGAAATGCCGGTGGAGCCGGTTCGCGTTCAGAGAATCGTCGGCGTACAGGGTGCGCAGCAAGAGGACGGCGAGCATCGCGTCGTTCTTGAACGTTCGCTCGAACCAGCGCTCGAATGCCGGCTCGGGCACCAGCTCGGCCGGCAACATCGTCGCGAGTGCTTCTTCCACCGAGATGTGCGCGTCCACGCTTACCCTCTTCGGTTCATCAACACCACGGACATCCTGGCCGAGGGCATGAACCTGCAGCAGTGCCGGCACATCATCAACTTCGACCTGCCGTGGAACCCCATGCGGCTCGTGCAGCGACACGGCCGCGTGGACCGGATCGGGAGCCCGCACGACACCATCTA
>JACQWT010000338.1 GCA_016209145.1 Deltaproteobacteria bacterium | reverse complement strand
GGCCGCGCCAACACCCGCAGCCGGCGCACTGGACGCGGGCACCACCCACCGCCGATGGAACTCGCCCTACGCCGGGGATTCTGCGTCCCCGCCGTTCAACATCGCGAGATCATTCGGCCCGGTTTTCGACGAAGAGCCGCTTTTTCTGCTGCAATTCTGGCTGCTCGATAACGTTGATGCAGTACGGAGGCGGTGGTGATGCGCAACCGTGCGGCGTCGTGCACTCTTGCAGTCGCGGGTCGGGGCCTTCACTCATGGCGACACATATTCACGAGCTCGCACCTTGAAGGGGCTGGTCTCGGCGGATGAGTACCACGAGGTCGCGACCGACGGCACCACCTTCGGACGGTGTACGGGCTGGCCAGCGCAACCTTGCTCGATGTGCGCTGCGACCCCGGGCGCAGGCTGGCGAACCGGCACGACGGTGACGGCAAGGTAAGGGCCATCGAGCGGGACGGCGGGGGCTCGCCAACGCCCGAGGTGTCGCCGTGCGGCCAGCCGAGGACGCTGGACCTGGACGAAGCCGGGTGCTTCGCGAGTATCGCGGATCCCACTGGCGGCGGCACGGCGTCGTGCTGGCTGCCGACTGCCAAGGGCTCTGGGGGGCACGCTTCGATCCAGGGGCAAGCGCCGATCCACTGCGCCCGGCGCCCCGGCGGGACTCGCCACCCCATGATCTCGCCAACTTGCCCCACGACGGAGGGCCCGTTGCCCGGCACGGTTCGTGCTTTCCGCTAGTTACGTGACCTATCAGCTTCCGCCACCGAGATGCCCGCAGAGGCGCCCGAGCGACCCGCCGCGTCCCCGCCGGGCCATCGTGCGCGGCGTGCCGCCGGCAGCGCCCAAGCGCACCCTGCCTCCACCCCCGGTGGTCCGGAGCGCAGGCACCAAGGACGACCCGCAGCTCTCGTTTGCCTGCTCGCTCTCGACCCCGGTCCACCCCGGGCACGTCATCGCCGACAAGTATCGGGTCCGGCGCATCCTCGGCCGCACGCACGGCCTGCTCATCGAGGCGGCGCACACGCAGTTCCAGCAGCGCGTGGTCGTGCGGCTGCTCTCGTCGGATCTCGCCCGGCCGCGCGAGCTGGAGCGCTTCCGGCGCGAGGTGGGCGCGCTCTCGCGGCTGCAGTCCGAGCACGCGGCGCGCATCATCGACGCGGGCATTCGCCCCGACGGCGCCGTCTACCTCGTGCGCGAGTACCTGGAGGGCCTCACGCTGGCCGAGCACGTCAAGCGCCGCGGCCCGCTGCCCCTGCAGGAGGCCGTGCTGCTCCTCCTGCAGGTGTGCGAGGCCGTGCAGGAGGCCCACAGCCTGGGGGTGGTCCTGCGCGATCTGCGCTGCTCGCACGTCTACGTCTCCCGCCGCCGCAGCGGCGAGCCGCGCGTCAAGATCGCGGACTTCGGCACCGCCAAGCTGCTCGATCCGGCGCCGCCCGAAGGCGCCGGCGAGCTCACGGCCACGGTCCTGCACGGCATCTCGGCCTACACCTCGCCCGAGATCGCCAACCGCCGCCCGTTCGATCGGCGCGCCGACGTCTGGTCGCTGGGCTGCATCTTCTACAAGCTGCTCACGGGCAAGCTGCCGTTCACGGGCCAGGCGCCGGAGCTCTTGCGCGCCATCACGCGCCAGGAGCCGGTGTTGCCGCGGGCGCTGCGTGCCGACCTGCCGCCCGAGCTAGACCGCATCCTCTGCTGGGCCCTGGCCAAGAGCCCGGCCGAGCGCTTCGAGAGCGTCTATGCCTTCGCCCACGCGCTGCGCCCCTTTGCCGGACCGCGCGGCCAGATGCTGGTGGAGCAGATCGGCCGGCTTTCGGTCGCGGTGGCCAAGGCGGAGCCGCCGAGCGACGAGCCGAGCCCCGTCGTGAGGCTGTCCCGGCGGCCCGGCGTCCGCGCGACGGAACCGGCGCGCGCCGCCCGAGCGGTGGCGCCGGCTCGGCCAGGTCGCGACATCACGCCTCTGACCGGCCCTGCCGTGCGCCGGCCGCGGCAGCGGCGGCAGCCCACGATGACTTCGGAGCTGCCCGGTCCCATGCCTATCCCGTCCCGGCCGTCGCCCACGTGGCCCCAGGACCGGGCGGCCCAGGCAGCAGCTCCGCTGACGCCGGCCGCACAGCCGAGGGCCCCGGAGCCGGCAGGCCCGGCGCCCGCACAAGCGGTGCGCCCCGGACCCGCCGCGGTGGTTCCGGCAGCGGCCACGGTGAAGGCGACCCGCCCGGACCGCACCGGCCCGTTGCCCCCCCATCGCCCGTCTCTTCCGACCGGCCGGGGCCTATCGGTGCCCGCGTTTCTGCTCAAGACCACGACGGGCCGGCGCAAGGCCGCGGCCGCCGCCGTCGTGGGCGCCCTGTGCGCCGTGCCTACGCTGGCCATGCTGCTCGTTCTGGCGACCTCGGGCCGAGCCCCGCATCCTACCGCCGCGCTTCCTCCCCAGCCACCCTCGCCCGCGCTCGTTGCCGTTGCGCCGCGCGCGCCGGAGCCGGCAGTGGCGCCGGCGTCCGTGCAGGAGCCGGATCCGGAGCCCGAGCTGGCGACCGACTCGCCATCCGGTGAGGAGGAGCCGCCCGCGGCCGGTCCTCGGCCGCAGGCGCCGGGGCCGGCGGGCGAGCGCGCCGAGCCCCCACGGCTGCAGGCCGAGCCCGCCGCGCGCCACGTCGTGCCGGCCCGCCCGAGGTCCCGGGCGCCGGCGCGACGCGAGATCGCCGAGCCCGCCGCCGCCCGCGGCGCCGAAGCTGCGGACGCGGCGCCGGCCCGCGCACCACAGGACGAGGTCGAGCCGGCCGCGCCGCCGGAAACCCTCGCGCGGCGGGGGCGGGCGGAGCAGGAGGAGGTCGAGATCTCGCCGCCCGAGGTGCCCGCGCGGCAGGGGCGGGCGGAGCGCAGCGAGGACGAGGGCGCGGACGATGGCCTGAGCAAGCACCGCGGCGTGATCGTGGCGGCGGTGGTGGGCGACAGTTGCCAGTTCGCGGTGGACGGCCGGCCCCGGGGCAGCGGATCGAGCCTGCGCGTCGAGGTCGCGCCGGGCAGTCACCGGGTGAGCTGCCGCACCCCGAGCGGCGAGAGCGCCACGCGCTCCGTGGCGGTGCAGGCCGGCAAGTCGGCCATGGCCATGTTCAGGTTCGAGTAGGGGCCTCTGCGCGCACGGGGATGATCTGGACGCGGCGCGTGGCGCCCCGGCCCTCGGAGCGCGTCACCACCCCGGGGAACTGGGCGAGCGCGAGGTGCACGACGCGGCGATCCTGCGCGCTCATCGGCTCGAAGGTGATGATCTTGCCCTCGCTTGACGCCTGCTGGCCGAGCTTGCGGGCCATCTCGAACAGGGCGCCCTCGCGCCGCAACCGATAGCCGCCCGCATCGAGGAGCACGTGCCGGCGCGATTTGCCCGGGCGGTTCACGACCCGGCTCGCCACGAACTGCAGCGCCGCGAGGTTCTGGCCCTTCTTGCCGATGACCCGATCGGCATCCTTGCCCGTGATCTCGAGCCTGATGTCGCTCGGCGCGTCGCCCTCCTCGTTCTCCATCAGGTCGACGGTGCACTCCATGCCCATGGCCGACAGCACGTCGACCACGAAGTCCAAGGCCAGATCCGCCCTCCCGTCCTCCGGCTCCTCGTGCGCCTCGCCCTTGGACTCCGCGTCCGCCTCGTCTTCGTCCGGCTCGTCCTCGCCCGCGCTCGGTGCGCGCGCCGCCTCGGCCTCGGTCTCGGCCTCGGCTTGGGCCGCGGGCGCCTCCTCGGCCGGTGGCGCCTGGCCGGTGCCGGCCGGCTCGTCCCCGTCCGCTCGCGCGGGCTCCTCGAGGGCGGGCGGGCCTGGCGGCGAGGGTGCCGCCACCGCGGTGTCGTCTTCTGCGGGCCGCAGCGCGTCGCTATCGGCGACGGCCTGCTCGTCTTCATCGATCTTGTTGGACACGGGTTTTCCCCTTTCCGAAAGCGCGCGGCGTCCCGGCGGCGACAGCGGCGGGAGCCTTGTTCTCGCCGCCGCCCTCGGTCTTGTGCCGCGCTTGGTAGTACTTCTCCACGGCGATCTGCTGCGTGATGGACAGGCAGGTGTTCGTCAGGAAGTAGATCCCGAGACCCGCCGGCAGGAAGAGCATGAACACCGTGAAGATCGCCGGCATCATGTAGAGCATCATCTTCTGCTGCATCGGATCGCCCTGCATCGGCATCATCTTCTGCTGCAGGAAGCTCGAGGCGCCCAGCACCGCAGGGATGATGAAGTAGCGGCCCGGCGCCGACAGGTCCGGGATGAACGGGCCGAAGGGCGTGTGGTAGAGCTCCACCGCGGTCTGCAGCGCCTGGTAGAGCGCGAACCACACCGGCATCTGCAGCAGCACCGGGAGGCAGCCGAGCATGGGGTTGGTGACGTTGTTCTTGCGCCACAGCTCCTGGATGGCGAGGCCCTTCTGCGCGGGATCGTCCTTGTACCTGAGGTTGATCTCGTCCATCTGGGGCTTGAGCCGGCGCATCGCCATCGAGCTCTTGATCTGCGTGATGCTGAGCGGGAAGAGCACCACCTTCACGGTGATCGTGAGCAGGCAGATGGCCCAGCCCCAGGTGCGCGTGACGCCGTAGAGCAAGTACAGGTACTGGATCAGGATCTTGCCGATCCACCCGAACCAGCCGAGCTCGAGCAGCTCCTGGGCCTGGAGCCGCCCGTCGCCGCCCACCGCCGCCAAGAGGGCGCGCTCCTTGGGCCCGACATAGGCGAGCACCCGGTAGGTGGCGCTCGCCTGGGGCCCAAGCTCCATGACGGGATACGCCAGCCGAGCGCGGAAGACGTGGCCGTGATTGGGATCGTCGCTCTTGTTGGGGTGCCGGGCGATGTCCCAGCACTCCTCGATCTGCGCCTCACCCGCCGGCTCGGCCGGGCCCCCGAGATGAGCCACCGCCTTGGAGAAGTAGGCGCTACTCACGGCGGCCCACTTGGCGCTCGCCGCGGCGCGACGCCACCGCTCGGCCGTGAAACCCTTGTCCTTGAAGTCGTCAGGCTCGAAGTCGTCCGGCCCCAGGCGCAGGGTCTCGCTCCCCGCGCGGATGACCGCCGTCGTGCCAAACTCCGAGATCCGGCCCCAGGAGCCGGCCATCTCCTTGGTCGTGCGCCAGTCACTTTGCTCCACGGCAAGCCGGTGCTTCTGGGGCTCGCGCGCCAGGTTCTGCACCGTCAGCTCGACCACGAGCTCGAAGGGTCGGCCGTCGGCGCGCACGACCTTGCGCAGCGCGGCCCGCTCGTCCCGGTAGCCGAAAGAGCACGCCTGGTCGCTTCTCTCCTCGATCTTCCAGTCCAGGTCGTCGAACATGACCTGGTCGGTCCCGCTCGGGGCACGCAGAACCGTACGCAGCGGCATCCGCGCCTCCGCTGTCGTCGTGACCAGATCGGTCGGCACGCGCTTGCCGCCCTCCTCGCGGCTGTACTTCTCGCCCTCGATCCAGACGTGGCGCAGCGAGCCGCCGCGTGTGCCCAGCTCCGCCCGGAAGCGCGGGCCCTGGATGGTGCAGTAGGCCTCCGGCGCACGCCGCTCCGGGGGCGGGGCCGAGCTGTCCTTGACGTCCAGGGGCTGTAGCTCCGAGCTCTGCTTCTTGCCGAACAGCGCCGGGTAGCCGAACTGGAAGAATAGGACCGCGGCCACGCCGATCAGGATCCACTTGAGCAAGCTGCCGCGATCCATGGTCCTGCGAGGTGCGCCCTAGGGCTGTCCGGTGTGGCCGAGGGTCCGAGCCGGCCGGTCCCGAGGCGCGCCGTGGTCCGAGCCGACGCTTTGGCTCGCGGATGCCGCGGAAGGCCGCCCGAGCCCGGGCGGTGGGGGATCATAGCCACCCGGGTGGAAGGGGTGACACTTACTCAGTCGCCTGAGCGAAAGCAAGCTCCCGCGCCAGGCGCCGTGGGCCCGCAGGCAGGCGACGGCGTAGTGGGAGCACGAAGGCTCGAAGCGGCACACCGGCCCCAGGACGAAGAGGATCAGCCGCGAGAGCGTAAGCTGGTAGATGCGCACGAGCAGCACGAGGATGCGAGCTACCATGGCTTCGGCAGGACGGCGCAGCGTCGTAGCAGCCTCCGGAGCGCGGCGTCGAGCTCGGCGCATGTTGCGACAAGGCCCAGCGCGGCGGCCCCCGGCCGGCCGATGACCACGAGATCGAGCCCGGCCGGCACCGCGTGCCGGCGGAACCACTCCCGCACGAGCCGCTTGACCCGGTTGCGCGCCACCGCGTGGCCTATCCGGCGCGAGGCCACGATGCCCAACCGGGCCGGCGTCGCGTCGTCGCGCGCGAGCCCGATGGCCACGAAGTGTGGCGCATGCGCCCGAAGCTGGCCGCGCTGCGCCCGCGCGAACTCGCGGCGCTTGCGCAGCCGGCGCGTCTTGTCGAAGCTCTCCCCCGGCGGCGCGCTCGGCACGGGTCTGCTCCCTGGCCCGGCGCCCGAGCCGTCGCGGCCAGAGCGCGCCTGCATGCCGGCTCCACGCCCCGCCGGCTACTTCGTCCAGACGGTCACCGCCAGACGCGCGCGGCCCTTGCGGCGCCGGCGGTTGATGATCATCCGGCCGCCGCGGGTGGCCATGCGCGCGCGGAAGCCGTACAGGCGCAGGCGGCGCAAGTTGTGAGGCTGGTAGGTGCGTTTCATGGCAGCGCTCGAACGGCAACGGCGCGGGCGGCAGGCCGGCCCGCGGCTCGCGCCAGAGGGAGCATCAAACCACGCCGCCCTGCGGCCGTCAACTGCCTGAAAAAAGTAGTGTACTCTCCCAGACGACATGAAGTCGCTCGCCCTGGCCGTCGCCGCGCTCGGCGCGCTTCCGGGCTGCCGCGGCGCGGAGCCGGGCCGCTGGTACCGCTGCGAGTGCGAGCTCCTGACCGACTACGACGCGCCACATGGCCGGTCAGTCGAGATTTGCTCGCCGGGCGCCGGCCGTGCGGCCGCCGCGGCGCGCGGCTGCGTGCAGTCCGCCGCGCCGGCGCCGGTGCAGAGCTGCCTGTGCCGCGCCGCCCCGGCCGCCGCGCCGTGCCGCGCCGGCGAGTGCCGGGCGGCGCAGGGGCGCTCAACCGTCCGGGCGCTGGCGGGGGCTACGGCCGGGCCAGGTAGATGTCGAAGTCCTCGATGCTCGCCTGCCACGCGTAGCCCTGCTCGATGAAGCTGGCGAGCGCGGGGAAGTCGCCGAGCGCGCCGGCGGAGTCGAGCAGGTTGCCCGTGACCATGGGGAACACGTCGCGATGGGCGACGACAATCGCGCGCGGGCGGCTGTGGCCGAGATCGGCCAGCAGCGCGGCGCGCGCCTCGCCGGCCGCCCAGCCCACCCGCTGCGGCACGTTGTAGATGTAGCGGCTGCCCAGCCCGAGCCTGCCGAGGTCGTAGATCGCGGGCTCGAAGCCCCAGACGTACACCGGCTCGCCGCGCGGCACGTGGCGCGCGAGCCAGCCCGCCACGGCGCGGTTGGCGGCCGCATCGACGTCGGCCACGCTTGCGAGCGCATCGAGATCCGGCTCGGTGCGCCGGCCGGCGACAAGCCGGACCCGCTCCCAGGAGCGCTGCCAGAAGCTGTCGGATAGGTCCTTCGTGGCCGTGCGCAGCCTGGCCGCGAGCAGCACGGCGGCGGCGAACAGCACGAGCCCCAGGGCCCCGCGGCGCCGGGCGTGCTCCCAGAGCCACCAGTAGCCGAGCGCCGCCAGCAGGGCCGTCAGCGGCCAGGTCGCCCCGAAGTGGTACGGGAAGAACTTGCCCTGGAGCGCTACCCCTAGAAGGTGCACCGCGATCACGCCGGCAAGCAGGCCCACGGCGGGCCGGCGCCAGAGACAAGGACCCGCGCCGAGCAGGGCGAAGAGGCCCACGGGCAGCAAGCTCGAGTAGTTCAGGAGCCACCGCGTGAAGGCATCGTAGAGCAGTCCGAGCAGCGTGGCGTCCTGCCAGCCCAGAGCCGTGTACCCGGGAGTGAAGACGAACAGCGCCTGGTAGAGCGCGCCGAGCGCGCCGCGGGCGGCAAACCAGGCAAGGCACGCGGCGAAGGCAAGGGCGCCGCCTGCCAGCAGGGCCACGGGCGCGCCGAGAGCGTGTGCGGCGCGGCGGCCGGCGCTTCCGGCCCCGACCCCGGCGCGCCAGGCTTGCCACGCCGCGCCCATGGCCACGACCGCGCCGCCGCCGGCGAGCGGCGGCTTGAGCAGCCCGGCGCAGCCGAAGAGCAGGCCGCACAGGGCGTAGCGCAGGAGCCTGCCGCGAGATGGCAGCAGCGGGCCTTGCGGGCCGGAAGCGGCCACCAGCGCCAGGCCGGCGATGGTCAGCATGCCGCCAAACGACTCGGGCTGCGCGGTGTGCCAGAAGTCGAGTTGGGCGTGCACGAGCACGCCGAGTGCGCCGGCGACCAGGCCGATGCGCCACGAGCCCCACCATAGCCGCGCCAGGCGCATCATCCCAAGCGCCATGCCCGCGAGGCTCGCCACCTCCAGCGCGCGGACGGCCCACTGTCCCTCCGGCACCAGGGCGCGCGCCAGCGCGTAGACGAGGAAGATGCCGGGCGGCTTGAAGTCCCAGGCGTCGCGGTAGGGCATGCCGCCCTCCAGCATCGTCCGGGCGACGACGGCGTAGATCCCCTGATCGCGACCGTAGCCGAAGGTGGCGATCTGGATGAGCGAGAACGCCACGACCAGGGCCGCCACGCCGCACAGGGCGCGGTCCAGGACAGCCGCCGCCGGCCACGGCCGGCCGGGGTCGCCAGCGGGGACGGTCCTATCGGCTGGCGTTGCGCTCATGGAGGCCATCTACGGACCGCTCTGTTGGACCTTGCGCAGGGTCCGACCGCGATCGTCCTTCCAGGCAGTCTTGCCATTGGTCTCCGCGCCGCAGACAACGCCAGCGGCGGTCGATTCATGTCGGGCATGCTACCGCGCAGCGGCCCACTGAGTCACGGGCAACGCGGGGGCGCACCAATCTGGTAGGTCTGGGTCGGCGCGCCGAGATCACCATCGGAGCGTACGATCTCAACTCAATCACGCGACCGGAGAGCATTCCACCGCCGCCCGCAGCCGTCGCGCACCTGGCCGCGCGCGCCAGCCACCGGTCGAGCGCCGCCGCGTCCCGACAGCTCAGGATCTGCGTGCGCAGCGACTCCGGCACGTCCAGGCGGCGCGCCGCCAGCACCGCAATCACGGCCTCAGCGCGGCCCCTGGCCTCGCCCCTGGCCTCGCCATCAGCCTCGCCTTCCGCTCGGCCCTCCTGGCGTGCCGCGGGCGTGGCGTGCGTGTAGAAGAACCGAAAGGGGGCGAGGGGGAACAGGTTAGAAGGCGGCAACTACATTGGCGCACCATATCCTACCTACTCCTACCCATACCAGGTTGCTCCCGTAGCGGGCCGTCGCGCGGGGGGAATCCGAGATCATCCTGCGGAAGTCGTACGTGCACGGCACGGAGCGGAAGGCGTCGAGCACCTTCTTGCCCTTCGGAGCCTCGGAGCGCGTCACGAGCAGCCCGGCGGCGTCCAGGTCGCCGTACACGGCAGCCATCTTCCGAGGCGACGCCCCTTGGCTGCGCAGGTGCAGCCCGTAGCGGGCCATGGCGTCGACGAGGATCCGGCACGCCTCGGCATCGACCCCGTAGGCCTTGGCCCACTCGGCCGCCCAGCCGAGGAGTCCTTCGCGTTCTGCTGGGCTTCCCCTGTCGGGGGCCCGAAGCTCCGCGATGATCGCCCGTAGCTCGTCGGCTGCATCATCGAGCGACCGCCCCACGAGGAGGACAACGTGGTCGCAGGCACGGCCGAGCCGGCGGTACTCGCAACATCCCGTCCCCAGCCGACCGAAGCCCCCGTGGGTCCGCAGCCGGCCGACGGGCGTGAACAACGAGCCCTGGCGCATGGAGCGGGCCCGCATGTCGAGTGGGTGCGCCCACAGCGCCACGAGCGCGCCGTCCTTGCGGCATGAGCGTAGCAGCCCTGCGTCCTGTTGAAGCTCCCAGGACAGCGCCACCACGTCCGCGGACCTGGACCTGATCGCCTCGTCGAGGATGGTGAGTTGCTGGTCGGGCCTCCCCGCATCGTCGCCAGGGGAGTCGAGGAACCGCAGCCCGAGCCGTTCGCATGCTCGCCGGCCGAGCGTGGTCTTGCCGGAGCCCGGTGGCCCGGCCAGGAAGACGATGGGCGCCTCCGGCACGGCCATTGCTGCCGTAGCCTCTGGCTCCCATGCTGCTGTCCTCGTGCGCTTCATGGCTTGAGCTGCTTCAGCCGCTGCCGGATTGGCCGAACAAGCTGCCTCTCGTGCTCGACCACGTAGTCCATGGCCCCGGCAACCTCGTCCTGGGCCATCGGGTCGAGCCCAAAGTGGGCGGAAAGGTAGCAGAACGCGACGGCGAGGTGCGGACGACCAGCGGATCGGGCTCCCGCTCCCGGGTGACGACGTGGTTCGTGGGCGCCGCTTCCGTGGCCCTCTTGAGCATGGCCTTGCTGGCCTTGATGCCCCGAACTTCGGGCAGACGGCGGGCCCGCCGAAGCCGGGCAGGCTATCCTCCGGGGGCGCACAGTGTCTTCGACGCCCTGGGCTCGACGGCTCGTCCCTGGTACAGGGTGAGCCGTGGCTGGCAACCAGTCTGTCGAGACCTACCTCGGCTGCACGCCGGCCGAACTTGAGGCGCGAGCCCGCAAGCTCATCACCGAGGGCGTCGAGGGCCCGAAGCTTGACTTCAAGGAGAAGTTCCCGCTCAGGACGGCCGAGGAGAAGACCGAGCTCGCCAAGGACGTGTCGGCCATCGCCAACACCGACGACGAGCGGCTCGGGGATGTGGGCTACGTGATCCTGGGCGCCAAGCGCGGGCAGCTCGTTGGCGGGATCGACTCCTGGAAGGGAACGACGGCGGACCACTTCAGCGCTCACCTGACCGACGTGCTCAAGGAGCGCTTGGCGCCCGTGCCCCAGATCCACTTCATTCCGTTCGAGGATCCGGCCAAGGGCGCCTGGGGCGTGATCGTCATCCCGTCGAGCACGCAGCAGCCGCACGTCATCACCAGGGACTTCCCTGGCAAGGCGTCGAAGGGCGACTGCTTCGTCCGGATCAACGACACGACGCACCGGGCTGGAGCGGCGGACCACGCTCGCTTCCGGTCGAAAGGTCCGCCCGACCCGCCGAGGAGAAACCACGTCTGGGCCGCGGTGGCCAGCCTGGCCGTCGTTGTGGCGATCGTGGCCGCCACGATCTCGCAGGGCCCGACGGACCGACGTCTTCCCGTGGCGCAGGGAAGCGGGTCGGCAAGGGACACGGCGGCCAATCCACTGTCGGTCCCCACGGCACAGGGCAACGACGCTTCAGCGCCAGGCTCGACCACCCCAGTCCCTGCGTCGAGGCTCCCGAGCCCGCCCGTATTCGTGTCCGGCGGCGCCGACATCGTGGTTTCCGATCACGCCTTGCTCGCGGAGGCGAAGGCACGGGCCGCAAGGCTAAGGCAGCTTCTGGGGCAGGCCGGCGGAGCGGAGTGGCTTGGGTGGATCGCCCAGGCCCCTTCCCTAGATGGCAAGCGAACGGATGTCGTGATCCGCGGGGTGAGCCCTTCGGCCATCCCGGCGATGTGCGCGTGGCTCGTGGCCGTCGGCATGGCAAGGCAGGAGGGGGCCCACGGGCATAGGCGTTAAGCGAGTTGCGCCGACGCAATCATGAGTTCTCGCAGTCGGTCGATCTGTCTCGGCCTGACCTTCGCGTTGGGACGCTGCAGGTGCACCACGAACTTCTCCACGAACTCGGCGATGCGGGATAGTGGG
>JACQWT010000337.1 GCA_016209145.1 Deltaproteobacteria bacterium | reverse complement strand
CGGCGGGCACGGGCGGGTCCGGCCGCTGGGCGCCGACCCGTTCTCGAGCGCGCCCTACTTCGCCGGCTGGAGCCGGCCGGTGCGCGCGGGCGCGCTCTGGGACCCTGGCGGGCCGGTGGGCGTGGAGCCGCGCTCCTGGCTGCTGCGGGTGGGCTGGCAGCGGGCCGGGGGGCTGCTCGTGCCCTGGGCGGTGCCGGGGCCGGCGCCGTAGGCGCCGCGACCGCGGGCGCGTGGGGCTGGAGCAGCCGCGGGCGCCGCAGAGGAAAGGAGCGCACGCCGTGCTTGCGCCGCCGCCAGATTCCATACGAGCCGAGGTTGTGGAGCGATTCCGAGTGGCGTTGGCGCGCGATGAAGCGGCGAGCACGTTTCCCGACCTGCTCGGCGGCGATGCACTGCTCGATCATCGAGCCACGACCGAGACCTTCGCCCGGTGGAGCCGGAAGCCGGCCTGGTGGAAGTGGCGATCGAACGCGAAGGCATCGGTTGCACCGGTTCGGGCCATGACCGCGAACGACAGGGCGTCGGTCAGCGTGTAGTCCTTGTCCGTGTGCTGCCGCACCATGTCCGTAGCGCGGCTCCAGTCCGAGGTCTCGACGGGCTCGATGGGGACGGACAGGCGCGCGAGCCACGTGCGGGCCGCGTCCGGGCCGAGGCGGGCGAGCAGGAGGGCGTGGGATTCGGCCACCACGAAAGCAGTCGTGAAGGCCGGCAGCCGGCGGCTGCGCAACTGTGCAGCGACCGCGATCGCCTCGTCGTGGTGCTCGTCGTCGGCGTCGGCCAGCGCATAGAACGCGCCGGTGTCCACGAACACGCGCTTCATCAGTGGTTGCGCAGCGCCGCCTCGGCAAGGTACGCGTCGTGTCGCTCGGAAACGTCGCCTCGCCCCCCGTGGCCGAGCCGGGAGATGCCGTTCCAGTCCGGGGGAGCCGGCACGTCGGCTGCCGAGGAGAGGAGCCAGGCTCGCAGCGCCTCGACCACGGCCGCGGACAGGGTCTGGCCGCGCGCCGCTGCGTGGCTCTTCACGATCCGCCAGAGATCGTCAGGGACATTGCGCACGAACACCTGGCTTGCCACTGCATACCTCCTTGTCCATCAAAGTAGGCAAGTCTGGCTTGTCTGTCAAGCCAACGCCCGTGTCGACCTCCGGGCGCCCCCGCGGTCCGGGCTGCCAGCCTTGACCGGCTCCGATGGCACACCTACTCTGCGCTTGTACCTCCAGGGCAGGCGCGGCGCCTGCCTAGCGGGTTTTCCTCATGCTGCCGACCTGTCGATTCGTGGTGGGCTCGTCGCGCTACGTGGCCGGCCATCCCGAGGATCTCGCGCGCCTGCACGACCGCGACGCCTGGGAGCCGGCCAGCCTGGCGGAGGCGCGCCGGGCTCTCGGTGCGTACGTGCTGCGCGAGGACTGCTACGGGCTGCGGCCGGTCTACGAGGCGTGTGTCGGGATGATCCCGCAGTGGGCAGCGCAGGGGGAGTTCCTCTCCCTCGTGCTCGACGCCATCGGCTCCGCGAGCACGGAGTCGCCCGGGCCTACCGCCCGGCTGGTCGTGCTGCGCCGCCGGCCCGAGACCGGGCGCAAGAAGGAGCTCTCGCAGGCGGGTGCCCCGGCCGCTCGGCCGGCCCCGCCGGCCCAGCCGGCGCCGCGGCGCGAGGAGGAGAAGGTTGCCACCTGGTTCGAGGTCCTCGTCGTCGACGACGTCGGCGAGCCCGTCCCGGGCATCGAGCTCGACTTCGCCGTGGGAAGGCCCTCGGGACGCGTGGCGACGAGCGGCTCGGGCGTCGCGCGTGTCGAGAACGCCGACGTGCACTCCGGCTCCGTGCGCCTGGCCGACGTCCCTGCCGCGACACCATCGTGCTCACCAGGCCGCCGGTCAAGGCGGAGATCCGGGCCGTCACCTACGTCGGCGACCACAACCTGATGAAAGTCAACACGAGCGACTGGACGGACGCAGGCCCGGCGCACCCCAAGCCCGAGTGGCGCAAGGGCGACGCCCAGGCGCGGCCCGTGAGCTACACCAAGGGACAAACCGCGGTCTTCGATCTGGAGCTCTCGGCCACGCGCGACGCGGGGCCGGCCGAGGACGCCGATCTCGTGGGCAAGGCGAGCTTCGGCCCGATGAGCTTCACCGGCCGCGGCCCGGTCGGAAGGGACGCCAAGCCCGTGCCGATGAAGGGCGCGGCCGTGGGCGACCGCGTCCGGGCGCTCGAGGGGAGCATCCAATTCACGGCGACGCCGGCCCGGAACGGGGCCGGCTACGGCGCGGGCACGTCCGGCGGGCACAAGATCTACGTCACGCTGGATACGCCCGTCACCGTCGCGGGCTCGCGCGAGGCAGGCATCACCGAGAAGCGCATGGAGGCGGCCGTGCGCCTCGTCGGCGCGGCCGGCACGAACGACCCGCACGCCATCGTCAGCTATCTCATGCGCCAGTTTCGCTTCTACACGCTGCGCCCCGATCCGGCGGTGCCGGCGCGCTACCAGCACCCGGCCTACTTCAACGAGGTGGGCGGAGCGTGGCCCATGGCCGAGTACCTCGGCAAGAGCGGCGAGTGCCAGGCCATCGTGCGCTTCGTGCGCGCGGCCATCAAGCAGGTCGGCTGCCCGGGCCAGGCCGATCTCGTGGTCTGCTGGGCCGATCCGGACGTGGGCGGCGGCGCCAAGGGGCTGGAGTCCACCGTCCCGCCGGGCGGCGGCCTGTCCGGCAAGTCGAAGACCGTGGGGGGCAAGATCTGGTACGCCTGCCTCGTCGATACCTATCCCGATGAGGGCAAGATCTACGATATCGAGCAGCTCAACGCCCACTACATGGGCCTGAACAACTTCGAAGCCTGCCTGCGCTTCGAGCACGGCGGCACCAAGCGCTACTACGGCGGCGGTGCCGGCTCCTACCAGTCATCCGACGAGGTGCTGCTCGCCTTCTACGCTCTCGCCTGGGTGACCTTCGGCCACACTGCGCCGACCGGCAGTGCGGGCGCCCGTGTCGAGAAGGTGGTCAAGCGCTGGCGCGACGCGAGCGGGAAGCTATTGTGAGGCCTTCGCGCCATGCGCTCGCCTGCCTCCTTCTCGCCTGCCTGCTCGGGGGGTGTGCTTGTCCGGCGGGAAGCGGCCGCGCCGGCTCGCCCAGCGCCGCATCGGCCCGGCCGAGCGCGCCGCCGGCGCCGCCACCCGTGTCGAGGGATCGCGTCATGATCAAGACGAATCAGCAACTGCCGAGCGGGCCTCTGGAAACCGTGGCGAGGTACCTGGCCCTGGTGGACGCCGCGGCGCCCGATGGATTCGTTCCGCTGGCGAGCTTCGCCGACCTGGAGGACGGCGCCGCGGTGGAGCGCGACTCGCAGCTCTGGGCCGGACGCTTCTTCCGCCCCGAGGCCAGCCCCTGGCGCGATGGCCTTGCCGTCACGCGCGCCGCCCACCGCGCGAGGAGCACGACGCAGGACTTGCTGCGCCACGGCTATCGCCTGGAGGAGCTGCAGATCGCCGTCTTCGAGAGCGCCGCGTTCGTCCTGGTGCGGATCGCGGGCCCGCTTCCCGGTGCCGGCGACGACGCCACGGCCGCAGCCATTGCCCGTCTGGCCGACCGCGTGCTCGCGCGCTCGGGCGCGTACGACGACGTCTTCGGGCAGCGCGTGCCCTACGAGTGGCGCTTCCAGTACCAGGCGCCGCTCGGCGAGGGGGCGCGCCTGAGCACCGCACCCGACGCGGATCCGATGGTGCTGTCCTCCTGGGCGGCGCGCGTGGATGGCGGGATCCACCGGGGCGAGCTTTTCTTGCTCGGCTACAAGGCGCGCGCGAGCGGCGACGGGCGGCTCGTCTTCCTCGACGGCCGCCACTGGTTCGACGGCAAGTGCTGGGAGCCGTACGTAGGAAGAAGCCGTTAGCCGTTAGCCGTTAGCTCTTAGCTAATTGCTAATTGCTAATCGCTAACGGCTCACCGAGCGGCCGCGCGTCGCTGCCGTCGTCCGCGAGACAGCCGAGGTGCTCGCCGGGATGCTCGAGCACGCGGCGGAGCGTCTCCAGGCCGGCGCGCGCGGTCAGGCCGTCGTCGATGCGCTCGTTGTAGGAGAAGCGCAGCGGCAGGACACGGCGCACCGCCACGGCTGCGTGCGCGACCACGGCTCGCTCCTCGATCTGGCCGGCCATGACGAACAGCGGGCAGTTGCCCCACTCGTACAGGTGGTGATAGCCCGCTCCCATCTTCAGGCTGCCGAGGTTGGCGATGAACGCGCTCGTGTACATGGCGTCGTCCCGGATGAATGAGCCGGGAAGCAGACCGTGGTAGTCGAGCCAGCGAAACAGCGCCACGGCGGCGGCGAGCAGCGGCCGCGGGACGAGGTTGAACAAGGCGTACTCGCGGTCGGCGTGGGTGCGGGCGTCCGACCGCTCCACCCCGATTGCGTCGCCGATGCGCGCGCACAGCTCGCGGAAGGTCTCCTCGGGGCGCAGCTCGAGCTTGACGACCGCGATCTTGGCACGCTTGTCGAGCGCCTTGCGCTTCATGGAGAAGCTGACGAAGCGGCCGGAGCGCCGGTAGAGCCGCCGCCCCGCGACGAAGCAGTTCATCTCGGGCGTCTCGAACAGGGCAGCGGCGGCGGCGGCCACGATGCAGTGGGTCACGTCCACCTCGAAGCGCTCGCGCGCGCGCTCCAGGTAGGCGCACAGTGGCTCGGCGTCGACGGCGAGGTCGAAGTACACCACCGACTCGCCACGCGTGCGCATCACGAACGGCATGAGCCGCCGGTACGGGTGCACTCCGCGCAAGAGCGATCCGTCGGGGCGCGAAGTCCTGAGGTTCACCAGGACCGAGAGCGCGAGCAGGGCGCCGATGACAACGATGGTAGGCCACATGGATCCGCCTCCCGGGGCCGAGCCCCTGTAGCTGTAGTCCACATCGGCCGCGCGGGGGAAGGCGGGACCAGCCGTGAAGGCGTTGACAGCACTGTGCCATCAATGCTAGACGAGGTGCAAGGAGTGACATCGATGGGCCAGCTCACGGTTCGCCAGGTGGAGGAGGAGGTCGTGCGGGCGCTGAAGCTGCAGGCCGCTCGCAGCGGCAGATCGGCGGAAGCAGAGCACCGTGAGATCCTTCGCCAGGCGCTCCTGGCCAAGAAGCCCCGCGTGAGTCTGGAGGAGTACTTGCGCACGATGCCGGACGCGGGCGAGGACGCCGACTTCGCCCGCATCGAGGGGAGCATGCGCGAGCTCGAGCCATGAGCTACCTTCTCGACACCAACGTCGTGTCGGAGCTGCGCAAGGCTTCGAGATGCGACCCTGGCGTCGCCTCGTGGCACCGCTCTCTTGCGCCGGGCAGTGTCTACCTGAGCGTTCTCGTCGTCGGAGAGCTCCGGCGCGGCGTCGAGTCCGTGCGCAGGCGTGATTCGGCCGCCGGGGCAGCGCTCGACGCCTGGCTGGGGCGGCTCGTGGAGGACTACGGCGAGCGGCTGCTGCCGGTGGGCCGAGCCGTGGCCGACACCTGGGGACGGCTCAACGTTCCCGACCCGCTTCCCGCGGTCGATGGGCTGCTTGCCGCCACAGCTCTCACGCACGACCTTACGCTCGTGACGCGCAACCTGGTTCACGTCCAGCGCACCGGAGCGCGCTGCTTCAACCCCTTCACGAGCTGACGGCTTGGGGTTGAAGGCCTGCGGTCGCCCGCCTACGCTGGCGCCCTATGGCGACGGCGCTGCTCATCGGAAACGGAACGGTCTTCACGCTCGGCAACCCGGGACAGGTCATCGAGCAGGGCGGCGTGCTCATCGAGGGCGACACCATCGCGGCCGTCGGCCCCACGGACGCGCTGCGTGGCTCGGGCGCGCAGTACATCGACGCCGGCGGCCGTGCGATCATGCCCGGCCTGATCTGCGCCCACCACCACCTGTACAGCACCTTCGCCTGCGGGCTGGCCTCGGAGCCGGCGGCTGACTTCGTCGAGGTGCTGGAGAAGCTCTGGTGGAGGCTCGACCGGGCGCTCGATCTCGACGGCGTCTACTACAGCGCTCTCGTGCCGCTCGGGCGCTGCATCCGCTCGGGCACGACCACGATCATCGACCACCACGCCAGCCCGCACGCCATTGCCGGGAGCCTGAGCCGGATCGCCGACGCCGTGACCGAGGCGGGGATCCGCGCCTCGCTTTGCTACGAGGTCACCGACCGCAACGGCCCCGAGGGCGCCCGCGCCGGCTTGGCCGAGAACGCCGCCTGGCTCGCGCGCTGCGGCCGCGGCCCCATGCTCCACGGCCTGGTGGGCGTGCACGCCGGCATGACCGTCGGTGACGAGACGCTCGCGGCGTGCGTGGCGCTGGCGCGCGAGCACAAGACGGGGCTGCACATCCACGTGGCCGAGAGCACGGCCGACCAGGAGCGTTCGCTCGCGCGCCACGGCAAGCGCGTCATCCGGCGCCTGCACGACGCGGGCGGGCTCGGCCCGCAGACGCTTGCCGTGCACTGCGTGCACGTGAGCGACGACGAGATCGAGCTGTTGCGCGGGACGGACACCGCGGTAGTGCACAACCCGCAGTCGAACATGAACAACGCCGTGGGCTGCGCTCGCGTGCCCGAGATGATGGCGCGCGGCGTGCGCGTCTGCCTCGGCACGGACGGCATGACTTCGAACATGCTGGAGGAGGCGCGCGCCGCGCTCTTCGTGCGCCGCCACGTCGCGCAGAGCCCGTCGGTCGGCTTCGGCGAGGCGGCCAGGATGCTCTTCGAGAACAACGCGGCCCTGGCGTCGGCCTTCTTCGGCCGCAAGCTCGGCGTGCTGGAGCCGGGCGCGGCGGCCGACGTGATCGTGACCGAGCACCGGCCCTTCACACCGGCCACGGCGGCCAACGTCTACGGCCACATCCTCTTCGGCGTGGCGGCCGAGGGCGTGCGCACGACGGTGTGCGCCGGCCGGGTGCTGATGCAGGACGGCGAGCTTCGCACGCTCGACCCCGGGCGGATCGCCCGGGCGGCGCGGGCCCTGGCGCCGCAGACTTGGGAGCGTTTCGCTGACTCTGCGAGGTGAATAATGACCGAGCTCAGCCTTGCCCAGCTCCGGGCGGAGATCGAGAAGTGCGAGTACTGCGAGCGCAAGCCGTGCCGGGACGCCTGCCCCGCGCACTGCTCGCCCGCCGACTTCATCATGGCCGCACGCGTGGGCGAGCCGGCGGACTTCCAGCGGGCCGCGGCCCTCATCTACGCGCAGAACCCTCTGGGCGGCGTGTGCGGCGCCGTCTGCCCCGAGCGCCACTGCATGGCGGCGTGCTCGCGCCGGCTGTTCGATCGCGCCGTGCAGATCCGCGACGTGCAGGAGACGATCGTCCGGCGCGCGACGGCGCTGGGCGTCGTGCCCCGCTTCGAGGAGCCCGCCGCGCCGAGCGGCAGGCGGGTGGCGGTCGTGGGCGCCGGCCCGGCCGGCCTGGCGGCGGCCTTCGCCCTGGCGAAGCTCGGCCACCGCGTCGAGATCTTCGAGCGGGCGGCGCGCCCCGGCGGGGCCTGCCGGCTCATCCCCGAGCACCGGCTGCCGCGCGAGCTCTTGGAGGCGGATCTGCGCTTCGTGCTCTCGTCACCCCACATCCAGGTTCACCTGAGCACCGAGCTCGGGGACCCGCGCAAGCTGGGCGGCTTCGACGCGCTGCTCGTGGCCGTGGGCCTGACCTCCCCCATCGCGCTCGGCATCCCGGGCGAAGAGGCGGCCATCCCGGGCTGGGACTACCTGCTCGATCCGGCCCGCCACGAGCTCACCGGGCCCGTGGCGGTCGTGGGCGGCGGAGCCGTGGCATGCGACTGCGCCGTGACGGCCCGGCGACGGGGCGCGGAGCGCGTCGAGATGCTGGCGCTGGAGAAGCTCGGCGAGATGCCGCTCACCGAGCGCGAGCGGCAGGAGATCTTGGCGCACGGCATCGAGGTGCATGGCCGCACGCGGCTGTGGGCCGTTGTCGGGCAAGGCGGCGCCGTGCAGGGCATCGAGACAAAACGCGTGTGCTACCCGCCGGGCGATGGGCCCTACGTCGCGCCGCGGGCGCCCGCGGCCCCCTTCGATCCGCGCGCCGTGCGCGACCTCTGCGGCACCGAGCAGAAGCGCGAGGACATCCGCCACGTGATCGTGGCCGTGGGCCAGAGGGCCTCGATTCGCGAGCGCACCGGCTTGCTCGCCGCGGGCGACTGCGACACCGGTCCTTCCAGCGTGGTTGAGGCGGTGGCCGCGGGCAAGGAGGCTGCGGCCCGGATCCATGCCGACCTGTGCGGCGCCGCTCACGCGCCGCCCGGCCGGCCGCGCAAGAGCATCTTCACCATCCCCGGCTACCGGCAGGTCCCGGTGGATCTCGGCACCGACTTCTTCGGCCGCCGCGTCGCCTCGCCCTTCCTGCTCTCGGCCGCGCCGCCCACGGACGGCTACGAGCAGTGCAAGCGCGCCTTCGAGGCCGGCTGGCCGGGCGCGATCGTGAAGACCGCCTTCGACGGCGTGCCCATCCACATCCCGGCGGAGTACATGTGGACCTTCGGCCCGCGCACCTGGGGCAACTGCGACAACGTCTCGGGCCACGCCCTGGGCCGCGTCTGCCGCGAGATCGAGCGCCTGGCGCGCGAGTTCCCCGACCGGCTCGTCATGGCTTCGACGGGCGGGCCCGTGACGGGACGAGACGACGCCGACCGGGCCGGGTGGCAGGGCAACACGCGCATGCTCGAGGCCGCCGGCGTGATGGGTATCGAATACAGTCTCTCGTGCCCGCAGGGCGGCGACGGCACCGAGGGCGACATCGTCTCCCAGAACGCGGCGCTGACCGCCAAGATCATCGACTGGATCCTTTCGGCGGGCGATGCGAACGTGCCCAAGCTCTTCAAGCTCACCGCGGCCGTCACCTCGGTGGCGGCGATCGTGCTCGCGGTACGGGAAGTGCTGGGCCGCTACCCCGCTGCCAAGGCGGGTGTCACGCTGGCCAACACGTTCCCGGCCCTGGGGCTGCGTCCCGGCCCGAAGACGAGCTGGGAGGAGGGTGTGGTCGTCGGCCTGAGCGGCGAGGGGGTCCTGCCCATCAGCTTCCTCACACTGGCCAAGGTGGCCGATCTCGGCGTGGTCGTCTCGGGCAACGGCGGGCCCATGGACTACAAGGCCGCGGCCGACTTCCTCGCCCTGGGTGCGCACAGCGTGCAGTTCTGCACCCTTGCCATGAAGTACGGCTACGGGATCATAGACGAGCTGTGCAGCGGCCTCGCCCATCTGCTGCGCGCGCGCGGCGTGGGCTCGGTGCGTGAGCTCGTGGGCCGCGCGCTGCCCGGGCCCGTGACCGACTTCATGGCCTTGCCGGCCAAGAAGAAGATCTCGGCGTGCCACACCGAGCTGTGCACGAGCTGCGGCAACTGCACGCGCTGCTCCTACCTGGCGATCGCGCTCGATGCAGACATGCACCCGAAGACCGATCCGTCGCGCTGCATCGGGTGCAGCATCTGCGCCAAGAAGTGCCTCTCCGGTGCGCTCTACCTGCGCGAGCGCAGCCACGAGGAGCTGGAGGCACTGGTGGAGGCGTAGGGGGGGGAAGTTCATGGCCAACGTTCTTGTTGTCGACGATGATCGCGAGCTGTGCGCGTGGCTCGGCGAGCTGCTCGGCGAGCGAGGCCACAGCGCCAAGTGCGTGGGCTCGGGCGAGGCCGCGCTCCAGGCTGCGGCGGAGGGGCATCCCGACCTCGTGCTGCTGGATCTGGTGCTCGAGGGCGACATGGACGGCTACGAGGTGCTGCGCGGGCTGCGGGCCCTCGAAGCGCGCCTTCCCATTGTGATGATGACGGCCCACGGCAACGTGGCCGCGGCCGTGCTGGCCATGAAGCTCGGAGCTGCCGACTTCGTGGAGAAGCCGCTCGACGGCGCCGCCCTGTTGGGCGGCCTGGAGGAGCTGCTCTCGCTGCGGCGCGAGCCGTCGATCGAGGTCGGGCCGGTGTTGGTCGGCGAGAGCCCGGCGTTTCGCCGCGCCATGGACCTGGTGCTGCGCTTCGCCGTGCCCGAGATCAACGTGCTCCTGCTCGGCGAGACCGGCACGGGCAAGGAGCTGTTCGCCCGCGCCATCCACGCCGCGAGCAAGCGGCGCCGTGGGCCATTCGTGCCCCTGGACTGCGCCATGCTGGCCGAGAGCCTCGTCGAAAGCGAGCTGTTCGGCCACGAGAAGGGGGCGTTCACCGGCGCGATCTGCCGGCGGCTGGGCCGGCTGGAGCTGGCGCAAGGAGGCACGCTGTTCCTCGACGAGATTGGCAACCTGCCGCCCGAGCTCCAGGCCAAGCTGCTGCGTTTTCTGCAGGAGCGGCGCATGGAGCGCGTGGGGGGCCGGGAGAGCGTCGCGCTCGACGTCCGCGTCGTCTCGGCCACGAACGCCGACATCAAGGAGGCCATCCGCGCCGGTCGCTTCCGCCAGGATCTGTACTTCCGGCTGAAGGAGGTGGCGATCCGCCTGCCGCCGCTGCGCGAGCGCGAGGGGGACGCGGCCAGGCTTGCCGAGCACTTCGTGGCGCACTACGCGGCGCGCTTTGGCTTCGGCCCGCGCTGGCTGTCGGCCGAGGCGATGGAGCTGGTCAATGCCTACGGCTGGCCGGGCAACGTGCGCGAGCTGGAGAACGCCATGAAGGCGGCGGTCGTGCTCGCGCCCGGAGCCGTGTGCGCCGAGCATCTGCCGCCCGAGGTGCGCGGCGTCGCCGCGCCCTCTGGCGGCGCGCCCGATGGCGATGCCGGGGCCGAGCGCCCGCGGCTGGCGATCGATCTCGACCCGGCCGCCGCGGGGACCGACCTCAAGGCCGTGGCCGCGCACGCGGCGGAGCAGGCCGAGCGTTTCCTGCTGGCGGCCCTAGTGCGGCGCGGCGGCATGACGGGTAGGCAGATGGCGGTCCTGCTGGGCATCGACCCCAAGACGCTGCGGGCGAAGCTGCGCCGCTACGGGCTGGGCTCAGCGCCTCCCGACGTCACCGACTGACGGTGCCGGGTCGCGGCCGCCCTGCTCGGCGCGGGCGGGCGGCGCTTCCCCGATCGCGGGAGCCGGCTTCCGGACAGCGCTCCCTCGCCGGAGCCGGCGCGCCGCGCTGCCGCGCCCGGCGCTCCACGAAGCCGCCGCCATTTCGCGCTCCTGGCCGCCACATCCGGGCCCGCGGGGAAGCTGGCATCGATGTTGCTCGTGCGGCCCCCAGCCGCATCCGACGCGGCAAGGAGGCAGTAGTAATGGCAAAGGTGATGAAGTCAACGGACTCGTCCAGCCTGGCCGAGGTGGTCGACCGCATCCTCGACAAGGGCATCGTGATCGATGCGTGGGCGAAGGTATCCCTCGTGGGGATCGAGCTGCTCTCGATCGAGGCGCGCGTCGTCGTGGCCTCCGTCGAGACGTACCTCAAGTACGCCGAGGCCATCGGCCTCACCGCCACGGCCGCCGCGCCGGCCGCGTAGGCCGTCACGGCGAGCGGGGACGGCTCCCCGGGAGCGGCCGCGGCGTCGCTCCCGGGGAGAGGTCCCGATGCCAGCATCGAGGAGAAGGAGAAAGGCCATGGGTCACCATTTCAGTTCGTTCACGCCCGAGGCGATGCGCGCCTTGGGGCAGGAGATGGCGGCAGGCGTTCGGCGACGCGCCGAGCACTTCGACCGCGTCCGCGGCGACACCTTCGCCATGCTTGCCGAGTTCCGCCGCGACCACCGGGCGGCGGAGTCCCAGCGGCGCCGGCGTGCCGAGCACGACGCGGAAGACCGCCGGCTGTTCGCCAGCGAGCTGCGCTCGGGAGCGCACGCCCTGCTCGGCCGCTTCGGCCTCGGCCGTCGCGAGAGGGCGGCGGATCTGCAAGACATGGCGGGCGAGCTGCGCGCGGCGAGCGACGCGTTCCGGCGCCGTCCCCGCTCGCAGGGGAGCTGAGGGCGCGGGCGCCCGAGGCCGGACCTGGTCGCGCCGTGGGCGCGGCCGGGCCCGGCCCGGGGCCCGGGGAAGCGGCGACACGGGAGGAGCAGGCGTATGGACGGCGACAATCTGGATTTCGGCGGCGGCGTAGCTTCGGCCGAGGGTGCGCGGGCCACCTCGAGCGTCTCGCTTGCGGCGAGCGACAGCTTCGTGCTGACGCCCGAGGTCAGGCGCATCACCGATCGGGCCCTGTGCTACCTCGGGGCGGGCTATCCGGTGCACTTCTCCGGCCCTGCGGGCACCGGCAAGACCACCCTGGCGCTGCACGTGGCCGCGGTGCGGGGCCGGCCCGTGACGCTGATGCACGGCGACGACGAGTGCGGCTCGAGCGATCTCGTGGGCGGCGACTACGGCTACCGCAAGAGCAAGCTCGTCGACAACTTCATCCACTCGGTGGTCAAGACCGAGGAGAGCATGAGCACGCTGTGGGCGGACAACCGGCTGACCCTGATGCCTTGATGGACCGGCTCATCACCATCCGGGTCGAGTACTACGATCGCGACACCGAGGTGCGCATTGCCGAGGCGAAGTCGCGTCTGGCGCGCGACGAGGCCGAGCTCGTCGTGGACATCGTGCGCGAGCTGCGGCGGCTGGGGCTCACCAAGCAGGGCCCGAGCCTGCGCGCCGCCATCATGATCGCGCGCGTTTCCGCGCGGCAGGGAGCGCACCCTCGCCCGGCGGACGCCGCCTTCGCGCAGATCTGCCGCGACGTGCTGGGGGGCCTCCCGGCGAAGGTCGTGCGCGAGGGCCATGACGGCCTGCGCACGGTGGTAGATCGCATCGTGGTCGAGCGCACGCGGGCGGCGGCCGGCGGCGAGCTCGGCCTGGGTTCGTCCGGCGCCGTGGCGGAGGCGTAGCCCATGGGCGTCGCGTGCCGCGGGGTAAGGGAGCTACGCACGTTGGCGGCAATGCGCGGCACGACCTCGGCGCAGAGCGAGCGCCACGTGCTCCAGTTCCGGCTCGCTTCGTTGGAGCTGGAGCGCTCGCGCCTCGGGCGGGATCGCCGCGCGGCGGAGCGCCGCATCCGGGAGATCGATCTGCGGATGGCGGAGATCGACCGGCTCATGGCCGAGCACCATGCGGCCCTGGGCGCCCCCCCTGCGGCGGCCGGTGCGCCGGCCGCCCCTTCGCTCGCGCCGCCCCGCCCGAGCGGGCGCGAGCGGCGCACGATTCGCTACTGAAGCACGGAGGGCGACACCGACCATGAGAATCAAGCTGTACTGCCTGAACTGCGGGCACGCCACGTTCTTGGACGAGGCGTACGAGGACTACCGGGGCGAGCTGCGCTGCTGGGGGTGCCGCGCCGTCATCGAGGTGGCCATCGAGCAGGGCAAGCTCAAGGCGATGCGTTGCGTCGGCCCCGGCGCCCCCGTCGCCGCCCGGGCACAGGAGGCGGCGGCGGCTCCGGTGCTGGAGGAGGCGAGCTGAGCCATGGAGCCCACGGGGCGATATCTGTACGGGCTCATCCGCGCCGCCGGGGCCGGCGACTTCGGCCCGATCGGGCTCGAGCACGAGGGCCGGCCCGGCCGGGTGCACACCGTGCGCGTGGACGCCGTTGGCGCCGTGGTCAGCGCCTGCGCCGCCACGCCGAAGCTCCTGCCGCTGCGGCGCAACCTGGAGCCCCACTACCGGGTCATCCGCGAGGTCATGAAGAGCACGACCATCGTGCCCATGGCCTTCGGCCACGTGGCCGCGAGTGAGGCACAGATCGCGGCGCGGCTGCGCGAAGAGCACGAGGAGATCCTGGACGAGCTTCTGCGGCTCGACGGCAAGGTCGAGATGGGGTTGAGGGTGAAGTGGGACGTCGACGACATCTTCGGCTACTTCGTGGCCGCCGATCCGGAGCTCGCGGCCTTGCGCGATCGGCTCTTCGGCCGCTCCAGCGCCCCCAGCCAGGCCGAGAAGATCGAGCTCGGCCGGATGTTCGAGCGCCGGCTCGCCGCGGCGCGCGAAGAGCGCACGCAGCGCGTGCTCACCGTGCTCGAGGGGAGCTGCGCCGAGGTGGACGTGGGCACGCCCAAAGAGGAGCGCGTCGTGGCGGAGCTCTCCTTGCTCGTGGCGCGCGAGATCCAGGAGGCGTTCGAGAAGCGGATCTACGCGCTCGCCGCTACCTTCCCGTCCGAGTACGTGTTCCAGCTCGACGGGCCGTTCGCCCCGTTCCACTTCGCCCGGCTCGAGCTCGGCGGCGCGGCCTAGGGAGCACCATGGGCCTGGGCCTGCTGTACATCGTCCGGGAGATCGCGGCGCGGGTCGAGCAGGAGCTCTGGGACGACGGTGCCGTGCGCGAGGCTTTGACCGAGCTGTATCTCCAGCTCGAACGCGGCGCCGTGACCGAGGAGCAGTTCGGCGAGCGCGAGGCCGAGCTCGTGGCCGAGCTCGAGCGGATCGAGCAGCACCGAGAGGAGCGCGGCGCGGATGCCAGCCGCTAGCGTTGCCCTCGCGCGCCCGCGCCTGCGCCCGTCCCGCGCGCTTGCCTGCCAGCGGCGCGTGAGCCTGTGCGAGACGCTCGACCGGGTGCTGAACAAGGGGGCGGTCGTCGCCGGCGACATCGTGATCTCCGTGGCCGACGTGGATCTGCTGTACGTTGGCGTGAACCTCGTGGTCTCGTCCGTGGAGACCATGCGGCGGCGGTCGGCCGCGTGCTCGTGAGGAAGCCCAGCATGCGCTACGCCGAGGTCCGGGGCCGACACGAGGATCTGGCGGTCTTCGCCGCCGCCGCGCCGGCGTTCCGGCCCCGGCTTCCGCGCCGCGTCGCGCTCGATCCGGACAAGGTCGAGCGCGGCCTGGTCGAGCTCGTCCTCTCGCTCATCGAGCTGCTGCGGCAGCTCGTCGAGCGCCAGGCCCTGCGCCGCGTCGAGGGCGGCAGCCTCTCGGCGGCGCAGGTCGAGCGCGTCGGCACGACGTTGATGCGCCTGGAGCAGAAGATGGACGAGCTCAAGCGGCACTTCGAGATCGACAGCCTCAACATCGATCTCGGTCCGCTCGGCAACCTGCTCGACGAATAGGGAAGCAGCCCAATGCAACGTACAGACCGCAGGATGGTACACGCCACCGAGACGAGCAACCTCGCCGATCTGCTGGAGCGCGTGCTGGACAAGGGCATAGTCATCGCCGGCGACATCAAGGTGAAGCTCGTCGACGTCGAGCTCTTGACGATCCAGATCCGGCTGCTCGTGGCCTCGGTCGACAAGGCCCGGGAGATGGGCATCGACTGGTGGCTGCGCAACCCGGACTTCACCTCTCGCGCAGAAAGGCTGGAAGGCGGCGAGGCGGCGGACGATCTCGCCGAGCTGCGGCGCAGGGTTGCGGAGCTGGAGCAGCGCGCCGCTGTCGCGGTGGCGAAGTAGCCCAGCGCGGGCTGAGGCCTGCAACTGGCTGCGCGGGCCGTAGCGCCGGTCCGGGGCTCCGCGCCTCCGGGGCCGCCGGCAGTCCTCCGCCGATCGGTCCCTTGTACGCGTTCACGCATTCTCCCAGCCGGCTCGTCAGGCGGGGCTGCGCGCATGAGCGCGCCCGGAGGCCCGGCCCGGAGCGTACTCCCGTACGTGAGGAGCCGGGCCGAGGACGTAAGTCCGTCCCTTCGGGACGGGGTTGGGGTCCCGACGCGCCCTTCGGGCGCGTCACCCCTGCCCCGCGCTCGCGGCCGACTCGGCGAGCCGTCCTTGCTGGCGCGGAAATGCCGTGAACGGGTACGGTCCCTTCCGGGCGCCATCTCGCGCTATGCTGTCGCTATGAGCCATGACGAGCTGCGCTCAGCGGTGCTGGGCCTCCCACGCGAGCAACGGGCCGAGCTCGCCCACACGCTCCTGCTCAGTCTGCACGAGGACGCGGACGTCGACACGGCGGCGGCCTGGGTCGCTGAGATCGAGCGCCGCGCGCGGGAAGTCGCCAATGGAGAGGCACAGCTCGTGGACTGGGACGACGTCCGCGAGCGCATCGCTGCTCGTTTGAAGGCACGCCGTGAGGATCCGGCTACACGCTGAGGCCGAGGCAGAGCTCGAGCAAGCCGCAGCCTGGTACGACGACGAACGGCCCGGCCTGGGCGATGAGCTCCTGCTCGAGGCTCGCTGCGCCCTCGCCGCGGTTGCCGAGACGCCGGATGCGTGGCCTCGTTGGCCTGATGCACCGGCGCGAGTCCCGCCCGTCAGGAGGTTCCTGGTATCGCGGTTTCCCTACGCCCTCGCGTATCAGGTATTCCCTGACATGATTGTGGTGTTGGCTGTGGCGCACACGAGCCGCAGGCCCCAGTACTGGTCTGGCCGCGTCGCTTGACCGGAATCGCCGCAACACCCGAGCCGCAAAGGAGTGAAGCTCGGGCCCAACCGCGTTGCTGCCAAGGCTCAACGGCGCCCGGCGGGGGTGGACGCGCCGGCGAGTGGACGCCCGTGGAGATCGAGCACGACGCCAGCGGCGCGGATCTCGCGCCGGAGTTCCTGCACGAGCTGGTCGTGCAGGCAGTCGCGCAGCCGGCCCACCCGGCGGCGTGGCGTTTGGCCGAGGGTGGCACGGCGCTTGCTGCCTCTGGGGGCCGTGACCGCGTCGTTGCCACAAGCCGCGGGTGAGAAGCACGCCGCGTGTGCCGTCGTGTTCGTCGTGGACGACGAGGCACTGGTGCGCCGCGCCCTGCTGCGCGCGCTGCGCGACGGCGCACGCGAGCTCCACGGCTTCGAGCACCCGGTCGCCGCTCTCGCCGAGATCGATCGGCTGCGGCCCGAGCTGGTTGTCTCCGACAATCAAATGCCTCACGTCTCGGGCGTCGATTTCCTCCGCCACTTGCGCGCGGCCCGGCCCGAGATCCGTACTCTCATGGTCACCGGCGGCGAGATCGGCGGCGATATCCGCGCGGCCGTCGCCGCCGGCGCGATAGATCGCCTGCTCGCCAAGCCGTGGCGCGAGGCGGAGCTGCGCGCCGCCGTGTGCGAGCTTCTCTGCGGCTAGCACTACTGCCGGAGATTTTGACGGCAGTAGTGCTAGGGCGGCC